>JBCFBH010000013.1:14243-30094 GCA_038562595.1 Anaerolineaceae bacterium
AAACGTCCGGGTGCGCGTCGGCAGGGGCAGCAAAATAACCGACCAGCGGCAGCACAGCCAGGTCGGGCAGGTCGTTGCCCACATAAAGTATTTCCGCGGGGTTCAAAGCGCGCGCCGCAATCAAGTCCTTCAGCGCCTGGTCTTTTTGCCGGACGCCCTGGAAAACCTCCAGTTTTAGCTTGCGGCAGCGCGCGCTGACCACCGGGTTTTCCTCGCGGGAAAGCACCGCCGCTTGAATATCCGTTTTTTCGCGCAGCAGGCTCAAGCCCAAGCCGTCCGAGCGGCTGCAGCGCACCGATTCGCGCCCGTCCTGGTCGGTGAACACCAAATCGTCGCTCAACACGCCGTCAAAATCCATCAGCAGCAGGCTGACCCGGGCCGGGAAAGCGCGCCGCCTGACCAGCGGGTCAACCGCCTGAATTTGCGGATCGTGAAGCAGGCGTTCATAACGCTCCCAATCGGCGGGGGTGTCAATATCCACGGTAAAGCGCGCGTCAATCATCAGCGGCCAAATTTCATCGCCGGTGAGCGAGGCTTTTTCCAGGATCGTGTGGGCGCGGATGGCGTCTATGTGCCCGGTCTGCCAGTAGGTTTTTGGCAGGCTTTGGCGGGGGGCGTTATAGGGCTCAGCCAGGCTTTCCAGCTGCAGCAGCGGCAGCATGCGCCCGCTTTCCGCGTCGAGCTTCCACATTTTGAAGGGATTTTGCCCGGAAGGCACCACCCCGCGTACGCAGTCCGCCGAGGGATGCGCGAGCAGCAGTCTCACAGCCTCATCCACGCAGCGGAGGGGACGTACCGGCGAGGTCGGGCGCAGCTGTACAACGACCTCCGGGTGGTAATTTTCGTGTGCGGACAGCCAGTCCAGAGCGTGCCGGAAGACCGGGTAATCGGTGGTTTCATCCTGTGCCAGTTCCGCAGGGCGCAGGAAAGGCGTTTCGGCGCCCCACTCCCGCGCCACCGCCGCGATTTCCTGGTCATCCGTTGAGACAATCACACGGGTGACTGTTTCAGCGCGTATAGCCGCGGCGATGCTCCAGGCAATCAGGGGCGCGCCGGCAAAATCCCGGATGTTCTTGCGCGGAATGCCCTTGGAGCCGCCGCGGGCAGGGATGAGAGCCAATACTTCGGGCGGTTTTACCATGCCGTCCAGCCTCCATCGACCACCAGGTTGCTGCCAGTCATGTACGAAGACGCGTCCGACGCCAGAAAGAGCATCGCCGCGCTCATCTCGTCCAGGTTCGCCATGCGTCCCAGGATGGTTTTGGCGGAGTAAGATTTGGTGAAGTGTTCGTCGTGCCCATTGTACACACCGCCGGGCGTGAGCGCGTTGACGCGGATGTTTTTGCCCGCGTAGTACGCTGCCAGGTAGCGCGTGAAACCCAGCACGCCGGCTTTGGTGACGGAATAATAGACCGGCTTGAAAGAACGGCTGCCGTCCGGGCGCTCGTAAATGCGCTGGTCCGGTCCGTTCAAACCGTAGGTTGAACAGATGTTCACAATCACGCCGGCGCCTTGCGCCAGCATCGGCGCCACGGCTGCCTGTGAAGCCAGGAACATTCCGGTCAGGTTCACGTCCAGCGCTTTGCGCCAGTTTTCGAGGGAATAGCTTTCGAAGGCGTTGGCGTCTTGCTGGCTCTGGTGCTGCGGGTCGAATTTGGGGTCCATGGCCGCGCTGTTAATCAGCGCATCCAGCCGGCCAAAACGCTCCAGGGTCTTTTCCACCATCGCGCGGGTGGAATTCGGGTCAATCACATCCACGCGCAGGGCTTCCGCGCGCAGGCTCAGAGAGCGGATAGATTCGGCCTGCGCTTGCGCCAGGTCTTCCGCCAGGTCTGCCAGCATCACGCTCGCGCCCGCCTGCGCCAGCGCCAGCGAAAACTGTTTGCCCAGCAGACCGCCCGCGCCGGTTACCAGCACCGCGCGCCCGCTCATGTCGAATTTATTCAGGACGTTTTGTTCCATTTTTTATATTTTTCCCGTGAAATTCCGCTTAGATTTTACCACCAGGGCGGCTTTCGCTTTCATGCCAGGCTGACGCTCCGGCCCTGCTGCGCGTGGGACTGCCGGACCGCCTCCACGATTTGCTGGACGCGGATGCCGTCCTCCAGCGAACAGTACTCAAAATTCCCGCCGCGGCACAGACGGACAAAGTCCGCCATCTCCGCCAGGAACATATCATTGCGTTCAAAGCCGCTCGGCGGGGTAATCTGCCGATTGGTCTGTCCGTCCGCAGCGAAAACCCGCGCGCTGCCGTCTGCGTTATCCCACAAGACCCGGCCGCGTTCACAGCTCAGTTCCAGGGTGTGGGAAGGCGGCTGCTGGTAGTAATCCAGATGGACAGCGACGCGCGCGCCGTTCGCGAACTCGAGCAGGGCTTCCGTATTATCCTCCACGTCAAGCTCCAGGTCGCTCAGCCTGCTCATTTCCGCGCGCACGGAAACGACCTCCCCCAGCATCCAGCGCAGGTAGTCAAAGGGATGGGAGAGCGTGTTCGTCACGCCGCCTCCCAGGTCGGCCCGCGCGGCATAAGAAACGCGGTAGTCCTCCCAGGGGTGCCAACCGGGCAGGTACTCGCCCCAGTGGGCGCGGCCGGAAAGCGTCCATCCCAGGCTGCCCTCCACCAGGATTTGCCTGAGCTCTCCCAATACCGGGTGATAGCGGAAATGGAAACCCACCATCGCCCGGCAGTTATTCTGCGTTAACGCTTCATGCAATTCCTCAAGCCCATCCAGCGTATGCGAGACAGGTTTTTCAATCAGCAGGTTGGCGCCTGCGCGCGCGGCAGGCAGCGCCGTGCTTAAGTGCGCGGAGGTCGGGTTGGCAATAATGACGCCCTGCGGTTTTTCCGCCAGCGCTTCAGCCAAATCCGTGAAAACCGGCAGGTCTTCCAGCTCTTCGTCCGGCAGAGTGGCACGGTGCGTGCGGTATAGCAGGATGTCATTCTCGCCGAGCGCGCGCAGGTTGCGCAAGTGCCGTCTGCCGATGGAACCCAGACCCACGATGAGAAAACGCATCATTCCCTCCCGTTCTGGTGCAGCAGCCCGTAAAGCCAGTTAATCAGTCCTTGAATCCCATTGCGCACGCGTCGGTTGCTTGCAAGGAGAGCAAACAGGCCGGCACGCGTTTTGCCGTTGGCAGCGGCCTGAGCGCTGATGCCGTCCCTTGCGGCGAGTGCAACCACTTCCTCATCCAGGGCGTTGCCCAGCAGGCGCATGGTTTGCGCGTAGGTTGTCAGGCGCAGGTAGCCTTTGGCGTCCATGCGGTCATCCATTTCGACCATTCTGCCCATCAACTGGTCGCTCCAACCGTCCGTCAGCATCTCCTCCAACACTTCCAGCAGCACCTTTTTGGGCGTGAGGACCTCAAAATGGTGCGCGCTGACCCAGGCTTTGAGCCCTTGATGCGAAACCACCACATCCTCAACCCCGGCAACTTCGCTCTGGTAGCGCTCTTCCGTGCGCCCGGAGTTGTTCATGTACTCTTCTTCCCACTTGCGCGGCATCAACAGACCGCGTTCCACGCTTTCGGCAGAGCTTTTCGCCCAGGCCAGGGTGCTTTCAGAGCTCATTACCACGCGCTGGCGGATGTAAAAGCCGGTGACCGCGCCGACGTTCGGGAAAGTATCCAGCACCGCGAGATGCGCGGGCAGCCAGCCTTTCAGGTGGTAAACATCATCATCGCTGTAGGCAATCACGCTGCCGGATGCCAGCCGCGCGATGCGATAGAGCGCGTTCAGCTTGCCGATATTCTGCGCGGAAAGCACCAGGCGGTCAATCTTTCCCTGCGCAAACAAGCCTTGCAGGTAGGCGACCATTTCCGGGCTGCTGCCGTTGTCAAAGACCAGCAGTTCGTAAGGCTCCTCAGTATTGGTCAGGATGCTTTCCAGCGTCAGGCGGGTAACGTCCATGCGGTGCTGGAAGTAGCCGGCTTGATGCGGGGCGTACACAAGCACCGCCACAGTCACGCGCGGCGGGGCGAAGCTGACGGTCTGATTGCGGGATGGGTTGATGCCAATTCTGGGCATACTTCAAACTTCCTGTCTGGCTTTCTGAAACGCGCGATTCTTCCAGAATTCACCCCAGGCGCGCTTGGGATGAAAAAGGGTAAAGAGGACTTGCGTAAGCGCGTAATTATTCCAATGGAGCAGTGGGTAGTTTTGGACCTCGCGCCAGAATTTTCTCCAACCGCGGGGAAAGCTGGTGATTTTTCCTCCGCGCAGCTGATGCGAGGCGTCATCCAGGGTAAAAACGGTGCGCCATCCGCCCCCAAGCCGCACGTTCTCCCCGGTTTCCGGCAGGCGGTAGTGCCGCTGCCCATCAGGCAGGTGGCTGTAATCGTGATCCTGATGGATGATGGTCAGATCAGCGCTAACGTCAATCGCGTGCCAGCCCTGGGCGCGGGCGTAATAAATCATCCAGTTATCCCAACCGGCGCGGCCCACAGTGAAATCCGGGATAAGTTGAAAGCACGCCCGTGGGAAGATGAAAAAATCACTGCCGGTGCGGGCGTGCAGCTGCCCCGCGGTGCGCAGGCGTTCCAGCAGCGCGGCCTGCCCCTCAGGGTCAAAGCGCAAGGGTTCTTCCACGCGCAAATCCCAGCGCCGCCCAACCATGAGGAAGCGTTCCACAGCCTCACCCACGCGGCGGGCGCAGTCCACAAAGTCCGGAAAAAGCAGGATATCCGCATTCACGTAAGCCAGGTAAGGGCTGTCGTTCAGGTTTCTGGCCAGGGAGAAGATGGAACTGATCAGCGGCGTGCCCAGCGTGTTGGTCTGAACTTGCGGTAAGTGCGCAAATCCAAATTCCGCGGCTGCTTCCGCGATGCCGGGTTCATTCCCGACCAGGGCGACGGCCACTTCCGGGCCGAGCGCCTGCCAGGAGGCCAGCGCGTTGCGTTGAATCAACCTGATATGCGCGTTGGTGAACGGCTTGGGGGCAGTGAACAAGGTGATTAGAGCCATCGTTTATCCCTCCAACGGCAGCCAGGCTCTGCGCGGGAAGAGGCGCGAGAGCGCGCGCCGCCACAACATGGCAAGCTTGCGGCGGATAGGCACGCAGCGTTCCACCCTGGTTTCAGCCGGCTCCGGCGGGTTCTCCAGCGGCACAGCCAGCACATTCAGGAAGAGCGGAAAGAGCTCTGAACGCGGGTAGCCGTGCTTGCGCAGGTTGACCACCCGGTAGCCGGCTTTGCGCAGCATTTCCTTCAGGCTGGCGGGGGTAAAGCAGCTGAGGTGCGCCAGTTCGTAGCTGTTGTGCGCGTAAAAGTTCGGCACCTCCAGCAGCAGCCAGCCCCTGGGTGAAAGCAGCTTCTCACGAATCTGACGCAGGCTGCCGAGCGGGTCGTCAAAGTGCTCCAGTACATGCATCAGGCTGACCAAATCGAAAGGCTGCGGCTGGCTTTCGAGCAGACTTTCCAGCGAGGGGAACATTTGCAAGCCCTGCGCTTCCGCCAGCGCGCGGTAAGCATTGCCGGGTTCCACGCCCACGGCTTCCGCTTGGTACGCTGCGCGCAGCGCGAGCAGCATGCGTCCGCTCGATGCGCCGATATCCAGCACGCGTCCGAGGGTATCCACGGAGCACGAACGCAAAAAGCGCACCTGGTCCTCCGCTCGCAGGCTTTGCTGGCGCAGGTCTTTGGGGGTCGGGTCTTCGGTTGCCTGGTAAAGTTTGCGGTAGGTTTCCGCGTAAAATGCAGGGTCGGCTGCTTTGCTGGCAGCCGCGTCCTGAAAAACGAAACCGCAGGCTTTGCAGTGGAAATAGGGCACGCTGAAGCCAAACGAGCTGACTTTTTCAAGCACGCGCGCCTGTCTCGCGCCGCATAAGGGGCAGCGCGGGGAGGCTTGGGCGCCGGCGCTTAGCGAATTACCAGGCTGCGGCAGTTCGTCTTTCTTCTCGCCCGCGGGGATGGGTTCCTGCGCTTGCGCGGCGGCACGCTCATCCACGTCCAGAAAGGATTTGTGTGGAATTCCCGCCAGGCTGTGCTGCCACTGCGGGTTTTGCGCGCTTACGCGCAGCAAGTCCTCCAGATTGAAATCGTCCTTATTCCCAAAAGCGGCGTATATCGCGCGGGCGACCTGCAGGTCTTCCTCGGTATCCACCGTAAAGCGTAGGTGCCCCATGTCCGGCGCGGTGTTCACCACTTTCACCCGAAAGCGCCCGGGGGTGTCGTAAAGGTAGGGCATGACGTGTTCGCGTTCAAACTTCTCCGCCGCGTGCTGCCAGGCTTGTTCCAGGGCGGCAAAACTGCACACCTCGGTATCCATTCCAATCGGGCTGGTGCGATTTTGCGGCGGGGGCAGACGGTTGGCAGCAAAGTCGCAGTCCCCTTCCAGAAATGCCGCGATGACGCGGTCAATTTCCTGCGGGTCAATCATCGGGCAATCGGCGGTGATGCGCACAATCACATCCGCCTGATTCTGCAGCGCGCATTGGTAGAAGCGGTCCAAAACGTCATAAAGGCTGCCGCGGAATGCGGGCGTGCCGCGCCGGGCGCAAAAAGCGGCTATGGGGTCGTCTGTGCTGTCCACGGTGGTGGCTACCACCAGCCCGTTGATATGTCGGGCGCGGCTGACCCGGCTGATGACCCGCTCCAGCATCGGTTTGCCGCCCAGGTCGCGCAGCACTTTGCCGGGCAGGCGGCTGGAGCTCATCCGTGCCTGGATGATTGCGAGGATTTTAGGTTCGGTCATGGGCTTACCGCCTTTTAGGGCTGGTGTGTCTCCTGCAGCGGAGCAATCAGCATAGAATTGACGCTGTACTCAAAATAAACCTGCTGAGCTGCCAGGTTGGCAGGCGGGGTGATGAAAAGCGCCACCCACAGCTGGTCCTGCTCCTTAAAGACATAAGCCTGCCAGCCGGTATTCTCATCCGCGTAACTGAAGCGCGTGACTTCCCGTCCATTGGTTGTATAAGAGCTTGTTTGTAAGAATTCCGCGTTTTTGCCCAGGAAGAGCCGCAGCGCCGTGCCAAACAGACTGACAGGGGATTTTTCCAGAGATTCGTTCCTCACGACGAGCAGTTGCACCGGCGAAACCGCGGGCGCAGCCGCGTCGTAGCCCCACCACGAGACGTTCCCCTCCAGGTTATCTGCCAGGGAGGAAAGCGGGGATGGTCCTTCGCCCATAAAGGTGCGGATGGCTGCCAGGATGCCGGGCATGTCGTCCTGAATGTTGCGGGCAACGTACGTGTCTGGCAGCAGGATCTGCATGCCTTCGCCCTGAAACCAGGTCATGCCGTAGTCGGGCGTGGGGGTCGTTTCGGGCGCTGAGCGCGGGCTGAGCGGCAGGTTGCACGCCAGGGCAGCCGCCAGCAAGCTGAGGGCGCAAGCGATGAGGAGAATGTTCTTTTTCATAATTTTCTCGATTTTCCAAATGCGGCAGTATCTTCATAACAGGCGAGCAGCTTGCGCACGCCGTTGTTCCAGTCCGCCTTCAGCACGGCGTCCTGCCGTGCCTGCAGTTTACAGGCGCGCCAATCCTGCTGCGCGGCTGCCAGGATAGCCCGGGTCAGCGCTTCAGCGTCCCCATCCGGGAAGACCCAGCCGTTCAGTCCGTCCTGAATCCATTCCAGATTGGCGGGAATGTCGGAAACAATGGAAGGCAAGCCGCACGCCATCGCCTCCAGCAGGGAAACGGACGAGCCGTCCACGTGGGAGGGACTGACGTACAGGTCCGCGGCGCCGTACCAGCCGGGCAGCGCGGAGAGCTCCACGCGCCCCCCGAAGTACACTTTGTCTTCCACGCCTTTCAGGAGCGCGTGAATTTTCTTCGCCTCAGAACCGTCACTCAGCAAAATCAGGCGCAGCTGCGGGTTTTTGAGTACCGCCCTGGCAAAAGAGCGCGCCAACACGTCCACGCCATAATTCGGTTCCCAGGAGCGCAGACACAAAAGCACGGTTTTTTCTTCCCAGCCCTGCGCGGCGCGCCAGTTTTTGCCGGGCACCACGCTGTTCTGCGGGGAGAAAAAGTCCAAATCCACGCCCCATGGGAACACGCAGATGCGCTCGCGCGGGAAGCCAAAGGCAAGCGCGCGGTCGGCCGTCGCCTGGCAGTCCAAGGTGAGGTAGTCGGAGCGCCGCAGGGTGTAGCGCGTTTGCCAGCGGAGAAGAGGGGACTGATAGGCGTCTTTCATCAGGTCAAAGCCCCAGCTCATGGTCAGCAGCGGATGAAAGCCAGCCCTGGCAACCAAAAAAGCCAGGTCCTGGATTGGTCCGGCATGCACCAGGTCCGGCTGCAGGTTGGCAAGCAGCCGCCTTAGCTGGCGCAGCTGCCCGGGCAGGTCGCTCAACCTGAACGAACCGCTCACCGCCTGCCAGGGCACCTCGGTCACGCCTTTGGGGGTGAGGGGCTTGCCCCCCAGCAGGCGCAGAGCGTACACTTCGTGGCCGCTCTGTCCGAGCGCGGTCAAAAAACGCCGGTCGTGCGGGCTGTCGGAGCGGGTGCAGTACAAGACGCGCAAAGCTAACCTCTACTCAATCCACAAGCTTCAGGCGCCGAGCATCGTCCAGCGCAATTCCTGGCCGGGCTCAATCGCCACCAGGGCGCGGGTGCCAAGCACCGCCTGGATGTCGTACGGCATAATCGCGCCGGCGGGCGCGGGGCGCAGCACGTCAATCATGTCGCGCGTGAGCACTTCGCCGGCCTGGATGGCGCGGGCCGCCCGCAGGCAGCGCCGCTGGATGACTACCGTTTCGCGTTCGTTATCCGCCACGTGCTTGTTGCCGCTGCCGAGCGCGCGTTCCAATTGGCGCGCGGCGGTCACCATCTCCGCCCAGGCGCGCGGGTTCATCGCGAAGGCGTGGTCGGGACCTTCACGGCTGTTGTCGTCCGTGAAGTGCTTCTCCACCACGCGCGCGCCGAGCGCGATGGCTCCCAAAACCGCGGCATGCCCGTGGGTATGATCCGAAAGTCCCAATACCAGCTGCGGGTACATGGCGCGGAAGGTTTTGAGCACATTCAGATGGATATTATCAAAGTTCCCATCGACGGCGGTGTAGTTGGTGTTGCACTGCATCAGCACCAGCCTGGAGTTGACTGCCAGGATGGCATCCACCGCGCGCTGCACATCGGCAATATCCGAGGCGCCGGCAGCCAGCAGCACAGGCTTGCCTTTCCCGGCGATGCGCAGGCAGGCTTCCAACCAGGTGATATCCCCGGAGCCGATTTTGTACGCCGGCACGAACGGGTCGAGCATGTCAATCGCTTCAAAATCGTAAGGGGCAGAGAAGTAGTCGATGCCAGCCTCGTCGCAGGCCTGTTTGAGGATGGGCGTCCATTCGAAGGGGATGGAAGCGTCGTTATAGACCTCCACCACGCTCTTGCGCCATTTGGCCTGGTGCGAAACCTGGGCGTTCATATGCGTGAAGCCGTAATCCGATACGATTTTCGGGCCGCGGAAATTCTGAAATTTGGCGGCGTTCGCGCCAGCTTGCGCGCACAGGCGGATAAGCTCCAGCGCCCTATCCAGGCTGCCGTCGTGGTTGGCGGCAATATCCGCGATGAAATAGGTCGGGCGCGCGTCTCCTACGGTATGCTTGCCGATTGTAAGTTCCATGAGGTCTCCTTTATACAGCAGACTTTGCAGCGTGATTTTCAGGCTATCGATGCGACCAGGCGGTCGGGCAGGCCAGCCTGCCAATCCGCGTAAAAAGCTTGCAAGCCTTCCGTCTCGCCGGGTAAAGGGTCATCCAGCGCGGCTTGCAGTTTATCGGTGTTCATGCTCAAATTCAGCGAGCGGGGCGCGAATGTAGGAATTTCCCGCTGCTCGGTGGGGTTAATCAGGCTCTCATCCAGTTCAAACAGGCGCGCGATGCTGACTCCGAAGGCGTATTTGCTGGTGGCCTGCGGGCAGAAGACGTGGTACAGCCCTTCCAGACGCCCTTCTGCCATCTTCAGCAGCAATTCGGCCAGGTGCCCCACATACAGCGGGGAGAAAAACACATCCGTAAAGCCGTTCATTGTCTGCTCAGAGCGCAGATGGGTGTAGAAAAACTCCGCCAGGCTGCGCTGACCGGTAGGGGACCAGCCGTAGAAGTTCACCCGCGCGATGACTGCCTGCGGATACGCGGCGGAAACAGCCTGTTCGCCTGCCAGCTTGGTGCGGGCATAGACGTTGATCGGGTTTGGTTCGTCGCTTTCGCGGTAGTCGCCGCGCAGCCCATCAAAAACCGCGTCAGTGGAGATATGGACAAGCTGCGCGCCTGCGCCGCGCGCGGCTTGCGCGAGCGCAGCGGGCGCCTGGGCGTTCAACTTTTCTGCCAGCGCCGGGAATTGCTCTGCCTTATCGATGTCTGCCAGCGCGGCGCAGTGGATGACCAGGTCTGGAGAAAGCGCGGCAACCCGCGCGGGGATATCCTCCAGATTTGCCAGGTCCACCTGTTCGGTGTGGAAAGGCACGCGCGCCAACGCGCGCCGGCCGCTCCAGCCGGTCACATCCCAGCCAAGCTCCGCGGCTTTCAGCGCCAGGTTCAGCCCAAGCAGTCCGCTCGCGCCGGTTACCAGAAGTTTCTTCATGCCAATGGGTCCTTCTCGAAGTCCTTCTCAATCGGGGCAATCATTTCGTTGATGCGGCTGAGGTCCAGCCAGTCGCTATTGTTATTGCTGGAATAGCGGAAGCCGTCCGGCAGCGCCTTGCCCTGCTTCTCCCAGGCGCGCCCAAACCACATGGCGGAAGCCGGCTGAACGACGAACATATCCGGCAGCTCGACGGTGGTGCGGGCTTCATCCTCGGAAATCAGGGTTTCGTGCAGTTTTTCGCCGGGGCGGATGCCGATGATATCCACCTGAGCTTCGGGAGCGATAGCTTTGGCGAGGTCCATCATGCTCATGCTCGGGATTTTGGGCACGAACACCTCACCGCCCTGCATTTGTTCGATGCAGCGAATGACGAAGCGCACGCCTTGCTCCAGCGAAATCCAGAAGCGGGTCATGCGTTCATCGGTGATGGTCAGGTGTCCGCTTGGGCGCTGCTTGAGGAAGAGCGGAACCACACTTCCGCGCGAGCCGACCACGTTGCCGTAACGGGTGCAGGCGATTCGCGTGTTGCGCCCGCCGGCGTAGGCATTGCTCTGGATCAGCAGCTTTTCGGCTGCCAGTTTGGTAGCGCCGTACAGGTTAATCGGGTTCACGGCTTTGTCTGTGCTCAGCGCCAGCACTTTTTCCACGCCGTTCTCAATCGCGGCATCCGCCACATTGCTGGAACCGAGGATATTGGTCTTGATGGCTTCCATCGGGTTGTATTCACAAGCCGGCACCTGCTTGAGGGCGGCTGCGTGCACAACGATGTTCACGCCGTAAAACGCGCGCGAAAGGCGTTCGCGGTCGCGCACGTCCCCGATGAAATAGCGGATAGAAGGGTGGTTGTATCCGCTGGTGCGCATTTCGTGCTGCTTCAACTCATCCCGGCTGAAGACGATGATTTTGGTGGGGTGGTACTCCTCAACCAGGATTTTGATAAGCTTTTTGCCAAAGGAACCGGTGCCTCCGGTGACCAGAACAACTTTATTAGTCCAATCCATACGAACTCCTTGTTTCGCGGGTGCGTTTTTACTGTTTTGTAATCACAATTAAAGGGTACTGCCCGTTCTCGCCGAAATAGCGGGGGAACCATTCCTCCAGCCGATAAAGCACTTTCAACCAGAATCTGCCGCCCCATTCCGGCTGGATGACGGTACGCAGAAAGTGCACGCTGACGCTGCGCCAGGTGAGTATCCGCGCGGGCAGCTGGCTGCCGACAGCCGCTTTGAACCAGGCGGCATTGTTTTTCACCACATAAGTGCCCGCGGGTTTACTTTCCGCCGGCGCGGGCTGTTTACCCTCGGCTTGAGCAGGCTTTTTATCCCGACGCAATTTTTCTGCCAGCCGGATTAGCAAGGCCCATGTATTCCTTAGCTTATGCTCGGACCAACCGTCCACGGTGACCAGGCTGCCTCCGGGCGTCAGGCGCTCGTACAAGCCCAGGTAACAGCCGGGCTTTTCATCCGCCGGCAGGTGGTGAATGGTATGCAGCGAGACGATGCCGTCGAAGGCTTCGGGTTTGAAGGGCAGGTGGGCGATGTCGGCTACCACGCACCAGGCGCGTTCGCCAAGTTTCGCCTTTGCCTGCTTGAGCGCCACAAAAGACAAGTCCAGGCACACCCGCTTCTCGTAGCCTGCGGAGTACTGCAGGTAGGCATCGTACTGCACAGGTCCGGAGCCGGCGTCCAGCAGGTAGCGCCCACTTTTGGGCAGATGCCTCGCCACGCGCGCGTGCGCCCTGGCGATGTATTCGGCTGAGACACGGCGCAAATCTTCGTATTGGGCGTTCTGAAAATTGCCGTCTTCCTCCACCTGCCAACCTACTTCGTTGTAGAAGCGGCCAATTTCCTGTTTAATATCATGCTCAGTCATGCGCTCTCCTCCGTTTGCGCGGGCAGTTCACTCAACCTCGCCAAGCCGCGCGCAGCCCAGTCCAGGGGTTCCCCCACCAGATACCCGAAGGTTGGCGCGTAACGCGCCTGGCCATCCGGGCTCAGCACGCTGCGCAGAGGTCGGGTGGAAAAATCATCTGCCAGCCAGAGCAAATGCCAGGGGAAAGGCAGCGAGAATTCGAAAAAGAACAGATAGGCGTACAGCCAGGCCTGCTCCACCTGCTGCGGGCTCAGGCGAAAGGCTGCCGGGTCGCTCAACACGCGCGTCAGCATGTCCTCAAACGCCTCCCAGGATTCCGGGTCGAGCGTGAAGCCTTTGCGGGCGTAATGGGTCTTGCCTGCCACAATCACGGGCAGCCCCGCCATTGCCATTTCCATCCCGACGGTGGTGGTGTACACCAGCCCGAAATCCGCGATTTCGACCAGGTCATAGGTGTTGGTCTTATCGCCAGGAAGGATGATGTGGATGTTTTCCGGAAGCTGCGGGAATTTGGCGTTGATGACTTCCACCATCGAGGTTCCGTGGGTCAGTAGTTCGCCCGGGTGCACGCGCACCACCAGTTGGGCTTCGGGGTGCCGCGTAAAGAAGGCGATGGCGCCGACAATCCAATCCGCCATGGTCGCCGAGATGCGTTGGCGCCCGAGGGTGAGGCTGTCTCCCAACACATTGGTCGCCAGCAGGGCAACCGGACGCTGGTCCAAACCCAGCGTTTCGCGCACCTGCGAGGCGCCCTGCAGTGGGGTTTGCTGCCATTGGCGGGCAAAATTGCCCCACAGTTTCGCGTTCCGGCGGGCGGCAAAGAGGTCCAGCATCGCGCGGCGGGCGGTTTCGGGCAGGCTCTGGCCCCCAAGCGCCTGCCACAGGGCGCTGGTGTCGTGCGACATGATTTCGTCGTTCTGCGCCAGCCAGATGCGCTCGCGCTGGTCGGCAAATTCAAAGCTCACCACGCGCAGGCCCAGCAGCCGCGCGACGCGATACGCCACGCCCATCTCGAGGATGGTGCCGTTGGGGACAATCACCACGTCGGGTTGCTCAGCCTGTAGCCAGGCATACAGCGCGCCGGCTGCCTGCAGGTTGCGCGCGTAGCGCAGACGGTAGAGCGCGGAGCGCTCATCGGTTTCTTCCACCTGCAGGGTATACTGGGTGTCGAAGTCCGAGACCTGCTCGACCGCCTGAAGCACTTCGGCGGGCAGGTTTTCGACGGAGGTCTTGTCATCCACCAGCGGAGCGAGGCGCAGGAAGTCTTTCGCCTCCGCGAAAACCGCGCGGGTATAGAGGTCCTGCCGGCGCAGGTCGAAGGGGCTAATTTCTTTGTCCCATTCAGCGTAGGGAAGGTAAGCCAGCTTCACGTCGTGCCCCTGCCCAGCCAGCGCCAGACCAATCAGCGCGCTTTCCTCTATCCAATAATGCAGAGAGGCGAACAGGCAGACTTTTTTTGAATGGCGGTTCAGCACTTCTTCTGTCAGCGATGACAGAGGCTCGTTGGCAGGGAGATCGCCACGCTTCGCTCGCGATGACGATTGTTTGCCAGCCGCTAGGTCAGCCAGCGCCTGCGGGAGGACGGCTTTTAAGCCCTCCAGTTCATAATGCGCCGACCAGGGCTTGCGCTTGCCGCGCAGCTGCCAGTAAATGTCCGCGGTCAGCGGCAGGTCGTCCAGGAGGTTTTTCATGCGCCCTCGGATGTCCATGCTCACTCCTCCCGCGCAATCTGCCAGTCCAACACCGGTCGGACGCCGCCCGGCCTGGGCTCAGGCCAATGCGTGCCGGGCGCGCCGCTGGCATCCACCGAAAAGGTCAGAGCCTGCTCGTCCTGGAAGTAGCGCCGGATGTGGTAGGAACTGGCGTTGATGCCCAGCACAAAACGACCTTCATTTAAAGTGTTGGCGGGGATGACGCAGCGGCTGGTGTAGGTGCCTTTGGCTCGCGCGGGGTACGCCTGGAAAAGCTCGCTGGAATCGGTATCGAAACTGGTGAAGATGGGCTCTCCGCGGGTGGACATCAGGTAAAAACCCACGCGCAAGCCGGTCAGGTCTTCACTCAGGGCGTACTCAATTTCTATGCTGAAGGGTTCCACGCTGCGCACGGAATCTGAGACCGCGCCGTCCTTCGCGCGCACGCGGATGGCCAGCGGGCGGAATGGCGCCGCGGAGGCGGGCACTTCGTCCTCCTCCCAAAAGCGCTCGCCCAGCTTGCTGAGACCACGGTTCAGGTAGAAGTCCACGGCTTCGGCGGAAGGCGCGCGCAGCAGCACTTTGCCCTTCTCCAGCACCAGCGTTTCTTCGGTCAGGCGCAGGATGGAAGACATGTTATGGCTCACAAACAGCACGGTGCGTCCTTGCTGGGCGACGTCGCCCATCTTGCCCAGGCACTTGCGCTGAAAATCCGCGTCGCCAACAGCCAGCACTTCATCCACAACCAAAATTTCCGGCTCCAGATGCGCCGCGACCGCGAAGGCCAGGCGCAGATACATTCCGCTGGAATAACGTTTGACCGGTGTGTCGATGAACTGCCCAACCTCCGAGAAATCGACGATTTCATCAAAGCGGGACTGAATTTCTTTGCGGCTCATGCCCAGAATCGCACCGTTCAGGAAGATATTCTCGCGTCCGGTCAGTTCCGGATGGAAACCGGTGCCAACTTCCAGCAGCGAGCCCACGCGCCCGCGCAGTTCGCCATAGCCTTCCGTCGGGTCGGTCACGCGGGAGAGAATCTTGAGCAGGGTGCTCTTGCCGGCGCCGTTACGCCCCACAATGCCAAGCGCCTGCCCCTGCCGGACGTCGAAAGTGATGTCCTTCAGCGCCCAGATGGTATTGGCGGTTTTATTGGCGCGCCCCCCGCGCGAGAAGCTTTGTCCGATTTTTTGCACCTGGCTGCTGATAAGGTCGCGCAGGGTATCCGCGCGCTGTTGGGCGCTGCCGATTTTGTAGCGCTTGGAAATGCCTTTAACCTGGATGGAATACTCAGAAGCGTTCATTAGACCACATCCGCAAAAGTTTTTTCCATGCGCCGGAAGAAGAACAAGCCGCTAATCAGCAGCAGAACTACCGCCGCGCTGGAGATAGCCAGCGTGAAATCGGGCGGCGTGCCCCCAAACAAAGCCCACCTGAAACCTTGCACCACCCCTACCATCGGGTTCAGGCTGTACAGGCTGCGCAGCGTGCCTTCCGGGATAGTGCTGATGGGGTAGACAATCGGCGAGGCGTACATCCAGATTTGCACCAGGAAAGGCACAATTTGCTGGATGTCGCGATATTGCACGTTTAGCGCGGAGAGCCACATACCCACCGCCAGCGCCGCCAGCACCGCCAAAAGCGTCAGCGGTATCAGCCAGAGCACATTCAGGGTGAGGGGGATGCGGAAAATCGCCATGGCAACAAAAAGCAGCGCCAGGGAAATGGCAAAATCCACCAGCACCGCCAGCACGGATGAAAGCGGGATAATTACG
>JBCFBH010000013.1:30104-35631 GCA_038562595.1 Anaerolineaceae bacterium
TACACTTTGGTAATCAGGTTGGCGTTCCCCACCAGGCTGATGCTGGACTTCTGCAGAGAAAGCTGAAAAAGGTGCCAGGGCAGCAGCGCTGAGAGCACAAACACCGGGTACGGCAGTCCGTCGGACTGTACCTTCAGCAGCACTCCAAATACCAGCGAGGTAATCGCGGTGGTGAGCACCGGCTGCAGCACCGCCCAGGCAATCCCCAGGGCAGCCTGCTTGTAGCGCACTTTGATATCGCGCCAGGTTAAAAAGTAAATCAGCTCGCGGTAAAACCAGAGTTCTTTCAGGTCGATGCCCAGCCAGCCTTTTGCTGGTTTGAGCACCACCAGTTTGTTAGAATTCGGGAGTTCAGTCACGCGTTTCAGCTCCTGTGTTCCTGGTACCACGCGATAGTGCGGCGAAGACCTTCCTCAAAGTTGGTTTTCGCGCTGAAGCCAAAGTACTCGCGCGCGCGGGTGGTATCCAGCTTGCGGCGCGGCTGCCCGTTTGGCTTGCTGGTATCCCAGCGGATAGAGCCTTCAAATCCGGTCAGGCGCGCAATGAGTTCGATCAGGTCTTTGATGCTGATTTCGAAGCTTGAACCGATGTTGACCGGTTCAGCTCCATTATAGACCTGCGTCGCCAGGGCGATGCCTTCCGCCGCGTCTTCCACGTAGATAAATTCACGCGTGGGTGAGCCGTCGCCCCAGGCGATAATTTCGCTGGCGCCCTGCTCTTTGGCTTCCAGGCATTTGCGGATGAGCGCGGGGATGACATGCGAGCTGGCCGGATTAAAGTTATCTCCAGGCCCGTACAGGTTGACCGGCAGCAGGAAGATGGCGTTGAAGCCGTACTGCTGACGGTAGGCCTGAGCCTGGACTAAGAGCATTTTCTTTGCCAGCCCATAAGGCGCGTTTGTCTCTTCGGGATAACCGTCCCACAAATGCTCTTCCTTGAAAGGAATGGGCGTGAATTTGGGGTAGGCGCAGATGGTGCCGATGGCGACAAACTTTTCCACGCCGCGCTGCCAGGCCTGGTGCATCAGCTGGACGCCCATCATCAGGTTGTCGTAAAAAAACTCGGCTGGTTTGGCCATATTGGCGCCAATGCCGCCAACATGCGCGGCCAGATGGATGATGATATCCGGCCGGGAATCATTCAGCATGCGCGCGATATCTTCGGGTTTTACCAAATCATAATCTTCATATTTGGGAATGAATATATCCCGCGCACCTTTGGCGCGCAGGTTTTTAATCAGGTGCGTCCCCAAAAAGCCCGCGCCGCCAGTGACGCAGACGCGTTTTCCGGAAAGGTCAATTTCCTGGTCCATAGTTACCTCGATATACCATTAATTGCGCAGGAGGGCTGGATGCCTCCGCGTCGGGAAATACAAGTGCAAGTTTAATGCCCTGTATGTGGATTTCAGGCGCGCCGTCCGCCTCGGTCACCTCGACCCCGTGCTCAATACAGGTCAGGCGGATAACCTCCGCCACTTCTCCGTCTCCAAAGATGCGCGCGCTGCTATAGCCGCGCTGGCGCAGTTCCTCAATGCATTTGGCGGAGCGTTCGCGCACGCGGCGGTACAGGTCGAACGAGGTGCGGATGTAATCGACGGTCAGGCTGGCGCGCAGCGCGATGCCTTCGGGCGTGATGATGTAGCGCAGCTTTTTGCGCTGGGCGCGTTTGACCTTGACATAACCCTTGGAAACCAAGCGCTTGAGGTACCAGTTGATGGTGCCCACGGCAACGCCGAGCGCATCCGCCATACTGGCTTGCGAGATGTCGGGGTTAGCTTCGATTTGGGTAAGGAGTTCCAGCGCGCGGCTGTTCTCTTCTGCGGACAGTTCTGTTTCCATAAAGTTCAGTCATTGAATTATAGGCACTTATTGACGGGCGTCAAGTTGGATGAGAGGTGTGGGCTCGGCGGGGCAGGAGTCGCCTGGTATCGCTCTTCAACCGGGCATTGGATTGCGGGGTTTGTAGGCAGGGGAAAATTTGCTTCATTGATGCACCGGATGAGGGTCGACACCATTGCGGGGATGCTTCGTCCCTGAGACCTGCAAAGGAAAGATCCTACGCAGGCCCAGGATGACAGAGGATTGGGATTAATGCGTTCGTGTCGGCAGAGGATTCGCTCGCGCGCTTCCGCCAGATAAACGCCTGACCAGACAGCCGCTCCTTGCGTACGGGGAATTCTAACCCTGCCCGGCGGCTGCCCCAGCATTCCCTTTGCGCCGGAACAGCAGGTACAGCCCCAGCATACAGCCCAGAAAAACCAGCAGCACAAACGGCACAACTTCCAGGCTGAAGCTCTGCGCCAAAACCCCCACCAGGCTGGTCAGACCGGTACCCCCCAGGCTGCCTGCCGCGGCTTGCATGCCTATCGTGTTGTTGCTGTGCGTCTGCCCCACGCGCTCCGGCGTTCCGGACATTAACCCGGGAAAAACCGGCGCGAAAGCAAACCCCACCAGCGCCACAGCCGCCAGGTTCACCCAGGTTCCCAGGTTCAGCCCCAGGACCACTGTGCCAACCAGCGCGACAGCAATGCAGATGACCACCAGCTTCTGAATCTTGATTTTGCGGGTGAACACCCCGGCCAGGACCCGGCCCAATGTGAAGGTGAACCAATAGCTGCCCGCGAAATAGCCCGCCAGCTTCGGGTCGATGCCGCGGCTTTCGGTAAGCAGCGAGTAAACCCAGGTCCCCAGGGTCACTTCAGACCCGACATAGAAAAAAAAGAGCGCCATGCTTGCCCACACGCGCGGCAAGCGCAGAGATTCTTTCAGACTGGCGCCCGTAGCAGGCGCCTGGTCCTCCGCGTGCACGTTCTCCGATTTTTTCCAATTCCAGAGGGGCAAGCTCAACAGAAAACTGAGCGCCAGCACCAGCTGAAAGCCGCCCACCACCAGGTAACCCGGGTGCCAGCTGTTGTAGCGTGCGAGCATGGCGGTCATGATGAGCGGACCGGTTGTGACCCCGATGCCGTAGCTGGCGTGCAGCCACTGCATCAGCCCTGGTCCGAAGTTGGCGGCGACATAGGCATTCAGGCTGGAATCGACCGCTCCGGCGCCCAAACCGGCGAGTAAGCCCAAAGCCACCATCATCCACCAGCGCGGCACCAGCGTGTATCCAATCAAACCCGCGCCAGTTACCAGGCAGCTGATAATCAACACCCTCCCGACGCCCCAGCGCCGGCTCAGCTCGCCGCTCAGGAAGCTGGAAGTCAGGTATCCCACCATCATGGTGAACAGCAGCATCCCAATCGCGTCCAAAGGCTGACCAAAACCAGCCCGGATGGAAGGCCAGCCCACCCCCAGCAAACCGTCCGGCATCCCAAGCGCGATGAATGCCAGGAATATCAGAACGATCAATGCGATCGGGCGGGTTCTAGCCAGGTTTTTTACGCGGGATAATATCATTCTGCCGCCACCATTCTACGCTTCAGCATATCCGCGCAGCGCCACCGCGCCGGAGGCGGTTTTGATGCCCAGCACAGGACAGGCGAGCTGGATGAACAGTTCCACCGGAGAAAGTTTGGCGTGAAGGCGGTCCAGAAATTGTTCGTTACTCCAAAATACACAGGCAGGAACCACAGGGATGTCCTGCTCTACCAGCAGTTCCCGGGGAATAACCCATGTACCGTCTGTAATGATTTTTATCATCCCACTTCTCCGTCCGCTTAATGGCTCAATCTTACCGCAGAAAATGGGCGAACAGAGGATAAAGAGGGATACAACCGCCGCTGCCAGGCAGCAGACAAAGACCGTTCCAGCCCGGGAACGTGGACGCGGGAAGTATGCCGTAATTTCAGATAAGCTTTTCCGTCCTGCCGGCAAGGTTGCGCAGGATTTCCAGCTGCCCAACGTGATAACTGTGATGGAAGAGGAAGAAGAGCGCCCACCAGCCGCGCCGGTGCGTCTGATCCCCAAATATGATAATTTCCTCGTCAAAAGCGGCTTCGTCTAACTCCGCCAGGCGGGTCTGCACGGCAGCATGCAGCATGTCCAGGGCCTCCAGCAAGCTGGCGCGTCCTAACAAGCCTGGTTCCGGCCCCAAAATGGCTTCTGAACCCCGCCGATAGCGGCTCAAATCCGGTAATCCCTGCGGTGGAAGGGCATCCAGAACCCGCAGGATGGTCTTGAGTCCATCGGCGATATGCCCCAGGATCCATTCCATGCAGTTGCCGCCGTTTGACGGCTGCAGCAGCAGCTCGGCATCGCCCAATCCTTCGGACTGGATGTGGATGATATCCTGTTCCATTTCCAACATGCGGGCGTACTCGCGAATGGTAATCATATCGTTCCTTTCTGCCGGCAAACTCAGGGAAATATGCCGCTAACAATCATCCCAGCGCCGGCGGGAGGCTTTCCTGCGCCTTTGCGCGCCGGGCAGCCAACGCAAAGACCAGGGAGATCACGCAGAAACACGCGCTGACCAGGTAAATTGGCCGTCCGCCGTAGGTATCGTACACCACGCCGCTAAGGGCGTTGCTCAGCATGTGGAAAATACCATTCAGGGTGATGCTCACAAAGGTTGCCGCGGCGGTGGTGTACTGCCGGGGTACGCGCAAATTAATCAGGTGAATGGTCGTTATCAGCCGCAGGGAAAAGCTTACCGCGGTCAGAATATTCAGAACGAACACCAGCCAGCCAAAGGGGAAAAACCACACCAGCAGGCGGCGGGACAGGTCAAAAATCAGGATGAAAAACACCAGCTGGTGGACTTCCAGCTTCTGGATCAGGCGGTCGCCCAAGAGCATGACCGGGATTTCGGTAAAGCAGCTCAGCGAGACCGCCGCGCCGATGATACTCTCCGTAAGCCCCAGGTCTTTCATGAAGATTGGCTCAAAAGAGCGCACGCCGTCGCTGAGTGGATCCGTCAGCGCGAGCGCAAGCACGGTCAGCAAAAGATAGCGATCTGCGAAGATTAGACTGATAATGCCTCTCAGACTCGCGGCAGCGCCCTGTTTCCGTTCGGCTTTTCCGTCGCGGAAAAAATCCGCCGGCATTACAAATTGGAGCAGACCGAGGGAGACCAGCATCAATGCCAAAAAAATCTGGTCGTTAACCTGTATCCCCTGTGTGCCGAAGAGCCAGCCGCCCAGTACCGCGGTAATGCCAAAGCCAACCGAGCCCCACATACGCAATTTTCCAAAGGAAACCTTTCCGTTGGCATCTGCCCCAGACGAGACCTGATAAGAAAGGTTCTCCGTGGCGGTGATGCTGGAGCTGGTGATGATCCGATGAAGCACATAGAGCGTCAGCACGATACCAAAGCCGCGCATGAAGGGCAGGAAGTAGAGCGTCAGGGTAAGCAGGAACAGGGAGAGCGCCAGCGTCAGGCGCTTGCGGGAGCTGCGGTCAAAGAATAAGCCATATTGCGTGGCGGTAAGGATGAGACCCAGAGAGCTGAATGTTCCCAGGGCGCCAACCTGAACGCCGCTGAAGCCAATCGAGCGGAAGTGCAGACTGAGGAAAGGTTGAATAACGCCCATACCTGCGAAGAAGATGAGGAAATACACGCTGAAGAAAAGAATATTCCTGCG
>JBCFBH010000014.1:0-35196 GCA_038562595.1 Anaerolineaceae bacterium
GTCTCCTATGACCGCCTGATCACCGACACCGACGCTGTGGATTACTATGTCACCTTCGACTCCGTCTCCGTTGGCGCCGCTCAGGCTCAGTACCTGGTGGACAAAGCCGAAGGCACCGGCAACCCCCTGTACCTCTATGCCGGCGCTGCCTCCGACAACAATGCCTTCCTCTTCTTTGAAGGCGCCTGGAACGTCCTCCAGCCTAAGATCGCTGACGGCACTTTCGTCATCAAGAACTCTGCCGAAGCCGTGGCCCTGCAGGACAAAGCCACCCTCACCCGCGATGAAATGGGCAAGATCATCGGTCAGATTACCACCAACTGGGACTTCAACGTCGCCAAGACCCTGGCCGAATCCAACCTGACCGCCACTGCCGCCGCGGACAAGGGTAAGGTCTTCATCCTCGCCCCCAATGACGGCACCGCCCGCGCCATCGCCGACGCCTTCGCCGCCGACGCCGATGTGACTGAATACTTCGTCACCGGCCAGGATGCCGAAGTCGCCTCCGTCCAGTACATCATCGACGGCAAGCAGTCCATGACCGTCCTCAAGGACGTCCGCACGCTCGTTGCCGATGCCATCAAGGCTGCTGTCGCTTTCCTCGAAGGCGGCACACCCGAAGAAACCACCACCTACAACAACAAGGTGATTGACGTCCCCGCCAAACCTTCTGCGGTTGTCTCCGTGGACAAGGCCAACGTGAAGGCCGCCATCATCGACTCCGGCTACTACACCGCTGATTTGTTCACCGGTCTTGAGTAAGCCCTGGTAGGCTTTACCGGGATAGTGATTGACCATCAGTCACTATCCCGGATTTCACAATTAGTTTTTTATCTGCAGGAGAAGCTCATGGAAGATTCGATTCTCGAAATGAAGTCCATCACCAAAGAGTTTCCTGGGGTTAAGGCGCTGGATGAGGTCACCTTCAGCGTCGCCAGAGGCGAAATACACTGCCTGGTTGGCGAAAATGGGGCAGGAAAGTCGACCCTGATGAAAGTCCTCAGCGGCGTGCATCCTTTCGGCTCTTATTCAGGGGAAATCTTCATCGATGGTGTGTTGCAACATTTTAACGGCATTCGCGACAGTGAAAAAGCTGGCATTGCGATTATCTACCAGGAACTGGCCTTGGTTCCGGAATTATCTGTGTATGAAAATATCTTCTTAGGGAACGAAATCCACAGCGGCTTTGTCATCGACACCAATAAAACCATCAAAGAAGCGGATGAAATCCTGAAGAAAGTTGGGTTGGACATTTCTCCCGAGGTGAAGGTTAAGACTCTGGGTGTCGGGAAGCAGCAGCTGGTTGAAATCGCGAAAGCGCTTAAGAAAGAGGTCAGAATCCTCATTCTGGACGAACCGACAGCCGCCCTGAACGAAAATGACAGCGATAACTTGCTGGAGTTGATTAAGGGGCTGAAAGAGCAGGGCGTCACGTGCATTCTCATCTCCCATAAACTGCGCGAGGTGCTTTCCATCGCGGACACTATCACCGTCCTGCGGGATGGCAGGACAATTTGCACCCTGGATAACAAAGAGCGCCAGGTTACGGACAGCACCCTGATTAAGCACATGGTCGGGCGCTCCATCGATAACGTCTTCCCCCGCCGTGAAAAGATTGAACCAGGGGAAGAAGTTCTGCGTCTGGAAAACTGGAACGCGTACTCTCCTTCCCTTGGGCGTGATATTTTGAAAGATGTAAGCATCAGCGTCCGCGCGGGCGAAATCATTGGCATCGCAGGTTTGATGGGCTCCGGCCGGACTGAACTTGCCAAGAGCATTTTTGGCAATCCGGACCATTTTCGGGTTACTGGTTCGCTGTGGATTAAAGGCAAAGAACAAAAGTTCAGAAATCCGGGGGACGCGATCCAATCAAAATTGGCATATGTTACCGAAGATCGCAAGGGCAACGGCCTGATTCTGATTGACGACGTGCGCCACAACATCACGCTGGCGAACCTGAGGGAAATTGCGTCGCGGGGCATTATTAATGAAAACGAAGAGATTGTCATTGCTTCGGAATACAAGCAGAACCTCAACATTAAGACCCCCTCCATCGAACAAAAAGTGCGCAACCTGAGCGGCGGCAACCAACAGAAGGTTTCGTTGGGGAAGTGGCTGTTCGTAAAACCGGGCGTAATGATCCTGGATGAACCCACGCGCGGCATTGACGTCGGCGCAAAATATGAAATCTATACCATCATGAATTCGCTTGTGGATCAAGGGATGAGCATCATTATGATTTCATCCGAGCTCCCGGAAATTCTGGGAATGAGCGACCGGGTTTATGTGATGTCCGCGGGAAAAATCAAAGGCGAACTCAGTGCTGATGAATTCTCGCAGGAAAAAATTATGGCTATGGCAGTTGATTATTGAGGAGACACAAGATGTCAGAAAATCCCAACATTCAAGAAGAACGAGCAACGTCATTCCTTACTGAAATTTTCGGCCTGTTAAAATCGAACATCAGCCAATACTTCATGTTCATCGCCCTGGTTGTGATCATGATTTTCTTCACGATCACTACAGATGGCGTTTTCATCTCCTCGCGCAATATCAGCAACCTGCTAAACCAGATGGGGTATATTGCCGTGTTGGCTGTGGGCATGACACTGGTCATCGTTATCCGCCATATTGATCTTTCGGTGGGTTACCTGGCAGGTTTCCTGGGCGCTTTTGCCGCAATCGCGATGACAGCCTGGGGTTTGCCAGTGTACGCAGTCATCCCCGCTGCGCTTATCCTCGGCATCCTCTCCGGTTTGCTGACCTCAACACCAATTGCCAGGCTGGGCGTGCCTGCCTTCGTCTCAACAATGGCTGCCGGTCTCATTTTCCGCGGCGCGCTGCTGCTGGTAACGATGGGCACCGGCACGATTATCATTAAAGATAAAGTCTTCAACGCGATTGGCAATGGGTTCATTCCCGATATCCCGGATTTTGGTTTTTTGGATAACAACCACAAAATCACCTTGTTGATTGGCGCGCTGGGGATTATATTCTTCATCCTGAACTCCATTAGCAGCCGCAGAACCAAGAAGTCTTACAACTTCAAAGTGCCGAGCATGCCAATCTTCATCTTTACGCAGGTGCTAATCGCTGCGATTATCGGGTACGTATCCTGGGTGCTTTCGGGTTATAACGGCCTCTCCTGGAGCCTGGTGGTTGTGCTGCTGGTCGTGGCTGTATTCACCTTCATCACCACCAAGACCCCGCTCGGGCGCCACATTTACGCCGTAGGCGGCAACCCCGAAGCGGCAGAGCTGAGCGGTATCAGCGTTTCCAGAATCACCTACATCGTGTTCGGCGCGATGGGCATGCTGTCTGCACTCTCCGGCATCCTGTATGCCTCCCGCTTGCAGTCCGCAACGACCACTGCCGGTCTCGGATTTGAGACCGACGCTATCGCGGCCGCCTTCGTCGGCGGCGTTTCCGCCGCGGGCGGCGTGGGCACCATCCCAGGCTCCATCGTCGGCGCGCTGGTAATGATGTCACTCACCAGCGGCATGAACCTGATGGGGATTGATATTTCCATTCAGTACATCGTGCGCGGCGCCGTGCTGGTCGGCGCGGTTATTGTGGACCGGGCCACCCGCCAGGGCAGATAGTCCTACAGTGATTGTATGGAAGCAGCAGCTGTTTGGCTGCTGCTTTTTTGTTGAGGGGGACCGTATAGTCGGCGAATGCGTAAGACGTGGGTTTTGACACCATGAAGGACACAAGCCGAAGGGAAGAATCTGCTTGGTAAGATGCACAAGATCCTTCGTTCTGCCCAGGATGAGAAGTCGTCTTTGCGAGGGAGCGATAGCGACCGCGGCAATCTCCCTATTTGCACGCAGGGAGACAAAGTACCCTTTGGGTATCGCTTCGTAAGCTCGCGACGACGGAAAAAAGGAGGAGATCGCCACGCTGCGCTCGCGATGACGAACTAGCTAGATCCTTCGCTAGCGACCTGTACCCTTTAGGGCATCAGGATGACATGGGATTCGTCTTTGCGAGGGAGCGATAGCGACCGCGGCAATCTCCCCAGTTGCACTCAGGGAGACAATGTATCCTTTGGGCATCACCACGCTGCGCTCGCGACGACGAAAGCACAAGATCCTTCGCTAGCGACCTGTATTCGTCAGGGTGTCAGGATGACATGGGATTCGTCTTTGCGAGGGAGCGATAGCGACCGCGGCAATCTCCCCAGTTGCACTCAGGGAGACAAAGTATCCTTTGGGTATCGCTTCGCAGGCTCGCGACGACGGAAAAAAGGAGGAGATCGCCACGCTGCGCTCGCGACGACGAAAGCACAAGATCCTTCGCTGCGACCTGTATTCGTCAGGGCATCAGGATGACATCGGATTCGTCTTTGCGAGGGAGCGCCAGCGACCGCGGCAATCTCCCGATTTGCCCGCAGGGAGACAAAGTATCCTTTGGGTATCGCCACGCTGCGCTCGCGACGACGGGAAAAAGGAGGAGATCGCCTCGCTGCGCTCGCGTCGACGAAAGCACAAGATCCTTCGCTAGCGACCTGTACTAGTCAGGGTGTCAGGATGACGTGGGATTCGTCTTTGCGAGGGAGCGCCAGCGACCGCGGCAATCTCCCGATTTGCACGCAGGAAGACAAAGGACCCTTTGGGTATCGTCACGCTGCGCTCAGGAAGACACACTTGGCGCTCGCGGTGACGAACGAACTCAAAAGCCTGCTGTACGGATACCCAAAGCCCAGCCATACCGTAGAAACAATGTATAATATTCTTCCGAGGGAGCTTCTCCCGGAAAAACACGCAAAACAGGTGCCTATTGACCCAGCCCCGCTGTTCCATCATCATCCGCTCATATAACGAAGAAAAGCATATCGCCCGCCTGCTGGAAGGCATTGCCCGCCAAACCCTGCAAGACACGGAAATTATCCTGGTGGACTCAGGCTCCACTGACCGAACCGTGGAAATCGCGCAGCGCTACCCTGTGCGTCTTGTGCGCATAAGCCCCGAGGAGTTCACTTTCGGACACTCGCTGAACCGCGGCATTCAAGCCGCCAGCGCGGAAATCCTGGTCTTTGCCAGCGCGCATGTCTACCCCGTCTACCCGGACTGGCTGGAAAAACTGCTGGCTCCCTTTGAGGACCCGCAAATCGCGCTGGTCTACGGCAAGCAGCGTGGCGGCGAGACCACCAAATACTCCGAAGAGCAAATCTTTGCCAGCTGGTACCCGGATACTACCCAGCCCTATCAGGACAGCGCCTTTTGCAACAACGCCAATGTGGCCGTGCGTCGTGCGCTGGCCCTGGAACACCCCTACAATGAGACCTTGCCCGGTCTGGAAGACCTGGACTGGGCCAGTCGAATCATGCAGGCGGGTTATAAAATCCACTACGCGCCCGAAGCGGTGATTGTGCACGTGCACAACGAAACACCGCGCGGCGTCTACAACCGCTACAAACGCGAAGCAATCGCTTTCAGGCACATCTTCACGCACGAGCGCTTCGGATTTCTGGACTTTTTACGGCTCAGTTCCCGCAATATCCAGCGGGATATGCAAAACGCCTCCCGCCAGAAGGTTTTGGGGAAGCACTTTTTCAGCATCATCTGGTTCCGGGTGTGCCAGTTCTGGGGCACGTACCAGGGATACCGCCACCACGGTCCGCTCACCTGGCAGCTCCGGCAGCGCTTTTACTACCCGAACGGGAAAGTGGAAGAAAAAGCCGATGCCGCCCGCGAAGTGGAACCCATCCGCTACGAATCGCTGAAGTAATTCATTTGAGCTATCCACAAAAACGCGCTCAGCCGCCTGGCGGCGCGTCCTTTCCGGTTGACGGAAAGCATCCCTCATCCTAAAATAAAAGCATCACTCACACGAAAGGAAGCTCCTGATGAAAGTCCTCACCCATAAGCAGGAGATTTGCACAGGCTGCCGCGAGTGCGAGCTGGCCTGCTCCCGGGCGTATTTCAAGACGGACGACCGCCTCAAATCCACCATCCGCATCAATAATAACTTCAACACCTTTCACGCGATTATGTGCACTCAGTGCGGCGAGTGCATCAACATGTGCACCTCCCACGCCATCCACCGCGACAAAAACGGCGTGGTGCGCATTGATAAGAAGGCATGCGTGGGCTGCCTGGGATGCGTCGGTTTCTGCTCGGAACTCTCGATGTTCTACAGCGACGACCAGCTCGTTCCTTTCAAATGCATTGCCTGCAACATCTGCGTGAAAGCCTGCCCCGAAGGCGCGCTTGAAATTCTGGTAAGTAAGAGCTGAAAGGACGCACCCATGGGAAAAATTCTGAAACAAATCAAGTACTCACCCGCCAAAATCCACCGCGGGTATTCCAACAAGTCCCTCTACATCAACGTGGGCGACCTGCGCATCGAGGAAAAAGAGGTCACCGAGTTCATGAAAGACAAGTTCGTGGGCGGCAAAGGCTTTGACCTGTGGTACCTGTGGAACGCGGTTACGCCCCAAACCCGCTGGAACTCGCCCGAGAACGAAATCGTGATGAGCGTTGGTCCACTGGGCGGCATCACGCAGTACTCCGGCACCGGCAAAACCCTGGTTTGCGCCATTTCTCCACTTACAGGCATCCCGATTGACAGCAATGCCGGCGGATACTTCGGCCCGCTGCTCAAATTTGCCGGCTGGGACGCGCTGGAGCTGCAGGGGAAAGCCGAAAAAGACCTGATTATCTTCATCGACGGCAACGAGGGTCTGATTTCCATTGAAGAGGGCGAGGAATACCCCGAAGACTCGCATCTGCTGGCGGAGGAGCTTACCACCCGCTTCGCCGGCAGCGAAGAGGACAAAGTGCACGTTTCCGTGGTCTCCTCCGGCAGCGCCGCCAAGCACGTTCTGATGGGCATGCTGAATTTTTCGTTCTACGACCCGCGCCGCAAGACCGTGCGCTTCAAGCAAGCCGCGCGCGGCGGTCTGGGCACCATCATGCGCGACAAGCACATCAAAGCCCTGGTGGTAAAGTTCAAAGGCATCAAGCCCAACCTGAATGACCCCGCCGACCTGGCCGCCATCAACCGCATCGGCGTCAAGTACCACAAAGAGATGCACGACCTGGATGAAAAACAGAACGGCATGCGCAAAATCGGCACCGCCAATACCATCCTGGTGATGGATAAGTATGACCTGCTGCCCACCCGCAACTTCCAGACCGGCGGGGACCCCGACGCGGTGAAAATCTCCCCCGAGGTGTTCATCACGCAATATCTGACCCAGGGCATCCACGACGGCTGTTGGTACGGCTGCACCATGTCTTGCGCGAAAGCCGCTGACCACTTCAAGCTCCTGACCGGACCTTACGCCGGGCAGTGCGTGACCGTGGACGGGCCGGAGTACGAATGCGCCGCCGGGCTCGGCTCCAACCTGGGTATCTTTGACCCGCAAGCCATCCTGGAACAAAACTTTTACTGCGACACGTACGGCATCGACCTGATTTCCTACGCCACCACGGTTGCTTTCATCATGGAGTGCTACGAGCGTGAGCAAATCGGGCCGGAACATACCGGCGGGCTGGACCTGCGCTTTGGCAACGCAAAAGCTTCGCTGGAACTCATGCACCAGATGTCCCGCGGGGAAGGCTTTGGCTTGCTGGTGGGGCTGGGCGTTCGCCGGCTGAAAAAGGTCTTTGTGGAGCGTTTTGGCGCTGACCCCCAGCTGCTCGAGGATATCGGCATGGAGAATAAAGGTCTGGAGTACTCCGAGTACCTGCACAAAGAGAGCCTGGCGCAGCAAGGCGGCTTCGCGCTCACCAACAAAGGTCCCCAGCACGATGAAGCCTGGCTGATTTTCATGGACATGGTCAACAACCAGATACCCAGCTTTGAGGATAAAGCTTACGCCCTGTATTACTACCCCATGTTCCGGACCTGGTTTGGCCTGTGCGGGCTTTGTAAGCTGCCCTGGAACGACATCGTGCCGGCGGATAACTACAAAACCGACGCGCCTGCCAAAGTGCCCGAACACGTGCAGAACTACGTGGATATCTTTAACGCGGTGACTGGCAAACACATTGATAACGAGGAGCTCATCCGGCAATCGGAGCGCGTCTATAACTTCCAGCGCGTGTTCAACCTGCGCATGGGAAGCGGCCTGCGCCAGCACGACAAAGCGCCTTACCGCTCGCTCGGTCCTGTGACCGCGGAAGAGTACCTCTCCCGGCAGGAACGCTACGACAAGCAGCTGCGCGAATTGCAGGGTTTGGACCCCGAAACAATGAGCCTGGATGAAAAGCTCGCCGCCACGCGCGCCTACCGCGAAAAGCAGTTCGAACTGCTCACGGACGCGGTGTACAAACGCCGCGGCTGGACCAACGAGGGCGTCCCCACGCCCGCGCACCTGAAGGAAATCGGGATGGACCTGCCGATGCTGCTGGAAGTCGTGGAAAAGCACCTATGATTACCGTCAACACGCGCGAGCAGCCCTGGCGCGAAGGCTTGAACGTGCAATCCCTGCTGGACGAGATGGGCTTCATTTTCCGGCATATCATCGTGCGCGTGAACGGCGAGTATGTGCCCGAGGAAGCCTATGACGCCCGCCTGATATCAGACGGCGATGATGTGCAGGTGCTGCATTTAATTGCGGGAGGATAAGCATGCAGCCGGAGCGCTACCTGCGCAATTTGCTATCCATAAGCAAGGAAGAACAGGCGCGCCTGGCGGAATGCCGCGTGCTCGTGGTTGGCTGCGGGGGTCTGGGCGGCTTCGCCCTGGAGTACTTGGGCAGGTTGGGCGTGGGTTTTTTGCGCGCGGTGGACCCCGATACCTTTAACGAAAGCAACCTGAACCGCCAGCTGCTCACCTCCAGCCTGAACCTGGGTAAACCCAAGGCGCTGGCGGCGCAGCAGCGCATGCAGGTGGTCAATCCGCTCGCGCGGGTGGAGGCTTTTCAGACACTGCTGAGCGCGGAGAATGCCGCGGAACTGCTTTCTGATTGCCAGGTGGCGGTGGACTGCCTGGACAGCATCCCTACGCGCAAAACGCTGCAGAAAGCCTGCGCGGAGGCGGGGCTCCCCCTGGTGCACGGCGCGGCAGGCGGCTGGCTGGGGCAGGTGTGCGTTGTCCGGCCCGGCGAGCAGCTGCTGGACGTTATTTACCCGGATGCCGCAATGGAACACGGCGAGGAATACGAGCAGGGCACGCTGTCTTTTAGCGCCGGGATGGTCGCGGCCGTGCAGGCAGCCGAAACCACCAAGCTGCTGCTGGGCAAGCCCGGCCTGAGCGGGGAGCTCTTGGTGCTGGATTTGCTGAACGCCTCGTTCCAGCGTCTGCGGCTTGCCAGGCCGTAATCCGCAGCTTTGCGCTTTCCTTTTACCCCACCAAGAAGAAGGTGCCTGGAGGGCGGATGAGCGCCATGCTCTTTGCATGACCAGGAGACCCTGCGGGAACGAATAAAAGCCCTCCACTTTGGGGAGGGTCCGCGCAGCGGGGGAGAGGGAGTGAAAAGACCTTCTTCAGTCTCGCTTACGCTCTTCGCGATTACGCAGTCGTTCCTGGCAGGTCTAAGGGTCTTTGTTGTCGCGCTACCTTGTCTCAGGTCCCCAATGCAGAACCTCCTGGAAAGGTCACACGCAAAAAACAAAGATTGAGAGAAGAATGATTTTGAAACCGATATATTATCGTGTACACTAATTTAGAATGGTTTATTTCTTGCAGTCAGGTTGGGTTTTAGGAGGGTATCAACATGAAGCATTTCAAGTTTTTCGTTCTTGGTTTATTCATCCTTGTTCAAATCTGCGGCGTCCTTCCCGGAGTTTCGGGTCAGTCCATTCCGGATGGTGAAAACCGTATCCAGCAAAATCTGATTTATTTACCCGTTGCATACAAAAGCAACACACAGGGTATGGTCTACATCCCAGAGGGCGAGTTCCAGATGGGCTGCGACCCGAACCACAACGGTGAATATAACTGCTGGTCAGAAGAACTGCCCCTGCACACCGTTTTCCTAGATGCCTACTATATCGACCAGACCGAAGTGACCAATGCCCAATATGCCCAATGCGTGGCAGCTGGCGCCTGCGCTGCACCTGCGAATAGTTCGTCGTACACCCGGCCGTCTTATTACGGCAATCCTGAGTTTGACAATTACCCCGTAATTTACGTCAGTTGGTACGACGCGGGAGATTACTGCGCCTGGGCGGGCAAGCGCCTGCCAACGGAAGCGGAATGGGAGAAGTCCGCGCGCGGTACGACGGTCATAGCTTACCCTTGGGGAGACGGAGACCCCAACTGCAGTTTGGCGAACTCCAATAATAACGCCACAGGTTCCACGTGCCTGGGCGATACCAGCGCGGTGGGCAGCTACCCGGCCGGCGCCAGCCCGTATGACGCGCTGGATATGGCTGGCAATGTCTGGGAGTGGGTGAGCGATTGGTATTTAGGAACTTATTACAGCAGCTCTCCTTATGCTAATCCACAAGGCCCTGCCAGCGGCAGTGATAAGGTGCTGCGCGGTGGGGGTTGGTACAACAGTTGGAACGGCTTGCGTACAGCGGGTCGCAGCTACGTCAGCCCTGACGGTCGCTACAGCGGCATCGGTTTTCGTTGCGTATCACCTGCACCCTAACGGGTGTCCCCTGGCAACTGAGCTTCTGAGGTTCTGGGTTCTGTAATTCTGATAAGGGGGGTGTGGGGGGGGGGGATCCCCCCACAGGGTATTTTCAATACTGAAAACATTTACAAACCTTTATCCAAAAATTACCACTTTTGAAAACCTGTACCTGGCTTACCGTCAAGCCAGGAAGGGCAAGCGCGCTAATGTAGCAGTGGCTGATTTTGAGCTCAATTTTGAATCAATTCTCTTAAACCTACAGGAGGATTTAATTTCTTTAACTCCCGTTTTCGAAGGTGTCCTCACCGAAGAGATAGTTAACCGATGGTCTTCGCTTTTATCGTTTTGAGTGGCACCTAACAAAAGAGACCTTTTAGTCGTATGCCTTGTAGGGTCAGGAGACCCTGCGGGAACGAATAAAAGCCCTCCACTTTGGGGAGGGTCCGCGCAGCGGGGGAGAGGGAGTGAAAAGACCTTCTTCAGTCTCGCTTACGCTCGCCAGCTTCCCCCTCGGGAAGCCATATGAATTCAGTGTCTCTGCGCTCCTCGCGAGGACGCGCGATTCGTCCTTGCGAACCGTTTTGTCCAAATGCGCTTCCCCGACGAAACGGCACTCCAGGCAAAACGGTGTGGCAATCTGCCTGTAAGTCTTCTGGATAGGTCGCGATGTAGCAAACCCCAGCTGTCAGCATGCTGTGAGCTTTGAGATTGCCAAAGGGGGCGCTGCAGTCTGCAGTGTATGCTTTGTTGCGGTTGTGGAAACAAAAAAACTGCAGATCGCCATACCCGTTCGCAAAATGACGGGCACAGGCGTCGCTGCGCTCCTCGCGAGGACGCGCGATTGACACACAAGCAGCTACAAGGGAAGCCATAATCATCAGCTGAGGGGGGCAATTATGATACAATCACCAAAACAAGCCAATATTTACGGAGGATTTTGAATTATGCCGGAAGAAGCTTCTTTCAAACTCACCTACAGTACCATGTTCAATCCCCCTGAAGAACTGCATACCCGCTTCGCGGAGGCGCTGGAAAAAGTAAAAGGCGGGCTCGGGCGCGAATACCCCATGCTCATCAACGGGCAGGAGCGCTACGCCCAAGACAAGCACTACGCCCACTCCCCCATCAACACCGATTGGCACCTGGCCACCTTCCAGAAAGGCAGCGCGCAAGACGCCGCCGACGCGGTCGCCGCAGCCAAAGCCGCCTTCCCCGCCTGGAGCCACCTGCATTGGGAAGAGCGCATCCACCTGCTGCGCAAACTGGCCGATATCATCAGCGAACGCATCTACGAGATTTCTGCGGCGATGGCGCTGGAGGTGGGCAAGAACCGCATGGAATCGCTGGGAGAGGTGGCCGAGGCCGCCGACCTCATCCGCTACGCCTGTAAACAGATGGAAGACAACGGCGGTTTTGTCCGGCAAATGAACAACGACCCGCTCCCCGGCTTCCTCTCCACCAACCAATCTGTGCTGCGCCCCTATGGCGTCTGGCTGGTTATCAGCCCCTTCAATTTCCCGGCCGCGCTCACGTTCGGCCCCGCCGGGGCGGCGCTGGCGGCAGGGAACACGGTGGTGATGAAACCCGCCAGCGATACCTCCTGGTCGCCATCCTTGCTGGCAGACTGCATGCGCCAGGCGGGCATCCCCGACGGCGTGTTCAACTTTGTCACCGGCCCCGGTTCCACGCTGGGAGACGCGCTGATTAACCACCCGGACGTGGCTGGCATCACTTTCACCGGCTCATACGAGGTCGGGATGAGTATTTACTGCAACCAGAGTTCCTCGCGTTATGTGCGCCCAACCATTCTGGAGCTGGGCGGCAAGAACCCTGTGCTGATTTCCCGTTACGCGGATATTGAAGATGCCGCGCTGGGCAGCGTGCGTTCCGCCTTCGGACTGCAGGGGCAAAAGTGCTCGGCTTGCTCGCGCGTGTACATCGAAGAGCCCATCTACGAAGCGGTGCTGGAGCGCATGGTCGCGCTCACCAACAAGCTGGCTGTCGGGGACCCAACCGAGCGGCAGACCTATATGGGCCCGGTCATCAACAAGAAAAGTTACGCTGACTACCAGCGCTTCACAGAAGACCTGAGCGCGGCCGGCAAAGTGCTCACGGGCGGCAAAACCCTGACCGAAGGCGCGCTTTCCAAGGGCTACTTCTGCGCCCCGACCATTGTGTCGGACGTGCCGCTTTCGCACCCCCTCTGGAAGCAGGAAATGTTCCTGCCCATCCTGATGGTCAGCCCGGTTAAAGATTTGCAGGAAGGCATCGCGCTGGCGAATGACGTGCAGTATGGGCTTACGGCTGGTTTTTACGGCACGCCCTCCGAAGTGGATTGGTTCTTTGACCACATCGAAGCTGGCGTGGTCTATACCAACCGCCCCCAGGGCGGCACCACCGGCGCCTGGCCCGGCTTCCAGCCCTTTGGCGGCTGGAAAGGCTCGGGGTCCAGCGGCAAGAACAGCGGCGGGCTTTATTACCTGCAGCTCTACCTGCACGAGCAAATCCGCAACAACGTGCGCCGCATCTAATTCAAGTCGGACCCGCTGGCGCGCATGAAAAACCTTCTCCGCAGCTTCGGTAGAATTCTGACCCTGGTAGGGCTGGCAAGCCTTGCCTGGCTGCTGCTGAACTGGTGGACAGGCGAACCCATCGATCAGCTCCAAATTCTGGGGCTGCTGGTGCTCGCGCTGGGCATCACCCTGCTGCGTTCGCGTCCGGATGAAAAGCCGCGCAAGAAAGCGCTTACCCCCTCCGAGCGCGAAGAGGAAAAGCACAAACACAAATCCTGGATTGAAAGCGGAAAAAATTAGCATGTCCAAACTGACCAGCCTGAGCGAAGCTATCCACCAGCATGTGCACAATGGGGACCTTGTGTATGCCGCCGGCTTTACGCACCTCATCCCCTTTGCCGCCGGGCACGAAATTATCCGTCAGGGCTTGAAGGACCTCGTCCTGGCGCGCGCCACCCCCGACCTGATTTACGACCAGATGGTCGCCGCGGGCTGCGCCCGCAAGGTCATCTTCTCCTACTCCGGCAACCCGGGCGTGGGCTCGCTCAAGTGGCTGCGCGAAGGGATGCAAAACGGCAGCCTGGAATGGGAGGAATACTCGCATTTCGGCATGATCAGCCGCCTGCAGGCTGGCGCCAGCGGGCTGCCCTTTATGCCCATGCGCCAGACTGGCGCTCTGGACCTGGAAAAAGCCAATCCGCTCTACCGCCGCGTGCAGGACCCCTACGGGGGGGAGGATGTGGTGGTGGTGCCTGCGCTTTGCCCGGACGTGGCGATCGTGCACGTCCAGCGCGCGGATAGCGAAGGCAACGCGCATATCTGGGGCATCCTGGGCGAACAGCGCGAAGCCGCTTTCGCCGCCAGGCGCGTCATTCTCACCGCGGAAGAAATTGTGGATGAGGACATCATCCGCTCGGACCCCAACCGCACGCTCATCCCCTCGCTGGTGGTCAGCGCGGTGTGCCAGGTTCCCTGGTGCGCGCACCCCTCCTACACGCAGGGCTATTACGACCGCGACAACGAGCTGTATCTGCGCTGGGAAGAAATCAGCAAAGACAATTCCAGCATGCAAGCCTACCTCGATGAATGGGTGTACGGCGTGAAGGACCGGGCGGAATATCTGGAAAAGCTGGGAGAAGAAACACGCGAACGCCTGAAACCGGGCACCCGCCTGAGCGCGCCGGTCAATTACGGGAGTTACTGAGATGTCGGACCCGGAATACAACGCGACCGAACTGATGATTATCAATGCCGCCCGCCTGCTCAAGGACGGCGACCAGGTCTTTGTCGGCGTCGGCATCCCGAACCTGGCGTGCAACCTGGCGCGACGCACGCACGCCCCCAACCTGCAGATGATTTACGAAGCCGGCGTCATCGGCGCCAGACCCGGGCGCCTGCCCCTTTCCATCGGCGACCCGACCCTGGTGAGCGGCGCGCTCTCGGTCTGCTCCATGTTCGAGGTGTTTTCGCTCTATTTGCAGCGCGGCAATATCGACGTGGGCTTTTTGGGCGGCGCGCAAATCGACCAGTTCGGCAATATCAACGCCACGGTCATCGGGGACTACCAACACCCCAAGGTCCGGCTGCCCGGTTCGGGCGGCTCGATGGAAATTGCCGCCTGGGCGAACCGCTGTTACATCATCACACCGCACCAGCTTCGGCGCTTCCCTGCCCGGGTGGATTTTCACACCTCGGCGGGCTTTCTGGAAGGCGGCGGCGCGCGTTCCAAATTGGGCGTACGCGGTTCCGGTCCGCAGGCAGTCGTCACGAACCTGGGCATCCTCAAGCCCGACCCGAACGGCGAACTGCTGCTGGCGGCTTTGCACCCGGGCTGCAGCTTTGAGCAGGCGCAAGCCAACACCGGCTGGGCGCTGAAAAAAGCTGAAACCCTCGAACTAACCCCCGCACCCGCGGAGGAAGAACTGCGCATTCTGCGGGAGGAATTGGATCCGCAAAGGATTTACATATAATGGACGAGAAAAAGACATTGGAAATTTTAAGCACCGTGCCCCTCACGGAAGCCCAGCAAAACCGCATCAAAGCGCTGGGCAAACATATTCACCTGAGCACTGGTGCCGGCAAGTCTTTGGCGGACCTGCCCAAAGAAGCCTGGGAAAAAGCCGAGGTGCTCTTCTCGGACGGCAAGCAGCTGCCCGTGCGCGAACAGGCGCCCAACTTGAAATGGGTCCAAATCGCACTGGCCGGGGTGGAGCGGGCGCTGAAGCAGCCGCTGGCTGCTGACCCGGGCGTGATGATAAGCTCCGCCAGCGGCACGATGATCAGCCAGATGGGCGAATACCTGCTGATGGCTTTGCTTATGCTCGGTCACAAACTGCCCGAGACGATTGCCCTGCAGCGCGAGAAAAAATGGGGCAGCAATGCCTCAAAATCCCTGCAGCCGAAAGAATTGCGCGGCAGCACTGTGGGCATCGTTGGCTACGGTTCCATTGGGCGCGAGCTGGCCCGCTTGCTCTACCCACTTGGCGTGACGGTTCTGGCAGCCAAACGGGACCTGATGAAATTGGAGGACAGCGGCTATACGCCCCCTGGTTTGGGCGACCCCCTGGGCAACTATTTTACGCGCCTCTACCCGATTGAAGGCCTGAAGGGGATGTTGAAAGACTGCGATTTTGTGGTGCTCACCCTGCCGCTGACCCCGGAAACGCAGCACCTTTTCAACGCGGAAATGTTCGACGCGCTGAAACCAGGCGCGTACTTCGTGAACGTTTCCCGCGGGGATTTAATTGATGAAAACGCCCTGGCGCAGGCCGTCCGGGCGGGCAAAGTGGGCGGGGCGGTGCTGGATGTGTTTTCCGCGGAGCCGCTGCCCCCTGAAAGCCCCTTGTGGGCGCTGCCGGAAGTCATCATCACCCCACACATCTCCGGCGCGTCCACGCATTTGCTGGATGACTCCATTGACCTCTTCATAGAGAACCTCAGGCGCTACCAGGAAGACCTGCCACTATACAACCTCGTGGATGTGAGCAAAGGCTATTGATGATTCGGTTTCGTCACACCGGGCCCGCGCGTTTTCGCGCGGGCCTTTTTATTTCATCAGGATGGGCAGGGACAGCCTGAAGCAGGCTGTAACGGGCAGGGAGAATTCGCTGGAATTGCCCGGGCCATCGATGGCAACGGCGGTAATATTGGATTCGACCGCGTTGATGGCCAGAGAAAACGAGCCGCTTGCGTTGGCGGTGGTAACGCCTTCGTAGCTGCGGCCCTCGTCGTAGAGGTCTGAGAAGACCTGCACCCAACAACCTGCGCACGCCGTGCCGCTCACCTGGCTGCAGCTCGCGTTCAGAATGACCGGCGGGAGGATGTTATTGTTGGCATCCCCCACCAATTGAATGCCTTCACCGAAATTGTTGAAAATCTGGTTGCTCCATATCAAGTTGAAGTCAGAAGCATCGTCCACGCCGCCGCTATTCTCCACGCGTACCCCGGCCGAATTCGCCATCACGCCGTTGCCGGCAATTCGGTTCGCGATAATCGCGTTACCCGGACTGTTGTTAACGTGGATGCCGTAAAAACCCTGGCTGTAAATGGAGTTGTTGCCAATCACATTTGCGCCGAGCGGGCTGTTCACCACTACAATACCACTCCACCCGTTCCCCAGGACCACATTGCCAAAGGTAATATCGCTGGCGCTTCCAATGGTGTTATGGTGGGCGCTGTTATACAACGCGATGCCATGATGCGCATTCGGGATAGGCGCAGAATAGGCTGTGCCAATCCAGTTTTTTTGGACGATATTTCCTGTGGTAATTGTGCCTGTAAGACGCACGCCGTCACTCCCATTGCCGGAAATCCAGTTATCCGTGATGACATTATCGCTGCCATCGCCTATGTAGATGCCGTACTCATCATTGCCGAGGGCCAGCGTCCTTCCGCTATCCATGCCGATGGTGTTCTCAAGAATTTGATTGGCGTTGGAACCGGAAAGGTAAAGCCCGCTTGCCACATTATTGCTGATTACATTGCCCTGGAAGGTGTTGGCGTCGCTCCCCAGCGCGGCGATGCCGCTGCCCTGGTTCCTTCCCACCGTAGGGATGTACGCAGGCTGCACCCCGATGCTGTTGTTATCAATCATGTTATGGTCAGCTCCATCCAGGTGAATTCCGTCCAGGGCATGCCCACAAACGGCATTGCTGTCGATATCATTTTCTTCGGAACCGCTCAGAAGAGAAATGCCGTAACCGGCGGAGCTAAAAATCTGATTGTTCAGAACCACGTTCTTGCTTCCTTGAATGATAATGCCGTCGCCGCGGCTGTTGAAAAGCCCCAGTTCCTTCACAATATTGAATTGAGATATGATGGTTAACAGGTCAGCTCCAACAGGAACAGAAGCGGTGTGCTCAATGATGATGCCTGGCAGATAGGGGTGGCTGCCGGGCTGCGTCGTCCCGTCTATCTCAACCCCGTTGGGGTCCTCCAGCATGGGCAAAACCAGCGTGAGGCGGATAAACCAGACACCCAGAGACGTGGAATACCCGGGGTCGCTGGTGGGGATGGCAAAGTGAATGGAATCCTTGCCGGGGTTGCTGTTCGCGTCCAGAATCGCCTGACGCAAAGAGCCGCTGCCGGAACTGGCGCTGTTAGTAACGGTATAGGTAACGCCAGCCAGCACGGGCTTTGGAGAGGCCGCCGCGAGGAAGAGCACCAGAATAACGCAAAATATTCTCAAAGAAGCTCTGTATGTTCGCATGATACCCTCACTCAATTGAATCGGAGAAAATTGGTTTGGACTCTACTTCCAGTATACGGGATTTAAAGCCCGCAGCAAAACAGAGCATTAGAACATAAGGGCTATGATAAAATTGACTTATGGACCTCTTTGACCATTCCCTCTCCGACCAGCTTGCACAGCACGCCCCCCTCGCCGCCCGCATGCGCCCCAAAACGCTGGACGATATCATTGGGCAGGACCATATCATCGGGCCCGGCACGCTCCTGCGCCGCGCCATAGAAGCCGACCGCATGTTTTCGTCCATCATCTTTTACGGTCCGCCCGGCACAGGCAAAACAACCATCGCGCAGGTCATCTCTCACATTACCCAGGCGGAGTTCGTCAGCCTCAGCGCGGTGTTGGCGGGTGTGGCGGACCTGCGTGAGGTCATCAAGGATGCCACAGAACGCCGCCGGTTGTACCGCAAGCGCACCATCCTTTTTGTGGACGAAGTGCACCGCTGGAACAAAGCCCAGCAGGACGCCCTGCTCCCGCATGTGGAATCCGGCATGCTGACCCTCATCGGCGCGACCACGCAAAACCCCTACTTCGACGTCATCAAAGCGCTGGTCAGCCGTTCGCGTATCTTTGAGCTGAAACCTCTGACCGAAGCGGACGTTCTGACCCTGCTGCGGCGCGCGCTTGCCGACCCGATTAACGGCTACGGCGGGCGCAATATCCGCGCGGATGAGGATGCCCTGCTGCACCTGGCGCGCACCGCCGGCGGAGACGCGCGCAGCGCGCTGAACGCGCTCGAGCTGGCGGTGGAAACCACCCCATTGGAAGACGCGGAGCTGCACATCACGCTGGACGTCGCGCAGGAATCCATCCAAAAGCGCTCCGTGATTTACGACAAGACCGACGACGCGCACTACGACACCATCTCGGCTTTCATCAAATCCGTGCGGGGCTCCGACCCGGACGCGGCGCTGTATTGGCTGGCGAAAATGCTGTATGCCGGCGAGGACCCGCGCTTCATCCTGCGGCGGCTCATCATCCTGGCCAGCGAAGATATCGGCCTGGCGGACCCGCTGGGCATCGTGGTTGCCAGCGCCGCCGCCCAGAACTTCGAATACATTGGGCTGCCGGAGGGCGTCTACCCGATTGTGGAAGCCACGCTCTACCTGGCGACCGCGCCCAAGTCCAATTCGGCTGGCGCGTATTTTAAGGCGCTGGAAGAGATTGAGAAGAACGGCGCCGGCCCGGTGCCCATCCATCTGATGGACCCAAGCCGGGACGCGAAAGGCTTTGGGCACGGCGCGGGCTACGATTACCCGCACAGCCACCCCGGTCACTGGACCGCGCAGCAATACCTGCCGGATGGGGTGCTGGGCACGCATTTCTACGAACCCTCAGACCAGGGTTACGAAGCCCAGGCAGCAGAACGCGTCCGCCGCTGGCGCGCAGCGCAGGCAAAAGCGCTGGGGAAAGACAACGATGGAAAGTCTGAGAACCTTTAAGCGCGTCCAGGCTGGCAGGTACTATCCAATCCTTGTCATGCGAGGTCAAATAGTTTCCTGGCGATGAATAAGCTTGAAAAAGCCCGTTTTCGCAGGGAGTCAATTCTCAGTGCAATAACAAAAGGACGCGGTGTGCCCGCGTCCTTCTTCTTCCTGGCTAAACTCAGGCTTCCCGATAGCCTTCCAGCGCGCCTTCAATCTTCGCCATGACCTCGTCGCTCAGCAGCGGCACCACGTCCACTGCTTTCATGTTCTCGCGCACCTGTTCCACCCGGCTCGCGCCCGTAATCACCGTTGACACGTTCGGATTCTTGAGCACCCACGCCAGAGACATCTGCGCCAGGCTCACGCCCAGGTCCTCTGCCACTTTCGCCAGCCTGCGGGTGATTTCCAGCTTGGCAGGGTCTAAAAGACGGTCTTTCATCCAGCCGAAACCTTCTACCTGCGCGCGGCTGCCCTCAGGCACAGTGCCCTGGTTGTATTTGCCAGTCAGTAAACCCGATGCCAGTGGGCTCCAGATAGTGGTGCCGTAGCCCAATTCCTTATAGAGAATCGCGTATTCCTCTTCAAAACGCCGGCGGTGCAGCAGGTTGTACTGCGGCTGTTCCATCGAAGGCGGGCGCAAGTGATCCTCGCGCGCCACCTGGTTCGCCAGCAGAATTTCCGCCGCGGACCACTCGGACGTGCCCCAATAAAAGGCTTTGCCCTGCTGAATGACCTGGTTAAAAGCCCAGACAGTTTCCTCCATCGGGGTTTCGGGGTCGGGGCGGTGCGCGAAGACAAAGTCCACGTATTCCAAGCCGAGGCGCTTGAGCGCGTTGTTCACGCCTTCAATGATGTGCTTGTAATTCAAGCCCGTATCGTTGGGACCTTTGCCGCCCCAGAAGATTTTGGTGGAGATGAGGTACTGCTCGCGCGGGAGGCTCAACTCCCGCAGCGCCTGCCCCATGATGATTTCGGACTGGCCGCCCGCGTAGGCTTCAGCATTGTCAAAAAAGTTGACGCCGGCTTCCCAGGCAGCCTGCAGAATGTCCCGGGCAGACCGCACATCCACTTGCTTGCCGTAGGTGACCCAGGAGCCGATGGACAGCTCCGATACTTTGATACCTGCTTTTCCCAGATGACGATATTGCATAGTTTAACCGCTCCTTTTTGTTTGATTATAGGGGATTTTCGGGTAACATTCCTCGCAAGCGTTGGACAAAGGCAGACCTCTTCAGGAGCTGCACAGGACCAGGCTGTGATCTTTTGTTATTCTGATTGGAGTGGGTTGCCTGTGGTTAAGCTGAGCACGATCGTGGGCAACCTTGAGCACAACTCGCCCGGCTTGACTCATTGACTCGAAATTTACCCTGTGATAATATTTATTGCCTGAAACGCCCCCATCATCCGGCTGCACGGGAAACGCACCCTTATCCCGGCGGGCGTATGCCGAAACCGGAAAACCGGCAGCGGCGAATTAACAAAGCAATACTTACTTGCATGCCCCCATCGTCCGGTGGTACGAGGAACGCGCCCTTAGCCCGGCGGGCGTATGCCGAAACCGGAAACCCGGCGGCAGTAGATTAACAAAGCAATACTTACTTGCATGCCCCCATCGTCTAGTGGCCCAGGACGTGGCCCTCTCAAGGCCAAAACCAGGATTCGAATTCCTGTGGGGGCACTTTCTTTTTAATTCACCACGCAAAAAAACATTTGAAAGAATACTAACCGGCTGTTTACTTTTGTCTTGCGTTGCTTCTCGGGCGGCCTTACCCCCATCCTCAGGCGGCCTAAGGCGCGGCCCTTAGCCCGCAGGGCGTATGCCAAAACCAGGATTCGAATTCCTGTGGGGGCACTTTCTTTTTAATTCACCATTTCATCATAGGTGTGCACAAGCGCTGCCCCATAGATTGCGTTTACTGTCAGACAGCCAAAGGCGCGGCCCTTAGCCCGCAGGGCGTATGCCAAAACCAGGATTCGAATTCCTACGTCTATCCAAAAATAATTCCAACAATAAAGGCACTAGCCTAAAATCGTGAATGTGAGTAGAATTATAAAAGGAAATCACGATGGATGTAAAACTAAAAGTAGCACAGCACAAGATCAGTGTTCTGGAACTGGCACAGACTCTGGGGAATGTCAGCGAAGCCTGTCGGCAAAGAGGAGTGAGCCGCACATAGTTTTATGAATACAAACGCAGGTTTCAAACTCACGAGATCGAAGGGTTGAAGGATCTTCCTCCCATCCCCAACGCAATCCAAACACGACCATGCCTGAACACGTTGAGCATATCCTGGTAATGAGCCTGGAGCACCCGACCTGGGGGTGCAACAAGCTCAGCGATTATTTAGCCTTGGAAGGGTTTCGGATCCGTTATCCCACTATTCAATATATCCTGAACAAGCATGAACTGGGTGCCCGTTACGAGAGATTGTTTAAGTTGGAAAAAAAAGCCCAGAACCTTGAGATAGAACTCACTCCTGCCCGGGTTGCTCTGATCGAGAAAGCCAATCCATGCTTTCGGGAACGCCACAAGGAGAGTTCAAAACCTTGGGAAGTTCTTTCCCAGGACACCTTCTACGATGGCGTGCTCAAGGGAGTTGGCAGGGTCTATCTGCATGCTGTGGTAGACACTTATGGGGGTTATGCCTTTGGTTTTCTGCACACATCCAAACAACCCGAGGCTGCAGTTGCGGTGATTCACAATGATGTGCTTCCATTTTATCGCGAGAAAGGTCTTCCACCAGCAGCGATCATCACGGATAATGGCCGCGAGTTTTGCGGGCAAGACACCCATCTGTAGGAGGTGTATCTTGAGCTGAATGAGGTGGCGCATCGGAGAACACAAATACGCAGACTGCAAACGAATGGGTTCGTGGAACGCTTCAATCGTACCGTTTTGGATGAGTTCTTCAGGATCGCTTTCCAAGAGAAGATGTACGAAACTGTTGAGGAATTTCAAACATACCTGGATGCCTGGTCGGTCCATTCCAGCACTGAAAGACCACACCAGGGATATCGAAATATGGGCAGACGCCCAATTGATACAATTGTTTCTTTTTCTGGTAAAGATGTTAGGGAAGATGCCTAAGAGCACATGAGCAAATCATATAATACCGAGAGAACTGAATTGGTCGACAAACTGGTAACAGAAGGAATTCTTACGCGTCAGCAGGCACTGGCAGCCTTACAGGAAAACGAAAACAGTTTCCCGATTGACAAGGTAATTATTCGTCAGACTGGTGCTGATCCTGAGATATTAGCGAAGGCATTAGCTCGTCTGGTTGGCGTAAATTATGAGGATATCTCCCTGACAGAAGTATCGCATCCAATTGTAGACGCCTTTGGAATCCCCAGCATGCACGTAACAGTCGTAGACCCGATCCAATACTCAGCTGCTCGTTTGATTTCACCTGAAATTGCCCAAAGCCTGAATGCGCTTCCCATTCGCCTTGACCATGAGAAGGTAGTAGTCGCATTTGTCGATCCACTGTTTGAATCTGCCAAAAATAAATTGGAATTGATTCTCGGCAGTCCAATCATTCCAGTACTTACGACTCAGTCAATGTTGGAAGAAGGCATTATTCGTTCGCTTCGTCGTCCGAAATTAGGTGAAGCATTGTTATTGGCTGGCATAATTACTAAGAATCAATTTCACGATGCTCTGGATTACTCCAGAAAGACAAATGTTCATTTGCGTGTAGCCCTACTTTACAAAGACTATATATCCGAAGATGATCTCTACAAATTTCTTGCCAAGCGAGAAAATCTGCCGTTGGTAGACATTTCTGAAACACCTGTTGACGAAAATGCTGCCAGGTTGCTTGAATCAAGCTTTGAGAGAACAAACAATATTCTGCCCGTTGCGGTGGAAAATGACTATGTTGTTCTGGCACTAACGGACGCCGATAATCAGGAAGGGTTTAATCAGGCTGAAGCACATTTAGATGTACCGTGCCGCAAGGCGCTGATTAAACCTAGTGATTTTAATTATGCCATGGAAAAGCTGTATTCCCAGGACTACATCGATGAAAGTATATTCACACTGATGGAACGTTCACCGGAGGATTCCGCCTATCATGTTTTGGAAACCAATCAAATTTTCTTACTGATTATTTTCGTCCTGCTCTCTCTGGTTTTGTTGATCTATTCACCTAACCAGTACTTAATTTTTATCAATGCTCTGATCACAGCCTTTTATCTTGGCTTTTCTATATACAAATTTAAATTAATCTTTAAATCAATTTCAGGCAGTCTTGAGATTCCTGTTTCAGATCAAGAGGTCGCTGATTTGAAGGATTCCGAACTCCCAATATATACCATTCTTGTTCCGGTACATCGAGAAGCTGCGATATTGCCTGATATCTTAAAATCCCTGGAGATGATTGATTACCCTGAAGTTCGCTTAGATATTCTCGTGCTCATGGAAGAAGACGACCTTGCCACTTTACAAAAATTTGACGAGATTGATCCCCCACGTTTTATTCAGAAGGTCATTGTTCCCAATAAGGAACCCAGGACAAAACCAAAAGCATGCAATTATGGTCTGATTCATGCCAGAGGAGAATATATTGTAATTTACGATGCCGAAGACCTGCCTGACCCTGATCAGTTAAAAAAAGTTGTTATTGCTTTTTCAAAAGCACCTAAAGATGTTGCTTGCATCCAAGCAAAATTGAACTATTACAATCGCAAGCAGAATATCCTGACGGAATGGTTCACGATCGAATACTCCATGTGGTTTGATTTGCTGCTGCCAGGCCTGGATTCTGAACAAGCACCTATCCCCCTTGGCGGCACTTCAAATCATTTCAAAAAGTCATTGTTGTTAATGTCTGGAGCCTGGGACCCCCATAATGTTACCGAAGATGCCGATCTGGGAATAAGACTTTTCAAACAAGGTTATCGGACCCGCATTGTAGACTCAACAACTTATGAAGAAGCCAATAGCCAATTCAATAATTGGATCAGGCAGCGTTCCCGCTGGATGAAGGGTTATATACAAACCTGGCTGGTTCACATGCGACACCCTATCCGAATGATCAAAGAAATCGGCTTCAAGAATTTTGTCAGTTTTCAATTCATTGTTGGCGGTACCCCTTTTACGGCATTAATGAATCCAATCTATTGGATCATGACAATACTGTGGATTGTTGCCGAACCTGAATTTATTAATCGCTTATATCCCACTATAGTATTCCTCATGGGAGCTGTTTGCATGTATGTGGGTGTGTTTGTCTTTACCTACATCAATATCGCTGGCACCATGCGTAGAGGTTATTTTGACATGGTAAAAGTCGCCGTTTTCAGCTCGCTTTACTGGGCATTAAGCAGCATTGCCAGTTGGAAGGGATTAATTCAGTTGGTGTTTAAGCCCCATTTCTGGGAGAAAACGATTCACGGGCTTTACATAAAGCCTGTTGACGAGAATAATACTAAGGAAGTAAAGAAAGCATGAAACTACCAAGTTGGCTTAATGAGCCATCCTCACGGTTCAGTCAACTCACAGCTTCCGCTCCTGTGAACAATCCTATTGTCAACCGCCCATTGGACAAAAAAGAAACCAGGATTATTTTCATACTTTCTTTCCTTTTGAACTTGGTTTTGGCTTATCTCCTGAGTTTCGTCTGGCGCATTGGCAACAGCGATGCTCTCTCTCGCACAGCCAACGCCTATTATGTCCTTTACTCACGCGAGCCACACCTTGCTGCGGTTGGGTTTGTCTGGCCGCCGCTTCCAAGCATTCTGCAATTGCCTTTATTGCCAATCACCAAGGAATTGGGTTGGGTAAGCTTCAGCGGCAATATTATTTCTGCATTGTTTGGAGCGGGCTGTTTGGTGATGATAACTAGACTCCTGGCAAAGTTTAAGTTCCCTGGCATTGTTCGTTGGATTCTGGTCGCTCTTTTGCAATTTCACCCAGATACCTGGTACCTTTTTTCAGCCGGCATGGCAGAATCCATCTTTTTATTTTTTGTCCTCACCGCCCTTTCTGGTATGATGGATCTACCACGGGCCATGCGCTCGTGGGTGGTCGTTGGTCTCAGTTTGTGTGCTGCTATCTATGTGCGCTATGAAGCCTTGGCAATGGTCGTTGGGGTGGCACTGGCTGTGATAGTTCACTTGTGGAAGCAAAGTGCTGATTGGAAAGCGAAAACCGAAGGCTGGTTGATAGCTACTCTTTTACCTCCTGTTTACGGCATCATTATGTGGGTGTTTTTTAATGGTTCCATAATGGGTGATCCTTTGTACTTTCTGCGTAGTGTTTATAGCGCATCCAATGCGCCTGATGTCGCCAAGATTGCTGGATTAACCCATCCCTATTACCTGGCATGGGGGAATATTGTCGAGGCAATCAAAGTAGGTGTCGTGCGTTCATTTCAACAAAGTCCAGCATATCTAGTAATGACAGCCCTCGCATTGTTATCTATTATCTGGCATCGGAATCGAAAGGGATTCGGGCTTTTTATAGTTATGGGGAGTATTACCAGTTTCACCATTCTGCAGGTTTACATGGGGTCACTGGCAAGCTGGATGCGGTATTGGTTCTATGCGGCACCATTTGCATTGGTAATGGCGGGGATTATTCATGAAAACTTGGGACATAAATGGAAGCTGCCCTTCTATCTGCTGCTGATCACGTTGTTCATCGCCGGCACACCATTATCATTGCGAGCGATGCGAGATCCACAAGCCGGAGGAGATGAGCAGCGTCTGAGCGCACTCCTTCTGGCGCCTGAAGAGGAACCTGGCTTACGCGAGAAGGATGGCTACTGGGCATATACGAATGATGCCCTAATTGTTGCCGAAGCTGTTGATAGCTTTTCTGAGGATGGAAAGGTATTGGTGGATGCAAGCAGCGGTTTTTCAGTAATTTTAGCAGTTAAAAATCCACAGCGTCTGATAATTTCCAATGATACCGATTATTTCCAAATCTTGGCGAATCCAATTGGCACTGCCGAATATATGTTGACGTTGGATCCAGAAACCCAGGAGGGCAATAGAAACACCATTAATCTGACTTACCCTGCTTTGTTCGAAAATGGCGCCAGTTGGGCTACTCTGGTGTGGGATTCCGGAGGGCAGACAATTAATCATTGGCGGATATATGAAGTGAATGCTAATGAGTGAGCTTCCGAGCTTATGAATAATCTCAACTGGGATTACCAGCTCCGATCTCAACGCAGATGACTTCCAGATTCACTCAGCCTAGACCGGAAACTCTGATTTATATGGATTTTCCCAGAGAACATTGGAAACGCATCGGCTCAAACAATACCATGGAACGGTTGAACAGAGAGATCAGATGTAGAACCAGGACGGTTGGCGCTTTTCCAGATGGGCGGTCGGCATTGATGTTAGTGTGTGCCAGATTGAGATACATGGAACAATCCGGCTGGGGTCAGAAGACGTACTTGAGCATGCAGCATTTGGAGGAACTATTTCCAAGTGATTCTTAAATGTGCGAAAAATACTTGACACTACCCTTGGTTTTTTCAATTCTTGTTTGGGTAAAGCGCACTCTCAGCTTTGCTGGAGTTGGCAGCTGGAAGAGAACAATCCCAACCTTAACAGTGGAATGCCGCTGGGTTCGTCAATGTTCGGTCAGGAAAGCGCAGCGCTTCCGCACGGCGCCACGCTGCTCAATTCAAGGTCCCGCATATACACTTTTTAGATAAGTCACACGAATTGTACTGGGATCGATGTCTGGAGTTATGGGGGTCTGTAAATTCCAAAAATAAATTCCAAAAATAATTATCAAATCCTACAGAAACGCTGTATACTAAATCCAGTTCATCAGTTTTGCTTTTTTAAATCCACACACGCAGATCCCTGCCAGAGAAAAGCTGGTTCATATCCGGCATCCAGGAATTTCCAGAAGGATGCTGTTCCATGCCCACTTATCAGCAAAGGAGTCCATTTATGTTTCATCAGCAAAGAACGCACAAAATCACTCTTCGCCACCTCATTCTGGGGGTCACAGTCATTCTCCTTATCCTCTTGTTCGCGCTGCCGCAAGCAGGCCAGGCGTCCTATCCAAAATCCATTATTAACATCGGTCTCATCCCGGATGTGGGCGGAATCGACGATGCCTCTTTCAACGAAATGGCTGCCGCGGGTCTCGCCCAGGCGGAAACCGATTTTGGCGTGATCGGAACCGTGTATCCTACCAGCGTTGTGGAGGATTACCCCGACAAAATCGCCGAGTGCGTCGCCGCCGGGAATGCTCTCTGTATCACGGTCGGTTATTCCATGATGGATGCAACCCTCTCGGCGGCTAACGCAAACCCGGGGGTCAACTTTGCCACTGTGGACGCGAGTTGGGAAATTTACCCGGCTAACCTACGCGGCATCACCTTCAACTCGGCTCAGGCTGGCTATCTGGCTGGCACGCTGGCAGGTCTGATGAGCGCCAGCCACGTGATCGGCGCGATTGGTGGGTTTCCCATCCCTCCGGTAGACCATTTTATGGTTCCTTACCAATATGGGGCGCAGTGGGCAGACCCCCAGGTGCAGGTCCTTTTGGAATATGCCTATAACTTCGGGGACCCCGACCTCGGCGCACAGATGGCGCAAGACCAGATAGCGCGCGGCGCGGACGTCATTTTTGCGGTTGCAGGCCCCACTGGGAATGGGGTTAACCTGGCGACTGCGATGGCCGGCAAATGGACTATCGGCGTGGATGTGGACGTTTACTACACGATATTTGGCGGCGGTACGGTGGACGGGCACGAATATCTGCTTACCAGCGCAATGAAACGGGTGGACATGGCGGTTTACCACACCATTGAAGACATTGTTGACGCGACCTTCGCTTCCGGCACGATGGTCAACGACCTTGCCAATGAGGGTGTTGGACTAGCGCCCTATCATGACGCCGCGGCTTCCGTCCCCCAGGATGTGCAGGACCAGGTGACAGCCGTCGCGCAGAGCATCCTGAACGGCGGGGTTGATGTCTGGGAGCCTTTCTATAAGTACTCCATCGCCCTGCCTATCGTGATAAAGTAATTTTTTCCCTTTCAGTAAATGGAGGACGCGGGTTTTTTCCCCGCGTCCTTTTTGCCATAAGCGCAGCCACGGCTGCATCTGAAATAACCCGCCAAGCCTCTTCCTTTACAGCAAGAGTTGGAAATCGCAAGTATCGTGGCCTCGCTTTCAGGTAAAATTGTCCATAAGCGACCGCGCGAGTATGACAACCTATCCCGCTGAAACCCTCCCCTACCCCCGCCGCATAGCCCTCCGCGCGCTCATGCGCGGCGGCGGCAGACTGCTCCTGGCGCTGCTCACCCGCCTCAAGGTCAGCGGCATGCAAAACTTTCCGCGCCGCGGCCCGGTCATTTTGGCAGGCAATCACGTCGGCGTGATGGAAGCAGTGCTGATGGCAGCGCTTTCACCGCGTCAGGTGGAGTTCCTCGGCACCGGTGATATCCCCATCGACCCCAATTACGCCCGCGTTGTGAAAGCTTACGGTTTGATCCCCATCAACCGCGGCAACCTGGACCGCGACGGCATCCAGAAATCGGTGGACGTCCTGCGGCAGGGCGGGGTGCTGGGGGTTTTCCCCGAAGGCGGCATCTGGGACCCCGCCCGGATGGAAGCGCAGCTTGGGGTGGCGCTCATCAGCCAACGCGCCAACGCGCCCGTGCTCCCGATAGGGTTCGGCGGTATGCGCGGCGCGCTTGCAAACGCGCTCCACTTAAAACGCCCCCAACTGGAAATGCATGTCGGTCAGCTTATCCCTTCTGCCGCGCTCCCCGAAGGCGCAGACCGGCGGCAGGCTTTGCAGGCCTACGCCAGCATGGTGCTCCAGCGCATCACCGCGCTCATCCCGCCATCCGAGCTGACAGCCCTGCCGGAAGCCGTGGAATATGCGCTTCGCCTGGAACCTGTCAGCCCGCCTCCCAGCGCCCTCCCCCAGCTCGCCCCGGAGCGCAGCCGGGCTTTCGCGCGGCTGCTCTTCTCCCCCGTTTTATTGGATGCGCTGCACCGCAATCTGCAGCTTCCGGTCGGCGTCTGGATTGACCCGCCGATCAGTGTGTCGAACGCGGAATTTTCAACGGCGCTTGCTGCCGTGCTGGAATACCTCGAGTGCAATCCGGGCTTCTTCACTTACCGTTTTGGCGTGCCGGAAGGCTTGGCGCTGGGCAGCGCGCTGGCGGACCTGCGCGCCATCCTTGGCAGCGCGCGCGAATCCGGGCTTTCCCTGCGGCTGGAGGCGTCTTCTCACACGCGCTACACGGGCGGACGCGCTGAAGAAAAGTCCGTCAGTTTCGTGATCGTTCCCTAATCCGAATAACTCAGGTTTGCGCGGGGTGAATGTCCTTGACGTTTAACTGCAGGGTATTCCTGCCCATGTAGCTGTTTAGCTCAAACGCGTAGGCGATATCAATATTGTCGCTCAGCTGGTCCAGCCAGTAGCCCTGCTTGAAAGCGATCGCGTCAAAAGAATTCCTGCCAGCCTGCAACGTCAGCTTGAGATGCTGCCCGTCCCCAACCGTTCTGGCATTCACCACCAGCAGCCCCCGGCTGCAAAAGAGCGCTTCGGGGTTCTCGCGTCCGGTTGGTTCCAGCTTCTCCATCGCTTCAAAAACCTGCGGAACAAACTCCGGGCGTAAATGCTCCAGGCGGATTTCCCGGTCAATGCCCAAAACGGGCACCAGTTCCACCCCTTGCAGGGTCTCGCGCGCGATTGCGTTCAGGCGCGCCAGCAGCTCCGGCGCCTTTTCCAGACTGACGGTCAGACCAGCCGCCATGGAGTGCCCGCCGTAGCGCACGAGTAAATCCGCACACGCGTCCAGCGCGCTGGTGATGTTAAACTCCGGGATTGAGCGGCACGAAGCCACGATAGTCGTCTCGCCCTGCGCGCCGATAATCGCCGGGCGGTAGAGCTGCTCGGCTACGCGCGAAGCCGCCAGACCGACCACGCCTTCGTTAAAATCCGGCGACGCGGCAAAAATCACCGGGCTGTCGGGGTCCGCCTGCAGGGCGCTCTGGATCGCCTGTTCCTGGATGCGCAAAGTCAGGTCCTTGCGCTGCGCGTTCTGCGCGTCCAACTGTTGGGCCAGCATGCCCGCGCTGAAGATGTCCGTGGAAGTCAGCAGCTCAAAAGCAGCCATAGCGGAATCCAGCCTGCCGGCCGCGTTCAGCCTGGGTCCCAGCCCAAAGCCTATGTTGCCGGAATTGACGCTCTCCAGCTTAATCCCGGAGACCTGCGCAAGGGAATACAAGCCCTGGCGCCTGGTTGCGCGCATCTGGTCCAGCCCGGCCCGTACCAAGGCCCGATTTTCTCCGTTGATTGGCGCCAGGTCTGCCACAGTCCCCAGAGCCACCAGGTCCAGCCAGTCTTGCGCGTCCAGCCCTTGCTGCGGGAATTTCCGCAGGTAAGCGTCGGCAAGTTTAAACGCCAAACCGACGCCTGCCAGCTGTTTGTAGGGGTAAGGGTCGCCCGCCTGGCGGGTATTAATCACCGCGTCCGCCGGGGGAAGCTCCGCGCCGGGTTGATGATGGTCGCTCAGGATGACGCGCATGCCCAGGCTCTTTGCCAGCGCGATTTCCGGGATAGAGCGGATGCCGCAGTCCACGGTAATCAGCAAGGAGATGCCTTCCTGGTTTAACTGCGCCACCGCGTCCAGGTTCAGGCCGTAGCCCTCGTCAAAACGGCTGGGGATATAGACGCGCGGCGTGTTGCCCAGACGCGAGAGAAATTCGTATAGCAAGGCGCTGGAGGTAACCCCGTCCACATCATAATCGCCGTATATCGCGATGGGGGCGCCTTCATCCAGCGCCTGATGCAAAATCTCCACCGCGGTAAGCATATCCTTCATCAAAAAGGGATTTGTCTGCGTTGCCGGCTGGCAGTCCACAAACGCGCGGGCTGATGCGTAATCCGTGATGCCCCGGTTGTAAAGCAGCTGCCGCAGCAGGCTGGGAAATTCCTCCAGCGCGCTGCTGATGCCGGGGGGTATCAGCGGCGAGATAAGCCAGCGTTTTGAAGTGGGTTGAAAGGCAGGGGTTACCATGGCAAGTCCTGAATATTTGGTGGGTTTATTGTAACCGTTTAGCTGCCGCAGACCGACAAAAGGTATGGAAACCATCCACGGATGTTCGGGGTCTCCCCGGCTCCGCGCGGAAATAGATGTACAATTGTAGGCATGGAAAACAAAAAAAGCATCTTCCCCTTCTTGAAATCCTCTGTAAAAAGCGACCTTGTCATCTCGGACGGCGTGGAACGCGCCAAACGCAACGGTCGTCAGATTGTTGCGCTGGAGTCCGCCCTGATTACGCACGGCGTCCCCTGGCCAGAAAACCTGAGCATCGCCCGCGCCCTGGAACAGGCTGTGCGGGATAACGGCGCTTACCCTGCCACGATCGCGGTGCAGGAAGGCCAGCTGCGCGTCGGTCTGAATGCCGCCCAGCTGGAAATGCTGGCTGGCGCGCGCGACGCGCGCAAATGCAGCCTGTGGGACCTGGCCGGCGCGCTGACGCGCGGCGGTTCAGCCGGCACCACCGTCGCCTCCACGCTTTACACAGCCGAGCGCGCTGGAATCAAAGTGCTGGCAACAGGTGGGATTGGCGGCGTGCACCGGGGCGGCGCTTTTGATGTGTCCACGGACCTGCTGCAGCTTTCCCGCTCGCCGCTTGTGGTAGTATGTTCCGGCGCCAAGGCGATTCTGAACCTGCCCGCCACGCTGGAAATGCTGGAAAGCGCCGGAGTGCCGGTAATTGGTTACCAAACGGATGACTTCCCCGCGTTTTACTCCCGGGAAAGCGGGCTGAAGGCACCTTTGCGCGCAGAAACGCCCCAGGACGTGGCAAATATCGCCAACGCGCATTGGAGGCTGGGCTTCCGCACCAGCGTGCTGGTGGTCGTTCCCCCGCCAGCCGAAAGCGCCCTGCCGCGCGAGCAAATTGAAACCGTTATCTCCGAAGCGCTGCAGCAAGCTGAAGCTGAAGGCGTACGCGGAAGCGCTGTCACGCCGTATTTGCTCACCAAGGTCAGCGAACTTTCCGGCGGAGAAAGCCTGCGAACTAACCTGGCGCTGCTGACCAACAATGCCAGGATTGCCGCGCAGATTGCCGTTGTACTGCCGCAAGAACACACGGATTGGCGCTACATCTGAGTGCCGGCTGAAGTTTAGAACAGGAAAATCTTGAAAGCTCCTTTGCGAAAGGCGGGGGGCTTTTTTTTTACCGACCTGCGGAATTCACGGCCTAGCTGTGGCGGAAGGGCGCGGCGTGTTGGTCGGCGCTGGCGTACGGGTCGGGACAGGCGTGCGCGTGGGGGTGGGCGTGTTCGTAGGCGTGCGGGTGAAGGTGGGGCTGGGCGTCAGCGTGGGGGTGGGCGGGCTGCCGCTGACGCTGAAGTAACCGGACATCAGCCATTGGTTCCCCAGGAAAAACTGCACCTGATAATCTCCGGGCAGCCATTCCTCGGCGGGTAAGCTCAGGCTGGTCAGGGCATAACCGCCGGACCCCCCTTCCCAACGGCCGGTATCCAGCTTGAGCAGCGTGGTTCCGCGGTACCACATCTCCGTCCACTGCACGCCGTCCTTCATGAAATTGTAGCTGTAGGTGCCATAAATTACGGTCAGCGGGTTTTCAAAAGTGTCAGCCGGCTCGACAGGCTGGAAGTTCTCATCCACTTCTTCGGCGAAAATTAGCGGGCTGAAGACGGAATTGCCCTCGGGCGTGACAATCGATTCAAATAGTTCCGCCACGTTCTGTGGGATGGCAGGCGTGTTGGTGATGGAAGGCGTGTTGGTGATGGTGGGGGTGGGCGTGATGCTGGGGGTCAGTGTGATGGTGGGGGTGAGTGTGATGGTAGGCGTGAGCGAGGGGGTGAGCGTGGGTGGGAAATAGCGATAAGCCAGGTCTTCTCCCCAGCGGAAACTGGCAAAGGCAAAGAAAGCCAGCGCGAGCGCGGCTAGGACCATGCTGGTCGCCTGTTCAAAGAGCTTACGTCGTTTGAAGAAGAAAGGGATGCGCTTGCCGCGCCGGTACTGTCTGGCAGCACTGATTGCCAACCAGATCGCGCCGATCGCGGTCAGAATCCCCAGGGTGAGTACTGTCGAGCGGATATCCATAGACATTGTTGGTAGTCCCCACTGGATTATAGCAGTATCGCCGCGAACGCGCGGACGGGTTTTTAGGGGTGAGGGGATGAATGTGGTAATGGAACCTGGGTCTGGTTATTTGTCATCCTGATACCCTAAAGGGTACAGGTCGCAGCGAAGGATCTGCCCGCTATCCCGTCATCTCGGGCCCGCGTAGCGACCCTGCGCTACCCTGAAGGCAAACAGGCAGATTGCCACACCGTTTTGCCCGGAATGCCACTTTTGGTGGGTGAACGCAATATAGCAAAACGGTTCGCAACGACGAATCCCCTCCGTCATCGCGAGCCCGCGTAGCGACCCTGCGCTACCCTGAAGGCAAACAGGCAGATTGCCACACCGTTTTGCCCGGAATCCCACTTTTGGTGGAGGAACGCAATACAGCAAAACGGTTCGCAACGACGAATCCGACTCGTCATCGCGAGCCCGCGAAGCGATCTCCCAGCGCTACCCTGAAGGCATACAGGCAGATTGCCACACCGTTTTGCCCGGAATCCCACTTTTGGTGGGTGAACGCAATATAGCAAAACGGTTCGCAACGACGAATCCGACTCGTCATCGCGAGCTCGCGAAGCGATCTCCCAGAGCTACCTTGAAGGCATACAGGCAGATTGCCACACCGTTTTGCCCGGAATCCCACTTTTGGTGGGTTAACGTAATATGGCAAAACGGTTCGCAACCACCAAGCCCCCACGTACACAGGCTGCATCAGGCGCAGAGCTGGCTGGCGTATGGCTCCGCGAACAGCGCGGGCGTGCCGCCGGTGTGCCAGAAGAGCACGGTTTCATCCTTACGAAAAAAGCCCGTCCGGACCAGGTCAAGCAAGCCGGCAGCCGCCCTGCCTGTATAAACAGGGTCCAAAAGGATGCCGTCGGCGCGGGCAAAATTGCGGATGGCTGCCACCTCTTCCGGCTGCAGCACCCCGTAGCCCGCCTTGCAGTAAGAGTCGTTCACCAGAATTTCATCGGGAGCAACCAAAAGCTTTTCCCCCATAAGCGCGGCGGCTTCTGCCACCAGCACAGAAACCCGATTCTGCAACGAGCGCGCGGGTTCGTCCACGCTGATGCCCAATATCCTGCCGCGGAAACTCGTCTGGCTGGCGCCCAACACCAATCCAGCCTGCGTCCCCCCGGATGAACTGGCGAATACAATCCAGTCCGGCGCGAATTTCTGTTCAGTTAGTTCGCGCATCGCCTGGGCGTAACCCTGCGCTCCCAGCGCGTTCGAGCCGCCGTAAGGGATCAGGTAAGGTCTAAGCCCTCTTGCCTGCGCGCGCTCAAATTGCTCCTGCAGGGCAGCGTCCCGCCGCGTTTTAGGCACAAAGACCAACTGCGCGCCGCTGAGCGCGTCCAGCAGCAGGTTTCCCTGGCGCGCGCCCGATTCCTCCCCTGCCAGCACCAACAGGCAGCCCAAGCCCAGCCTGGCCGCGGCAGCCGCTACCTGGCGGCAGTGGTTGGACTGCGGCGCGCCTGTGCTGATGAGCATGCGTGCGTCTTTTGCCAGCGCGTCCGCTGCCAAAAACTCGAGCTTGCGCGTCTTGTTTCCGCCCATCCCCAGGCCGGTCAGGTCGTCGCGCTTGATGAACAGCTGAGGTCCCCCAAGCAGTCGGGTAAGGCCTGGCAAGCTTTCAATTGGCGTCGGCAAGTGGGCTAAGGGGATACGTTCAATCACAGGGAAATCCTTTTCCGGGTTGCAGCTTTTCCGCGGGCGCGCATCAGGTCCAACAGCTTGGGCAAGACGCGCGTGTACAGATGGTAGAGCGCGGGGCGGCTGGCATAGTCCCAGGCGCCCAGGTGGCGCACTGTGACGCCGTTAAAACCTTCCTTAAAACGGTACACGCCCCACAAGGTGTCGCTTTCGTCGA
>JBCFBH010000015.1:0-23896 GCA_038562595.1 Anaerolineaceae bacterium
GGAGATGAAACCGCGCGGTATCATAGTATCTTCCGTCTATCCTCCCGACACGGACACCCCGCAGTTAGCCTGGGAAAGTCAGTATAAACCCTATGAAACAGCAGTGATAGCTGGTTCAGATAAACCACTTCCCGTAAAAGAGGTGGCGAGTGCCATCGTTCAAGGAATAAAAAAAGACAAAAACACGATTGTCCCTGGCTTTGAAGCCAAATTACTGTTTTTTCTGGCGACGCATGTGGGCGGATTAATTTATCCGGTGATGGACGTATTGGTCCGAAACGCCATAAAGAAAAAGAACGCGCTGCAATCGGTCCAAACCAAGGAAAATGGTTCCTGATTCTTTCACATGAATATCGATGAACTCCTTGATGTGTGGCAAAATGACCCGGAGTTTATCCGCAACACGAGCTGCTGGCAGGTTCTCCCGCCAACCGAGGCAGTATTTGAAGCTTTTCCCGAGGACCTTCCTGAACGACTTGTCCAAAATCTAAGAGACCGGGGCATAACGCAGCTTTACAGCCATCAAGCGCAGGCATTAAAGCGCATTTCTGAAGGGGCACATGTGGTGATCAGTACGGGCACCGCCAGCGGAAAAACGCTCTGTTACGATCTCCCGGTTGTACAAACTCTCCTGCAGGATTCTTCCGCGCGCGCCCTCTATTTATTCCCCACCAAGGCGCTGGCGCAGGACCAGCTGCGTTTGCTCCATGACCTGTGCACCGCGCCCGGGGACAGTCTGAAGCCTCTCCCTGCCATCTACGATGGGGACACCCCCTCCAACCAACGGGCGGAAATCCGCCGCAAAGCCGATATCATCATCACCAACCCCGACATGCTGCATCAGGGCATCCTGCCGCACCACACCATCTGGCGTCAGTTTTTCGCGGGGCTCAGGTATGTGGTTGTGGATGAAATGCACACCTACCGCGGGGTCTTTGGCTCGCATGTCGCCAATGTCATCCGTCGGCTCAAACGGGTCGCGGCTTTTTACCAGGCCTACCCGCAGTTCATTCTCACCTCCGCCACCATTGGTAATCCGGAAGAATTGGCGGAAAAACTGATCGAAAGCCCGGTTTCCCTGGTCGACCAGGACGCCTCCCCTCACGGCCAAAGGCACTTTTTGGTGTACAACCCGCCTCTGGTCAACGAGCAGTTGGGTCTGCGTGCCAGCAGCCTGCAAACCGGCATTCACTTCACGCGGAAACTGCTCAGCAATAATATCCAAACCCTGGTCTTTGCGCGCTCCCGACGCAGCGTTGAGATGATTTTGACCTACCTGTACGAGTCCATGCCGAAAGAAATGCGCACGCGCATACGCGGATATCGCTCGGGCTACCTTAAAAGTGACCGGCGGGAAATTGAAGCAGGGTTCAAGGATGGTTCCATCAAGGCGGTTGTGGCTACGTCCGCGCTGGAATTGGGCATTGATATTGGTAGCCTGGAATCCGTCATCCTGGTGGGATATCCGGGTTCCATTGCCACCACACGCCAGCGCGCCGGGCGGGCAGGTCGCCGGCAGCAGGCTTCTCTGGCGATGTTTATCGCTTCGCCGGAAGCGATGGACCAATACCTCGCCAATCATCCGGAATACCTCACCGATAAATCACCCGAAGACGCACTTTTGGACCCGAATAACTACGCAATCCTGATGCAGCACTTGCAGTGCGCCGCGTTCGAGCTGCCCTTTCTGGAAACCGACCATTTCGGCAGCCTTCCGCCCGAGCTTCTGCAAGCCTTTCTGCAGATCCTCGCCCAATCCGGTGTGTTACATCTTCAAAACGGACGCTATTTCTGGATTGCGGATCAATTTGCCGCTGGGAATGTATCCTTGCGCAGCAGCACGCCAAACGTGATTACCTTACGCGCTGCAGAGGGGGATACCACGCAAGTCATCGGGGAAATTGACGCCGCCAGCGCGAAATGGCTGGTGCATCCTGAGGCAATTTACCTGCACGAAGCTGATTCCTACGAAGTGAAATCGCTTGACCTGGAAAACGGCAGCTGTCTGCTTGAGCCTGTGCAGTCGGAGTATTACACCATCCCGAATTTGACCACCACAATCGAAGCGTATAAAGCCTTGCAGGAAAAGACTTTCGCAAGCTACCAAAATCACTACGGGGAACTGAGCCTGCGTCAGGAAGTCAACAGCTACCGCAAAATCCGTTGGATCAGCGCCGAGACGATGGGCACCGGCACCGTGGACCTGCCCCCCAGCTTCCTGGAAACCAACGGCTGCTGGCTTACCTTCAGCCCGGATTATGTCGACCGATTGCGGGACGACAAGCTCTGGAACGCGGATGCCAATCAGTACGGCGCGGGATGGAACGCGCTCAAGCGCCGCATCATGATGCGGGATGGCTACCGCTGCAGGGCTTGTGGGACGAGCGGGGATGAGAGCAAATTGCATGTGCATCATATTCAGCCCTTCAAAACCTTTGAGGAACCGGAAAAAGCCAACGCGCCGGCGAATCTGATAACCCTCTGCCCGGCCTGCCACCAACAGGCTGAAGTCAACGTCCGCCTGCGTAGCGGCCTGGCTGGCGCGGCTTACGCGCTTGGCAATCTGGCGCCGCTGATGGTAATGTGCGACCGCGAGGATTTGGGCATGCTTTCCGAGGCGCGTTCAATGCTGGCTGAGGGCGGGCCGGCCATCCTGGTCTATGACAACGTCCCGGGCGGCATAGGCCTATCCGAACGCCTGTATGAGCGGCGCGAGTTCTGGATTTCCAAAGCTGCCGGGATGATTTCGGAATGTCAGTGCCAGGACGGCTGCCCTGCTTGCGTGGGTCCTATTGGCGAAGAAGGGCACGGCGGTAAGCGGGAAGCGCTGGCTCTGCTGACCGGGTTGGTGTGAGATGGAATTCGATTCCCTGAGCGAAAAGCTGAAAAAAATGGGCGTCAGCCTGGGGATGCAGCCAGAGCCACTTGCCGCGCGTAAAGCCCGCAAACCGATTGAACAGGTAGTCTCAGGCCGGGAAATCCACACAAACTTTGGCAGCCTGTTCTCCTGCAACCATGATTATGCTGTAGGTCACCAGCTTGGAGGCCAGGCGCTGTTGCCTACCAAGCCCACCCACGGTATCGCACGTTGGGCGCGCACGCCGCATCTGGCGGAAACAAGCATCGAGAATTTTATCTTCCTGGACACGGAAACAACCGGTCTTTCGGGCGGCACCGGCACAATGGCCTTTATGGTCGGCGTTGGAAGATATCGCGGCGGCAGATTCGTGATGGAGCAGTTTTTCCTGCGTGGACCCGCTGAAGAAGCCGCGCTCCTGGCTGCTTTGGAAGAATTCTGCCAGGATATGGCAGCCGTTGTGACCTACAACGGGAAATCCTTTGATATTCCCATTCTGAACGCCCGTTATGTTTTGCAGGGGTTTTCCAGTCCCTTTGAAGGTCTGCCGCACCTGGATCTACTCCACCTGACGCGCCGGATTTGGAAAGCGCGCCTGGAACAGTGCACCCTGGGCAATATTGAGCAAAAAATATTTGGCCTGAGCCGCGATGTTGACGAAGTTCCCGGCTATCTCATCCCGGAATACTATACCCAGTACCTGCGCGAGGGGGACGCGGAACCGCTGAAAGGGATTTTCGTGCACAATGAGCAGGATGTCGTCAGTCTGGCAGCCCTCTTCGCGCTCTTCACCGATATGCTCCACGACCCGGCAGCCTGGCAAAACAACAGCAGCCTGGACCTGACCAGTCTTGGACGGCTCGTGGAACAGCTGGGAGATGCGGATAGCGCCCTTTCGTTGTATGAAAAAGGCCGCAGCGTCGACGATCCGTTCAAGCCTCGCGTGGAACCGCTGCTCGCTCAGGCCCGCTTGCTAAAACGGCAGAACAAGCGCCGCGAAGCAGTCGAGTTGTGGTCCCAAGCAGCTGACTTAGGCGTTTTGGAGGCTTTGGAGGAACTCGCCAAATACCATGAGCACCAGCGCGGCGACCCCTTGAACGCTCTGGCGTTTACGGAGCAAGCCTTGGAAATACTATCCCAAAGCAGCGCCGAAGCCGCCAGTGACGAAGGAAAGGCTGCTTTTTTGCACCGCCGCGAGCGCCTGAAGAACAAACTGAGCAGACTGAACAAAACACCTGGGGATCCTGACGCATAATCCCGGGCGTTTTTCCAACCTTCCCGAGCAAGCCCGCTTAGGAAAAATTACCTTGATAATACGCGATACGAAAGAAGTTTGCTTTCAGTAAAAATCGCGTTTTCTCCGGCTTGCCAGAAGCCATCCTGCCGACATCGCGCCCATTGCGGTACCCCACCTGAAGATCTATGCGCATCCTGCGGCGGGTAATTATTAAACGTTTGTCCACCAGTTTTCTAGATGTTCAAATGTGAAGGCTTCTGGTTTCAGGTACCTCAGGAAGGTACAACCGATATTCAACTGGAACAGGAAACCCGGGCAGTGGCTTTGACTTCTTCGACTTCTTCACTTCTTCGACTTCTTCAACTTTGCACCTGCATTTCCAGGTGGTATAATGAATTGCTTTAAAGGAAACCCTAGTCATCAAGCGAGGAGATTTAATATGTCTGGACATTCGCACTGGTCCACAATCAAGCGCAAAAAAGGCGCAGCCGACGCAAAAAAGGGCGCGGTATTCACGCGCTTAGCACGTGAAATCGCACTGGCTGCCCGTGAAGGGGGCGGTGACCCCTCCATGAACGTCAGCCTTTATCTCGCGATTGATCGTGCCCGGTCCAGTAACATGCCCAAGGACAGCATCGAACGCGCAATTAAACGCGGTACCGGTGAAGATAAATCCGGGACAGAACTGGAAGAGTTGACTTACGGCGGAACGCTCGGTCAGGGGATTGTTGCCATGATTGAATGCGTAACGGAAAACCGCAACCGCACCGTCGCGGAACTGCGTCATATCCTCACCCGCTCCGGCGGAAACCTGGCGGATACCAGCTCCATCAGCTGGCAATTCGACCGCAAGGCAGTTTTCTCGGTAAAGTCAGACGGTAAAAACTTTGACAAAGTGTTCGAAGCCGCGCTTGAAGGCGGTGCGGACGACGTCAGTGAAGACGATGGCTACATCGAAATTATCGGCGGCGTGGAAAGCTTCAAAACAATTGGCGACAGTTTGAAGAAATTCAACATTAAGCCAGAAGAAGCCGGGCTGCGCATGGTCCCCCAACAGGAAATCGAACTGGACAAAGACAAGACCATTTCCATCCTGCGCACAATTGAAGCGCTCGAAGAATCCGACGACGTTCAGAATGTTTATACGAACCTCAAAATTACCGAGGAAGCGCTCGCGATTCTAGAGAAAGAATAAATCCCGATGCTGGTGTTGGGTATCGACCCGGGAATTGCCATTACTGGCTACGGTCTGGTAACGGTCGATCCAGCAGGCAGCTCATCTCTTGTAAGCTTTGGCGTAATCGATTCAACGGCTGAGAGGACAACCTCCAGCCGTTTGCTTTTCTTGTATAAACATCTATGCGAAATCCTGGCGGAATATAGACCCACACACGCCGCGATGGAAAAAATTTTCTTCCAAAAGAACCTGAAGACAGTTTCGGCCGTCAGCGAGGCGCGCGGCGTGATCAGCTTGTGCCTGGAGCAGGCAGGGCTCCCGCTGGCAGAGTACACCCCAAATGAGGTCAAACTCTCGGTGACCTCTTATGGGAACGCGCGCAAACCCCAGGTACAGGAAATGGTGCGCGTGCTCCTGTGCATGGACGCTATCCCAAAACCGGATGACGCCGCCGACGCCCTCGCTGTCGCGCTGTGCCATATCGGCTATCTCAATTTTTACAGCCGCGCGACCAACGAAAGCGAAACATGATTACCAGCCTTTCCAATCCGGCTATCGTCTCCGCGCGCAAACTCCTTCAGTCGAAGGAGCGCAAAAACACGGGCGCTTTCCTGGCGGAAGGTTTACGCGTGGTCGCCCAGGCTTTCGATTCCGGCGCCCAGATCCAACAGGTCATCTACTCTCCCGAGCTGCTGATCAGCGAATTTGGTCAAAACCTGGTGAAAAAAGCGCTGGCTACGGGCATAAATACACTCGAAGTCAGTCAGTCAGTGTTCGCTACCTTGGCACGGAAAGACACCCCCCAGGGCATCGCTGCGGTAATCGGTCAACGCTGGTTCCCTCTCGACGAAAACGCGCCCACGGGAAATGAACTGTGGGTCGCCCTTCAGGCGGTGCAGAACCCCGGCAATCTTGGGACTGTGCTGCGCACCTGCGACGCGGTCGGCGCCAAAGCCCTGCTCCTTCTGGATGACTGCACAGACCCCTATGATGCATCCGCCGTGAAAGCTTCGATGGGTTCGATTTTCACGGTGCGCCTGATGAAATCCGGATTTTTGGATTTCCAGGATTGGGCAGTCAAACATCCGGAAGTGGCGATATTCGGGACCTCCGATAAAGGAGCTGAGGATTACACTATTGTCCGCTACCCTCTGCCCGCCCTTCTGTTTATGGGCAGCGAACGGCAGGGCTTACCCGCTGAATACCTGTCGCTCTGCAGGCAAACTGTCCGTATCCCCATGGAAGGTGCCTGCGATTCCCTCAATCTTTCCATTGCCGCAGGTATAATTCTTTATGAGATTTACAATCAAAATCGGAAACGCAGGAACAAGCAATGATGATCGCGTCCATTACCGGAAAAGTCCAATCGAAAGACGCTGACAGCCTGATCCTCGATGTTCAGGGTATCGGTTTTGAGGTGACAGTCACCAGATCAGTGCTTTCTGAAGTGGAGCCGGCGGATATTGTTTTCCTCTATACCTACTTAGTGGTCCGAGAAGATATGCTGGCACTGTACGGCTTCCGTACCCCGGAAGAAAAGCAATTTTTCCTGCTCTTCCTTGGGGTGGAAGGCATCGGACCGCGCCTGGCAATGGCAATCCTTTCCACACTTTCTCTCGACAATATCCGCACTGCCGTGGTGAGCGAACAGCCCGAGTTTTTCAGCCGCGTGCCAGGAATCGGCAAGAAGACCGCCCAGAAGATATTGATCCACATGCAAGGACGGATTAGCACAGAAGCCGGCTTCGATTTGCGTAAACCCACAAGCAGCGCCGAAGACGAGGTGTTAGAAGCGCTTGTGGGGCTGGGTTACAGCATTGTCGAAGCGCAGACCGCCATCCAGGCGCTCCCAAAAGAGCTGCCCGATACTGTAGAGGACAAGCTGCGCGTTGCTCTCCAATACTTTAACCGCTGACAGGTTGCTTCTGCAGGCCAAACGCATGCGGGTTGCGAGGATGGTAGAATTTATTCAACTTCGAATGAATAGGATTTTCCATGGCAGCATTTTCTCGTGAATTGGGGATTGACCTCGGCACCTTTAACACGCAAATCGCGGAAGGTAATCAAATTCTGGTGCAGGAACCGACTATTGTCGCGATTGTCACCAACGAAATGAAATTAGTGGAGTACGGCACCACCGCCCTGGGCATGCTGGGCAGAGTGCCTGAATCCATTGAAGTGGTGCGCCCAATGCGTAATGGAGTGATCGCCGAATACGAGTTGACGGAAAAGCTGTTGGGTATCCTGATTAAGAAAGTTACCGGGCCGACCATCTTTTTCCGTCCGCGCATCATCATCAGCGTCCCATACGGGATTACCAGTGTGGAACGGCGCGCTGTACAGGAAGCCGGCCTCGGAGCGGGCAGCCGGGAAGTGAATTGGATTCCCCAACCCCTGGCAGCCGCCATCGGAGTGGACCTCCCCATCAACACCCCGACGGGCAATATGATTATTTCTATTGGCGGAGGAACCACTCAGGCTGCCGTCATCTCCATGACCGGCATCGTCAGCGCGGAGACCTCCCAAGTGGCAGGCTTAAAACTGGACGACGCGATTTCGGCTTACGTCCGTAAAAAGTACGGTTTGATCATTGCCCAACCTACCGCGGAAGCGCTAAAAATCCGCATCGGTGCGGCCATCCCCGGCGACGAAGAAAAAACTATGGAAATTCAGGGACAGGACCAGGTGACTGGGCTGCCAAAGCCAGCCAGCCTGACCACCAATGAAATTGTGGAAGCCATGCAGGCGCCGCTGGAGGAAATTGCCGCGACCGCTAAACGCGTGTTGGAGAAAACCCCACCCGAGTTGATTTCGGATATCATCGACCGGGGCGTTGCCCTGTGTGGTGGAACCGCGCTGATGAAGGGTTTGGATAAATACCTCACCGTCGCCCTGGGTATTCCAGCTTACATCGTGGATAACCCGGTTACCTGCACAGTGGAGGGAACCGCCAAAGCCTTCGGTTTACTTGACCTCATCCTTCGCAGCCAGCAAAACTGAGATGAGCATGGAAACCGTGGAAGCGCTTGAACAGAAACCTGATGCCGTTTTCGCCGACAGAAAGAATCGCCGGCTCCGCGCGTGGCGTTTTGTTTTCAGTCTGCTGCTGCTTGCCGGTCTGGGAGCATTCGTTTATTTTGCCTGGCTCTGGTTTGCGCCCCGCGTTGCCAAATTCGGCCTCTCCATTCTCTGGGTCAACGGCAAAATCGTCCTGATATTGCTGCCTTTTGTGCTGGTTTTGCTGATCTGGCTGCTTTGCTCCAATCTGCCGCGCAAAAAAACCTTTGTTTCCCTCTCCGCGGATGGAATTCGCAAGAAGAATGGAAGACAAGGCATGAAACTGCGCTGGGATTCCTTGGAAACTCTGCGGATGAATCTTTCCAGGGCTTCTTTCCTCGGCATCCCGGGCCGCCGACGGGAACGCGTGGAGCTAACGGATGCGGTTGGAGACAAGCTGTCCTTCGACGCTCGTATGGACCGCTTCGAGGAGCTCGTCAATCTTGTGCGCCAGCGCTCGTTCCCGGCGCTTCACCAACTCGCTCAGGACCGGCTTTCCGATTCCGGCACGCTTTCCTTTGGGAAGCAAGCCCGCCTTTCACCGGATTCACTTCGGATACGAAAAACCACCCTGCCCCTTAACCAGATAAATTCCGCAGCGATTGTAAAAGGCTGGCTAAGAATTAAGGCAGAAAATGGCCTGAAAACACGCGTCCGGGTGGATAAGTTGGATAATCCGGATGTGCTTTTGCACTTATTGGATAAACAACCCTAATCTTCCGTTTCCAGGTAGAAAGTCAGCGTTTGCAGTTTGACGACAGGGTCAATATTGATGACATGCACGCCTTCGGGTACCTTCACGACCAGCGGCGCATAATTCAAAATTGCTTTGATGCCGTAGGAAACCAGCATGTCCGCCACTGTCTGCGCGCACCCTGCCGGGACCGTGAGCACGGCAACCTGGATATTGAGCCGTTTCAGGTCTTCCGCCAGGTTGCGCACGTCGCTGATTTTCCGACCGCTAATGCTTGTGCCGATCAGGTCGGGGTTGTTGTCACAAGCCAGGACGATTTCGAAGCCCTTGCGGGCAAAACCCTGATATCTGAGCAGAGCCTGACCAAGGTTCCCCACGCCAACAATCACAACCGGCCAAATCTGGTTGAGATGAAGTATGGCACGCAAATTATCATTTAAGCTGATGACATTGTATCCGCTGCCTTGTTTCCCAAAGCCGCCGAAGTAGGACAGGTCTTTGCGAATTTGCGCCGCGGAAACATCCACCAGGTGCCCGAGCTCCGCGGAAGAAACGACCTCCCGCCCTTCCCGTAGGAGTTGGTTGAGCGCCTGCAAGTATACGGGTAGCCGCTTAACCACGATGTCAGGAATATTTTCTTTCTCCATCTGCCCTGCCCTTTGCTTTCTCTCGTCCATCCGACAAGTTCTAAAATTGATGTTATCATCACATACGATGTCTATATTATATTAGGTATTGGATCCAGTTTACTGTTAAAATCACCAGTATTGTGAAAATGTCCACAATTATTGTTTGTTAAAGGAGTGACAGGATGAAAGCAGCCAGAACCATACTCTACATCGTCGCGGGGATCCTCATCATATTTTCGTTCCTTTTTATTCTCGGCGCATTCAGCCCGTCTGGAAGTACAAGCTGGCTGGTAGTCGGCATCATCGGCCTGGCGATCGCGTTCGTTTTCATCATTATCGGAGCGCGCATTGGCGCGAAAGCAGCCGGAACGACCCAGAACATTTCAGTCAACGTTGATCTGCCCGGGAATGTGAAGATGGACGCTATTAAATGCCAGTCTTGTGGTTCTCCGCTTGCAGCCGACGATATCAAAATGGTTCAGGGCGCGCCCGTTGTTACTTGCCACAGCTGTGGAACTATATATCAACTGACCGAAGAACCAAAGTGGTGACAAGCATGAAAAAAATATCCACAATCCTTCTATTCCTGCTGCTGGGTGCTGCCTTAATATTTCCATCAGCAGTTTCCGCCCAGACTTACCGTTTTACGGTGAGCGAGTATGAAGTGGAAGCCTACCTGGAACAGGACGGCAGCCTGACCCTGCGCTACTACATGGTGTTTAATAACGACCCATCCGCGGATCCGATAGACTTCGTTGACCTTGGCCTGCCAATCGCCCAGTACAGCATCACAAACATCAGCGGCACGATTAATGGACAGAACATCCCAAAGATTGGCGATTCCGCTTACGTGAACGGAGCGGAACTTGCGCTCCAGGATTTGGCCATTCAGCCTGGTGATTCCGGCACAGTCATTGCCACCGTCACCGGCATCACAGGCGTGCTCTTCCCCTATGACCAGGGCGACCGCGAAAACTACATCAATTTCCAGTTCTCCCCCAACACTTTTGGCGCGGAATACGACCGGTCTTCCGCCACAAAGTACCGCATGACGGTCATCCTCCCGCCTGGGGTTGGCATTAATGACGGGGTTTATTACCTTCCCTCCGGATGGCCGGGAAGCGATACTCCCGAAGCCTCCACAACTCAGGATGGACGCGTGTACTATTCCTGGTACACCGAAAACGCGGATGCGCACAGCAATTATAACTTTGGCGTTGCATTTCCCGCTTCTGTCGTCCCTGCCGGCGCAGTCAGCAGCCAGGAAGAGTATACCCAGCAAGAAGAGGAAACCTCCTCAGATTCTGGCACATTCCCGGTTACTCTCGGCGCAATATTTTGCTGCGTCGGTGGCCTGATTTTTGGAGTGGTGGCAGTTCTCGGTATTATCAATGGCGGCAAAGCCGAAGGTAAACGTAAAATGGCGTACATGCCCCCCAAGATTTCGATTGAAGGTCAGGGCATCAAGCGCGGGCTTACCGCAGTGGAAGCGGGAATCCTCATGGAAGAACCACTGGATAAAATCCTGACCATGATTATGTTTGGACTGCTGAAAAAGGAAGCCATTACCATCACCCAGAAGGAACCACTCACCATCAAGCCGAGTGACCCGCTGCCCGAAGGGCTGTATGATTACGAACAAGGCTTCATTCGGGCTTTTCTTGAGGACAAGCTTCCAGATAGAAAACGCGCGCTGCAAACTACTATGATTGACCTGGTGAACAGTGTAACTGCCAAGATGAAGGGCTTCAGTAAAACGGAAACAATTGCCTACTACAAGGGCATTATCACCCGCGCCTGGAAAGCTGTTCAGGACGCAGACACACCTGAGATCAAGAGCGCTCAATATGACCACACACTTGAGTGGACGATGCTGGATAAACAATTCAACACAAAGACCCAGGAGACTTTCTCCGGCGGTCCGGTTATCGTGCCCATGTGGTGGCCGCGCTACAATCCCGGTTGGCGGCCCTCCGCGCAGACCAGCGGCGGTGGCGGGCTCAACGCGCCTGTCAGTACTGGCGCTGGGGTCCCCTCCGGCGGCAGTAAACCCTCAATTTCGCTGCCCCACATTCCCGGTTCTGATTTTGCCGCCTCGATGGTCAACGGCGCCTCAACCCTGGCCGCCGGCGCAATCGGTGACCTGACCGGTTTTACCGGCGCGATTACCAATAAAACCAACCCGATTCCGACTGCCAGCGCTAAAAGCGGCAGCGGCGGTTTCCGCGGCGGCGGAGGCGGCGGGCATTCCTGCGCGTGCGCCTGCGCTTGCGCTGGATGCGCCTGTGCCTGCGCTGGCGGCGGCCGCTAATCTTTGAAAACGCATATGGTTTTTCCGATTCTCTCCAAAGAGCCGCTCGCACCTGCCGCGCCCGGTTTATACCAGTTCGATATCGCCGATAACGAATCGAAGTCGCGGGTGCATATCCGGCTGGATGAAGACGGCAGTGGGCTGCTGGTTGTGAACGCCAGCCGGGTTGTGCACATGAACCCGACCGCGGTTCAGATGGCATTCTTTCATCTCAGCAGAGCCGACGAGAAAGATGCTGTCCGTGCGCTCAGCAAGCTGTACAGGGCACCCAAAAACCAGATTTCAGAGGATTATGCCAGGATTTCCAATCAGGTAGACGCGTTGGTGGATGAACAAAGCGGCTTGTGCCCGGTTTGCGATTTGGGGCTGGAAAAACACATGCCCTTCTCGGCCTCCCTTTCCGCGCCTTACCGCATGGACCTGGCTCTTACCTACCGCTGCAACAACAACTGCGCCCACTGCTATAACGCGCGTCCGCGCAGCTTCCCGGAAATGGACACGAAGACCTGGAAGGAAATCCTTGACCGCGTTTGGGCGCTGCGCATTCCGCATGTCGTTTTCACCGGCGGCGAACCCACCCTGCGGGGCGACCTGGTTGAACTCGTCGCCTACGCGCAGGAGCTCGGTCTGGTGACGGGTTTGAACACCAACGCCAGGTGCCTTGCCAACGACCGGCTGATGAAAGACCTGGTAGCCGCCGGGCTGGACCATGTGCAAATCACCGTTGAATCCCACAATCCTGCCGTGCACAACGCCATGGTACGGGCAAGCAGCGCGTGGGATGAGACTGTTGCCGGTCTGCGAAACGCGGTCAATTCCGACATCTACCTGATGACCAACACCACGCTGCTGCGCGACAATTCGGCAGACCTCGAGAATATCCTCAGCTTTTTAGCGCAGGAGAAGGTCCCGACCATCGGGCTGAACGCGCTGATATATTCCGGGCACGGCGCGACGGTCAGCACCGGCCTGGCGGAAGCGGAGTTGCCTCCCCTGCTGGAGCTTGCCACCCGCCTCACCAGCCAGCACAACCAGCGTCTGATTTGGTACACCCCCACCCAATACTGCCACTTCAATCCCATCCTGCTCAGTCTGGGAATCAAAGGCTGCACCGCCGCGCTCTATAATATGTGCGTAGAGCCTGACGGTCAGGTCATCCCCTGCCAGTCTTACTACGAAGCGCTCGGACATATCCTGGAGGATGAATGGGAAACAATCTGGAACCATCCGCTTTCGTTGGAACTCCGCGAGCGAAAAAACATCCCCGAAGGCTGCCAGCACTGCGATTTCCTGGTGGAATGCGGCGGAGGCTGCCCTCTGGCGCGCGCCCATCAATCCGTTCAACCAATCACGGCAGAACTCTTTTAGTGGAGGCACTATGATTGACTTCTTCAAGCGCATGTTCTCCAAACAAGCTGCTCAGCTACCCCTGGAATCAGGCTTCCACGCCTACCACAGCCCAATGGACGACCCCGAACCGTATCGCCTGCACCTGAGAATCGAGCCGGACGGCAAAGGGGTGCTGATTGTGAACGCGTCTTCCGTGCTGCACCTTAACCAGACGGCCACGGAACTCGCGTATTACTTGATAAAAGGCAAACAGGACGCTGAGATCACGCGCCTGGTCTCCGAACGTTTTTCCGCGCCGACAGAAACGATTGCCGCGGATGTGGTCTCTTTCCATCAGCAGCTGCTCACCTTCATCCGGAAGACAGATCAGGAGCCCATCGCCAATTTTGGCTTTGAGCCCTATACCCAGTTCGAGGACATTTCCGCCCCATATCGCCTGGACTGCTGCCTGACAGAGGCTTCTGAAGCTTTGAGCGCGCAAGGTCAGCCAGCCGACGAGCTGGACACTTCCGCCTGGAAAACGATAATCCACAAAGCCTTTGAGGCCGGCATTCCGCACCTCATTTTTTGGGGAGGCGAGCCCACCTTGCGAGCTGACCTGCTGGAACTCCTGGCTTACTGCGAAGATTTGGGTCTGGTAACTGGTCTGGTGAGCCGCGGAAGCAAGCTGAACGATGCTTCGTATGTTCAAAGCCTGATTGACAGCGGGCTCGACCATCTGTTCGTCCCCTATGCGCCTGGGGACGAGCGTCTGCTGTCCGCCCTGCGCCAAGTCCTTCCGCTGGACCTGTACACCTGCGTCGGGCTGCTCCTCCATCCGGAAACTGAAACCCGGCAAACTATTGAAGAACTCAAAGCTCTGGGAGCAAACGCCTTTACGCTCATTCCATTAAGCGCAAACGCAGCGCTGGCTATCGCCCAGGCGGAAGAAGCCGTCCTGGAAAGCGGACTGCCGATTATTAACGACCTGCCGCTTCCGCTGGACCTGCGCGCGCTGCTCCCGGAGGGAAGATTTACCGCTGCGCCGAACCCCGAGGCTGAATTTGTTACGCTGGAACTCACCCCGAATGGCGAACTGCGGACGCTGCCGGTCTACAATAAAACCCTTGGGAACCTGCTGACAGACAGCTGGCGTGAAATCTGGAATCAGCGCTACCAGGCTTAGCATGAACATTCATTCCTGGCACTCCCGCTATGTTCTGCAGGCATTTTGGACGGCAAAAATGCGCCAATTCTTGCTGAACAAGGTCAATGCCCAACCCGGGGAGCAAATCCTGGAAGTGGGCAGCGGAACCGGGGCTTTATTCCCGGATTTTGAGAGCCGCGGACTGCGCGTGGTTGGGCTGGATTACAAACCCAAACGCTGCCAGTATTCACTGGCATACAACAGCCAGCGCACCGTGATTTGCGGGGACGCCTATAACATCCCGGCCGCTGACCACAGCTTTGACCTGAGCGTGTGCCATTACCTGCTGCTTTGGCTGAAGCAGCCTGAGCGCGCGCTGGTGGAGATGGCGCGGGTTACCAAGCGCGGCAGGCACGTCATCGCCTTCGCCGAACCGGATTACCAATCCCGCATCGATTACCCGGAAATCTTCCAGAAAATCGGCGAGGTGCAAAACCGCAGCCTGGAATTTCAGGGGGTGGACCTGAGCATCGGGCGCCGCATGGGGGCGATGTTCCGCAGTTTGGGGCTGAAGAATGTGAACGTTGGTTTGCTGGCAGGTGAATGGAAAGAACCCAGCCCGCAGGTCTTTGACGCGGAATGGGATATCATCGCCTACGATTTGGGCGGATTGGTGCCGGTGGATGAAATCCTTGACTTAAAAGCTAAAGCGCGGGAAACCTGGCTGAGCGGTCAGGGGACTGTCTTTATCCCCACTTTTTACGCTTACGGCATCGTTTGACGCCTACATAAACGCACCTGGAGAAAGGCGCGCATGCAGAAGATAAGATTGATATCGCTCCTGGCAGCTTTCGTTTTGCTCTTTTCCGCGCCTCTCAGTTCAGCCGTCGGTCAAACCCAAACCTGTCCTACCAATACCAGCGTAGCGGAGATACTCAGCCAGGTCAGTACCGCCAACGTCACCAAATGGATTCGCGACTTCAGCGGGGAGGATTTCGTCCCCATCGGCGGAGGTCAGAAACGAATACTCACTCGCCACTCCTCGCAATTGTTTAATTTCAATGTCAATGCTCTGGCGTATCCTTACCTGAGCGAGCAGTTGCGGGGTTTCGGATATGATGACGGCTTCTCTATGACCGACCACCTTTACTCACCAACCCTCACTATGAACGAAAAGGGAATTTTGAGCCAGATTTTTGACGAGCGCGGCGCCCCGATTGTCATGATACCGGAGCTGATGGATGAGCTGACACAAACTGCCGCCTGGAAGAACAAAGTGGTGACCATTCCGGGGCACGGCGCGCATGCCAATGAACTGGTGCTGATGACCGCCCATATGGACAGCACTTCCAGCGCGGTCACCACAAACGCGCCGGGCGCAGAAGACAACGCCAGCGGCATTGCGGCTTTGATGGAAGCCGCGCGCCTGTTCCGATTTTACAAATTCGACCGCACAATCAAGCTCATCTTCTTCACCGGCGAGGAGCAGGGTTTGCTGGGCAGCGAAGCCTACGTGGATGACTTCCCTGCTGAAATGGACAACATCGTGGGTGTCGTCAACCTGGATATGTTTGGATATGACGCCGACAATGACCGCTGTTTTGAACTGCACGTAGGGACAAGGGCGGACTCGAACCTGGTCGGGGGCTGTTTCACCGACGTCATCGCTAACTACGACCTGAACCTGACTTATGATTACGTCACCACCGGCGCTATTCCTTATTCAGACCACGCTTCGTTTTGGTACGCGCAGGTTGGGGCGATTGAGGTGTTGGAAAATTCCTTCTACCACAGTTCCGGCGGCTGCGGCGGCGTGGTGGATGACAACCCGTACTACCACACAATAAACGATAGAATCGCACACATGAACCTGCCGGTCACCCTCGCGATTGCCCAGGGCGGGATTGGGACGACCGCCAGCCTGGCCGGCACGCTGGGCAGCTGTTTCGCGTCTGAACCGGTTGTAACGGCTGTTCCGCAGGTGGAGTCAATACTGCTGAATTGGGACGCGCTTGAGGGCGCGAATGTCTACCAGGTTTACCGCAGCGCCGCTGGCTGCGATGGAAGCTACAGCCTGCTTGCTGAAAGCGCTTCGCCTGGTTATGAGGATGTCGATGTCAGTTTTGGGGTGGAATATTACTACAAGGTCCAGGCCTCCGAGACGGTTGCAGTTTGTTTTTCGCGGCTTTCCAACTGTGCCGCTGCCGAGGTCGCGGAACCAGTAGTTTTTGAAATTTACATTCCGCTGCTAACAGTAGGGGATTAGTTAATTCGAAAGTCGGATAGTGCTAATCAATCCGGCAAATATATCTTGTACCAGGTCAACCCCTTGTGGTTGACCTGCGTATATCAAATCACTCTTGTACCGATGAGCGCTATTTATGTGATTCTAATTGGTCCATTTTCCTTCAATATTGGCCCATTCAATCTGACGAATATTTTTTGGTAGGGTCAACCCCCTGTGGTTGACCTGCTTGGTGTTGACAGGAACTGGGTAACCACGGGGGGTTACCCCTACATTTTACGCATTTGCCTGCAATATTGCGCCATTCAATCTTGCAAATATATCTCGTAGGGTCAACCCCCTGTGGTTGACCTGCGCATATCAAATCTTTCTTGTGCCGATGAACTCTGTTCTGTGTTAATTGCCGGTATGGCTTATCATGCTGGTGATGAGAGGTTCTGGGTAACCACGGGGGGTTACCCCTACGTTTTACGCATTTGCCTGCAATATTGCGCCATTCAATCTTGCGAATCTATCTTGTAGGGTCAACCCCCTGTGGTTGATCTGCTTGTGTTGACAGGAACAGGGTAACCACGGGTGGGTTACCCCTACATTCTACGCATTTGCCTGCAATATTGGCCCATTCAATCTGGCGAATATATCTCGTAGGGTCAACCCCCTGTGGTTGACCTGCTTGGTGTTGACAGGAACTGGGTAACCACTGGTGGGTTACCCCTACATTTTAATCATTTGCCTGCAATATTGGCCCATTCAATCTGGCGAATATATCTTGTAGGGTCAACCCCCTGTGGTTGACCTGCGCATATCAAATCTTTCTTGTGCCGATGAGGGCTGTTCTGTATTACCTGCTGGCATGGCTTACCATGCTGGTGTTGAGATCATCTGGGTAACCACGGGGGGTTACCCCTACGTTTTACGCATTTGCCTGCAATATTGCGCCATTCAATCTTGCGAATCTATCTTGTAGGGTCAACCCCCTGTGGTTGATCTGCTTGTGTTGACAGGAACAGGGTAACCACGGGGGGTTACCCCTACATTCTACGCATTTGCCTGCAATATTGGCCCATTCAATCTGGCGAATATATCTTGTAGGGTCAACCCCCTGTGGTTGACCTGCGTATGTCAAATCCTTCTTGTGCCGATGAGGGCTGTTCTGTATTACCTGCTGGCATGGCTTATCATGCTGGTGTTGAGAGGTTCTGGGTAACCACGGGGGGTTACCCCTACGTTTTACGCATTTGCCTGCAATATTGCGCCATTCAATCTTGCGAATATATCTCGTAGGGTCAACCCCCTGTGGTTGACCTGCGCATATCAAATCTTTCTTGTTTAGATGACCACTATTTATGTGATTCTTTTTGGTCCATTTGCCTGCAATATTGCGCCATTCAATCTTGCGAATATATCTCGTAGGGTCAACCCCCTGTGGTTGACCTGCGTATGTCAAATCCTTCTTGTGCCGATGAGGGCTGTTCTGCATTACTTTCTGGCATGGCTTATCATGCTGGTGTTGAGATCATCTGGGTAACCACGGGGGGTTACCCCTACGTTTTACGCATTTGCTGCAATATTGCGCCATTCAATCTGGCGAATATATCTTGTAGGGTCAACCCCCTGTGGTTGACCGATGTTCTTTCATGTTCTCCTGAGTGCGCAGCCTCTCTGTGGAGCCACGCAAAGGGGTGGGACCGAGGATCTCTATAGACTTGCCAATGTTGATGCGGAGACTTTACGGTCACCAGTCTCGCGCGGCCCATGCCCACCACGAAATAGCTGATTATCAGGACGCCAACAAAAACGTGGAGTTGCCATCCTTGTGACAACCTATTTCTTGGTTAATCCTCTTTTGTGATCCTACTGCCCCGACTCTGTTGACCAAAGGTAAAATCCTTTCATGAATTCTGAACAAGCGGCCCCACGCAGACGAAAGCTTCGTTTACCCGATTTTGACTACTCCCAACCCGGTGCCTATTTTGTCACGATCGTGTCTCAAGACCGCAAATCTTTGTTTGGCCAAATCCTTGAAGGGGAAATGGTCTTGAATGAGATTGGTGAGATGATTCAAGCAGTTATCGAAGAAATACCGCTACATTATCAAGGAGTTAATGTTGAGGCATTTGTCGTTATGCCAAACCATATTCATGTCTTATTCCTCTTTACCGACGAAGCGGCGACCCCCCTGACGACGATTTGGTAGGGGCAGGCCCCCATGCCTGCCCTTCAACGGCACACAATGCCCCCCAATCCGTTCATTCGAAAACCGGTCAACCACAGGGGGTTGACCCCACGGAGGAACATCAATCTTTGACAGTTGCGGACCCCCCTGACGACGATTTGGTAGGGGCAGACCCCCGTGCCTGCCCTTCAACGGCACCCCACGCCAGCCAATCCGTTCATTCGAAAACCGGTCAACCACAGGGGGTTGACCCTACCGAGAAACATCGGTCTTTGACAGTTGCGGACCCTTCTGACGACGATTTGGTAGAGGCACGCACCCGTGCCTGCCCTTCAACGGCACCCAATGCCAGCCAATCCGTTCCTTCAAAAACCGGTCAACCACAGGGGGTTGACCCTACAGAAGTACATCTATCGTTACCTGAAATTGTTCATCGTCTCAAATCCTTAACCACCCATCGATACATCGAAGGCGTTAAGAACAACGATTGGCCTCGATTTGATACCCGCCTTTGGCAGCGTAATTATTACGAACACATCATCAGGAACGAGGAAGAATTGCAGGCGGTATATGAGTATATTCTTGCCAACCCGATGACTTGGGAAACGGACGAGGAAAATCTGTCTCGTTAGGAATATATTTCTGATGTTTCCTTTTGAGCTGGATGGAAATGCGGCACGGGCTTTCGTCCCAACGCTCGCGAAAATCGTTTCACTGCCATGTTCTTTCATGGTCTCCGGCTTGCGAAGTCTCCCTGCGGGACAATGCAAGGGGTGTGACCATAGGTCTTGATTGGCCGGCTTTGGTTGATATGGGGACCTTACGGCCAAGAAACTCGCGCGGCCTGTGCCCACCGCGAAGTGGATGGATATCAGGAGAACGGTGAGAACAGATGGAATATCCCCCCTATTAACATTTTTATATTGCTCCGCATATTCTTTGACCGATGTTCATCACAGAAACAATTCTTCCTGTGTCATCGGTAATGATATTTACCTTATCCCCCGTGCAAAATGCTGTTTTCCAGGCAATCCCATCCGTTTCAGACAGCACCATCATTGCACCCATTTTATCCCGTTCCTTGAAAGGGATCAGTACTTTCATTGTTGCAGGATCGACGTCGATTGCATCTTCCTCAACATTAGTTTTTTGAACTCTAAGCTGACCTGTTTCCGGGTTCCACTTTGTCACTTTGTAAACGTTTTGTTGTGCTTCTATCTTTTTTTCTCCATCCGGTGATATTTGTACGGAGGAACCGGTGGTAATTACGATGCGTTTTGTTTTTTCAACCAAATCTCTGTATCTGATAATAAGGATTATGGTAATAACAAGAACAAACAGGGGTAAAAAAAGCCACCACTTTTTCATAATATATATATTATTATGACAGATAAAATATATTTATTCAAAACTAATGTAAGTTATTAAATCTTGCGAATATTAATTTCCACCTCATGAGCTTTAAAGCTTCCTCTCCGGTGATCTTTGAACGGTAAAATTTATTAGTAAATATATCATATGCTTCTTCGTTATATCCCTCGCCCAGAAAATCTACCATAAAATCATCTTTCACAGGACTAAAAGGGGGAATTCCAAAAAAACCAATCAAAGCTCTCTCTGCATCGTTTGGGGGTGATGCAGCGTAAGGAAAATCGCCATAAAATACAAACGGAGAATCCGGAGTTGTATATGTAAATGTCAGAGGAAATTTAACTGATCCGTTGCTAAGTGCGTATGTTTTATTTAACATCTCCTGTCCGTGCCACATAAATTTATAAGAGGCGATCACGGGCCAATCATATGAAAAAATATGTATCATATTATGCTCTAAATTTAAAGCAAAATCCGTTGATACCGGATCTAAAAAAGGACCTTCATAGTTTTCAAGCTTTGCCAAAACAAGCTCAAGATATTTATCCTGTCACTTAGCAAACTCTTCGGGTTTGTCTATTGGGGACGGGGCCAAGACCACATTTTTGAAATCCTCTTTACTTTGAGGATCATAGAAAATGTTGCCTTCAATGAGCGGCTTTTCTGTTGGTGTTGGGGTTTCTGTGGGAGTAATAGTTGGGGTTGAAGTCCGGGTTATGGTGGGAGTTTGGGTTGGTCTTTCGGTGGAGGTGGGTGTATGGGTTTGGGTTGCTTTCTTGAATGCGTCAATAAGCTCAGTAGAAGGATTCTTACCCAGGCAGCCGGACGTAATCGAAACAAGCGCCATAATCAGTACGAAGGCAAATAGATACTTCTTGTCTGCGCGGTTTTTGAGGCCATTAAAGGATAAACAACTGCGTTTTGGAAACATTGTCCCTCCATTACAAACCGGCCATTTCAACGGGTTAATTTTACCCTAGCGTGTTCCTGCCGGTGTCCACACCAGCGAGTGAATGTGACCGAAAATCCTCGTTCTCGCTGGTGTCTATACCAGCGAGTGCATCTGACTAAAGGTCTCCCTGGGCCTGTTTGAAGTGCTTAGGAGACCTTCCATTCAACGACCTCGCGCGGCCAGTGCCCAACGAGAAACGGATGGACATCAGGAGAACGGTGAGTTCAGCGAATATCCTTTCACTGCTTATTGAATTCCAGGAATCAAAAGACCCTGGGGAAAAATCCCAGGGTCTTTTCTGTCGGGGCGCCGGGATTCGAACCCGGGACCTCTTGCACCCCATGCAAGCACGCTAGCCGGACTGCGCTACGCCCCGAACAACAGGCGTTGATTATACCCAAGCCCCGCGGAAAGCGCAAGCGTTTTTTCACCCGGTTTTCCTGCCAATTTATCACCCGGTTTTCCTGCCAATTTTTACTGCGCTCCTTCCAGCTTTTGCTTTACAACCCTGCTCAGGCCTGCATGCACCAGGTCGTAGCTGTCGTTGATCATCTCCATCAGCGCGGAATCGGGCACAGACCCATCGCACACGACGCTGTTCCAGTGCTTATGGTTCATGTGATAGCCGGGCATCACCGCCGGGAAGTACCTGCGCCACTTCAGAGCTTTCTCCGGGTCGCACTTCAGGCTGACGGTCACCGGGTCGTCCTGCCAGCTCATCAAGACGAATATCTTGCCGCCCACCCGGAAGACAAGCGTCTCAAAGTCAAACGGCATATCCCTGGTGCAGCCGGGCTTGGATTCAATATACGCGCAAAGCTCTTCGTAAGTTTGAGGCATTTCCTCATTCCTTCAGCTCATAATGGGTCAAGGAATCCGCTTCGACATCCAAGACCGCGAAACTATGGGGTTTCAGCCAGTCTCCCAACGCGCCCGGGTTAATCAAGCGCGTGCGTCCGAAGCGGCTGTCCTCAAAAAGGTGCGAGTGTCCGCGCAGGACGTAATCATAAGTCTCACTTTCCAGCGCGCGATGAAGCATCTCCGCGTGATTCCCGTGGATGACCAGGAAGTTTTTCCCATCCAGCGTGAAATCAAGCGTCATGCCAGCCCTGCTCTCGGGGTTCATTTGCTGCAGGCTGAGCGCGATCGCGCCGCTGGCAATATCGCCGTTTCCGAAGGCGTAGTAAACCTGAAAATCCCGCATGTGCCGGCACAGGGAAAAATCCGTCAGGTCCCCGCAGTGCACGAGCACCCTAATGCCCTGGTCGCGCAGAAGCTCAAGCGCCCGCAGCAGCCAGGGTTCCTTGTTGTGCGTGTCGCTGATAATCCCGATTTTCACATCAGTCTCCCGTATAAGTCCGAAAATTTATCCACCACAATTGTATCTATTGATTCTCATATGGTAAAATCGAATTGCATTGAAACTGGACGATCAGGCGGAGCTGGCAATATGGCAACATCCCTCGAACAAGGCATTGAAGCAGCAAAATCCGGGCAAATGGAACAAGCCCTGGCGCACCTAAAAGATGCCATCGTGGAGGAGCCGACCAACGCCGATGTATGGGTCTGGCTGGCCGCCATCATCGAAGACGAGAGCAAGCAAGCCATCTTCCTCAAGAAAGCCCTCGAGCTTGACCCCACGAACCGACCCGCGCAGCGTGGGCTGGCCTTCATCGAACGCAAAAAGTACATTCCGCCGAAACCTGGCGAAAAATTATCCGATTACACCCGCCCCATCGGCATCTTCAAAGCCGTCCCCGCCCAAATCCAGGTGGAACAAGAGCCTGAACCCACTCCCACGCCTGGAGCGCAGTTTGAACCACCTCCAACTACTGTTGAAGAAACGCCTGCCCCCACGCCCGCCCCCGTTGAACCACCCCAAAACCAGAGCACACCAACGCAAAAGCCGCGAAAGACCAAAATCTGGCTGGACGTGTTGATGTACGGCGTGACGCTGATGGTGTTTATTATTATTGGCATCCTGATTGGCACAACGCTTTTGAATGTGAATATCCCCTTCCTGGCAAGGCCAACTCCGGTCCTGGAAATTCTGCCTGAATATGAAGGCGTTTTCCTGCTTGAAAATGGTCAGTTCACCGAGATGGCGCTGAACCTGAACGTCCCGCAAGGCGAGAGCGGCATTCCGCTGACAAAACAGACTATGCCGGAACTGGTGGTGAACAACCAGGTGATCAGCCTGGAACGCCTGCAGCTGCTCGACGAGGGCGGTTTACCGGTGCCATTCACCACCCGCCCCGTGAAGGATAACATCCACCTGCTTACCCCCCAAAAAGCCCTGGCTCCTGGGCGATACTGCATTGTCTTTACGCTGAATGTTGACCGCAACGAAGCCCTGTATTGGTGCCTGCGCGTGGAGTAAAGACTGCTTGCCCGTAGAGCGAAAAACCTGTCCCCCGGAGGCTGAATTCAATGACCGTTGAATCCTTGGGAATAAGAATCCCTTCTGACCACTTTGACTATTCCAGGCACGGCACGATCCTCTCCAAGGAAATCCTGGCTGAACGGGTCACCCGCTACGATGTTTACGCGCCTCTCATCGCGCAAAAAGCCCGCCCGGGTCAGTTCGTCATTTTGCGGCTGACGAGCGCAGGCGAGCGCATTCCACTCACAATCGTAGACCACGACGCTCAGCTCGGCAGCATTACCCTGATTGTGCAGGCGGTCGGGAAGAGCACGGAATATATGGAAAGTCT
>JBCFBH010000015.1:23906-35146 GCA_038562595.1 Anaerolineaceae bacterium
GATTGGTGAACAAATCCTGGATGTGCTCGGTCCCTTGGGAAACCCTTCAGATATAAAAGCCTACGGCCGCGTAGTGGTGGTCGGCGGAGGCGTCGGCACAGCGGTAGCCTACCCGGTCGCGAAAGCGCTTAAGCAAGCTGGGAATCACGTTACCGCCATAGTCGGGGCTCGCAATAAAGATCTGATTATCCTTGAAAAAGAGCTGGAACAGGTGGCGGACGAACTGTATATCACCACCGACGACGGCTCGTACGGCTTTCACGGCTTCGTGACCGACCAATTGAAGCAGCTTCTGGAGAAGGGCAGCTCTTACCAGTACGCGCTTGCGGTCGGTCCGCTGCCGATGATGCGCGCCATCGCGGAGCTCACCCGGCCGTACGGCATCCCCACCACTGTCAGTCTGAACCCCATCATGGTAGATGGGACAGGCATGTGCGGCGGCTGCCGCGTGCTGGTTGGGGGCAAGGTGCGCTTTACCTGCGTGGAAGGTCCGGAATTCGACGGCCACCAGGTGGATTTTGACTCGCTGAATAAACGCAACCGCGCGTACAGCCATCTCGAGAGCTGCAGGCTGGACGCGCCACTGACCATGCTGGAAGGCGCCGTGGAAGAAGCGCAAAGCGCTCCGCGCGCCCGGCAGAGTATGCCTGAATTGCCGGTCCCGGCGCGCGTCCGGAATTTTGAGGAGGTCGCGCTCGGTTTCACGGACGAACTCGCCCTCAAGGAATCCGCCCGCTGTTTGCAGTGCAAGAACCCGAAATGCGTGGCCGGATGCCCGGTTTCAGTCCAAATCCCGCAATTCATCAAGCTGATACTTGCCGGCGATGTCTCCGCCGCGGCGCTGCTGGTCAAACAGGATAACTCCCTGCCGGGGATCTGTGGGCGCGTTTGCCCCCAGACGGAACAATGCGAAGGAGCCTGCATTCTCAAGAAAAAAGGCGTGCCGGTGGCGATTGGGGCGCTGGAACGCTACGTGACAGATTACATCGACGCGCACCCTGTCCAGAAGGCGCCGGTGGAATTGAAACCCAGCGGTCACAAAGTCGCCCTGGTCGGCAGCGGACCCGCCTGCCTGAGCTGCGCCGGGGACTTAATCAAAGCCGGGCACGAAGTGACCGTGTTCGAAGCCTTCCACGATTTTGGCGGCGTCCTGCGCTACGGCATCCCTGAATTCCGCTTACCGAAAGCGATTGTGAGCCAAGAAGTCCAACAGCTTTCGGACCTGGGCGTGAAGTTTGTACCGGATGTCCTCATCGGCGCGACCAAAACCATCCAGGACCTGATGCAGCTGGACGGCTACGAGGCTGTCTTTATCGGCACCGGAGCGGGTCTGCCCAATTTCCTGAATATCCCCGGGGAAAGCCTGGTGGGGATTTACTCTGCCAACGAATTCCTCACGCGCGTGAACCTGATGAAGGCTTACCTCTTTCCGCAGGTCGATACTCCCATCCTGAATATGCTGGGAAAACGCGTCGCCGTGATCGGCGGGGGGAATACCGCGCTGGATTCCGCCCGGGTTGCTTTGCGCCTTGGCGCTGCCGAGGTTTCCATTGTTTACCGCCGCAGCGAAGCCGAGATGCCGGGTCGCTTTGAAGAAATACAGCACGCCAAAGCAGAAGGTGTCCGTTTTGAATTTCTGCGCAATCCCCTGGAATTCCTGGGAAACACGGACGGCTGGCTGGTGGGGATGAAGCTCAACCGAATGGAACTGGGCGAACCGGATTCCAGCGGCCGAAGGCGCCCGATTGCCATCGCGGGCTCGGAGTACGAAATGGCTGTCGATGTGGCGGTGGTAGCCATCGGCAACGGGTCCAACCCGATTATCCAGCGCACAACCCCCAACCTGGAATTCAATCGCTGGGGCAACATTATTGCAGACGCTGACACGATGGCGACTTCCATCCCGGGCGTGTATGCCGGCGGGGATATCGTCACCGGCGGCGCAACGGTCATCCTGGCTATGGGGGCAGGCCGCAAAGCCGCCGCTGCCATAAACCTCTTCCTGACCGAAAAAGACGCCCAAAAAGGAAGTTGATATGCCAAAAATCGTATGTTTAGGCGCTGGTAGTTTTTCGTTTGGATTAAGCACCCTTTTGACCCTGCTGCAAAGCCCTGCTCTGCGCGGGAGCGAAATCGCGCTTGTGGACATCAATGCCGAGTCGCTCGACCTGAGCGCCAGCTTGGCGGGATGGCTGAATGAGTGCTGGGATTGCGGCAAGAGCATCAGCGCGCATTCCAGCCACAAAGAAGCGCTCCCCGGCGCGGACTTTGTCGTCAGCGCGATTGAAGTTCAACCGCGCGAAAGATTGTGGCAGCAGGATTTTGAGCTGACCCTCAAGTATGGGCTGCGCCAGCCTTACGCTGAAAACGGTGGACCGGGGGGCTTCGCGCATGCCGCTCGTAATGTCAATACCGTCCTGGAAATCGCCCGGGATATGGAAAATGCCTGCCCGGATGCCTGGCTGATCAATTTTACGAACCCCATGCACCGCCTCTGTTACCTGGTAAACCAGTATTCGCGTGTAAAGGTGGTCGGACTGTGCCATCAACTTGCCGCTGGATACGCCATGGCAGCCAAAGCGTTGGCTGGAGTTTACGGCTTTCAGAGCGCAGACGCCTTCGTGAGCACCCATGCGGACCCAAACAACCACTTCCCCATGGCGAACATGGCATCCCAGGGCATGGCACGCTTAAAAATCACGGCTGCCGGGCTGAACCATTTCACCTGGATGCTCGCCCTGCAGGACCGGCAAACAGGCGCGGATCTTTATCCCCTTTTCCGGCGCGAATGGCAAAAGCTGCCCGCCCGGTTTGAACCGCTTACCAGAGAAATTTTCGATATTTTCCAGTTGTTCCCGATCCCAGGCGATGAACACCTGGATGAGTATCTGCCCTGGCTGACAAACCCCAGCCAAAAGGCCTGGGAGCGCTACGACCTTTCGCTTTATAACTGGGAGTTGTACGAAAACTTGCGCAAGGAACAGTGGCAGCAGGTTTCTGAATGGATTTCCCGTAAGGAACAAAGCGAAACCCTGCGGTATCCTGTCAGCGAAGGGGCTGTCGAGCTTGTCGAAAGCCTGACGACAGACAAGCGGCTCTACTGGGAAGCGTTGAATCTCCCAAACCGCGGTCTCATCGATGGACTGCCGGAGAGCGCCATCGTGGAAGTTCCCGGAATGATTTCGAACGCCGGCATTACCGGCCAGGCTGTTGGGGAACTACCGCGCGGGATTACCGAATTGCTGCGCCGGGAGGTCAGTGCCAGCCAGCTGTGTATTGACGCGGTCGTCCATGGGGACAAAGAATTAGCACTGCAGAGTCTGCTTCTGGATCCGGTCGTTGATGACATCAGCACCGCGCGCCTGATCCTGGATGATATTCTGGAGACGAATAAAGCCTGGCTGCCCCAATTCTTCGGGTAGACTTGCTGAAGATAATCATGATTCTTGTTTGCGGGGGCATTCCCGGTACAACTCGAATGACTGATCTACAAAAAGTAGCATATGCTGACCTCCTCACCCAGTGGTGATACGTGACCTTTGACGGTTACAACTTTATCCGGCATAATAGAAGAGTGTTTTAACCCGGTCAGGGCTCTGACCTTTCAAATGCAAAAAAGAATAATTTAAGGATGCTCGTGCAATCTAACAACACTGAACATAAAAATCCAGGGGTGATCATCCGTTTGGTAGGTGTAGTGGTTGATGTTGAATTTGGATCAGGGGACCTTCCCCCCATCTATAATGCCCTGATGGTCAGACGTAAACAGGGGGGCGATCTTATCCTGGAGATTCAAGAGCATGTCGGCACCAACGTGGTACGGGCTATTGCTATGGGCAGCACAGCCGGGCTCAGACGCGGCATGCCCGTCATCGACCTGGGGGAGCCGATCAAGGTACCTGTTGGTCCGGAAACTCTCGGGCGGCTTTTCAACGTCCTTGGTGAACCGATAGACCACCGCGGGCCTTTCGAACCGAAAGCCTTCGCCTCGATCCACCGCCCCCCTCCCGCAATCCGCGACCAGGTGCTTTCAAGTGAGAAAATTGTTACCGGTATCAAGGCCATCGATCTCCTCACCCCTTACCCCAAAGGCGGAAAAGTCGGTCTGTTTGGAGGGGCAGGGGTTGGTAAAACAGTCTTGATGCTGGAGCTGATGAACAACACCATCACCAAAAACTCGGGGGTCGTGCTTTTTGCCGGTGTGGGCGAGCGCAGCCGCGAAGGTAACGATATGTGGCTGGATATGAACGCTTCTGGCTTGATTGACTCAGCTATTCTCACGTTTGGCCAGATGAACGAACCGCCCGGAGCGCGCTTACGTGTTCCCTTTACTGCTCTGACGATGGCAGAGTACTTTCGCGACGAAGAAAGCCGTCAGGTGCTGATCTTTATCGACAACATCTACCGCTTTATCCAGGCCGGCTCTGAGGTTTCGGCGCTCTTGGGGCGATTGCCAAGTGAGATGGGCTACCAAAGCACGCTCGATTCCGAAATGGGTTCACTCCAGGAGCGAATAACCTCAACCAGCCGCGGGAGCATCACTTCCGTACAGGCGGTCTACATTCCCGCCGACGACGTAACTGACCCGGCAGTAGCGGCTACCTTTTCTCACCTGGACGCCACCACCGTGCTCTCACGCCGGCTCGTTTCGCTTGGTCTTTATCCGGCCATCGACCCCTTACAGTCAAGTTCGAACCTGCTGGCGCCGGAAAAAGTGGGGAGTGAACACTACGATGTTGCCATGCAGGTCAAGGCGACCTTAGCGCGCTATGAGGAGCTCCAGGACCTGATCGCCATACTTGGCATGGAAGAGCTCTCCCTGGAGGATCAGCAAATTGTGATCCGTGCGCGCAGGGTGCAGCGTTTTCTGACGCAGCCCTTTATCGGGACGGAAGTTTTTTCGGGTAAACCGGGAGTGTTCGTGCCCCTGGAGGAGACTGTGCGAGGCTTTAAGGAGATCCTGGAAGGGAAATATGATGAATTGCCTGAGCAGGCTTTTTATATGACCGGCACAATTGCGGACGTATTGCGGCAGGCTGAAGAGATGCAGTTAGCCGAAGAAATGGGCCCTCTGGATGGCATCGATGAGCCAGCAGGCTAATCCCGAAAAACTGCTCAAGGTTCAGGTGCTCAGCCCGGGCTCGGACGATCTGGAATTGGAGCAGGTCGAAAGGCTGCAGATCCGACTGGAAGATGGGTCATGGTTGGGGATCCACCCCGGGCACGCGGCGATGATCGCCGCCACTGGCGATGGAGAGCTAAGATACACAAAAGACAACCAGGACCAAACGGTGTTTGTAAAATCTGGCATATTAAGCCTGGAGGAAAACCAGGTCAGGATTTTTACAACGCGCTGAGGATGCGATGGAAGAAAGACCGGGCTCCAATGCAAACCCGGATAGCCATTCTGAGCAGCCGGTAGCGGAAAAAGTAACCAGGCGCAGGCGCATGTTTTCAGCGCGCGACCTGCGCATGACGACCATCGGCTGGGAAATTGCCATCCCGATCGTTGGCGGACCTTTACTGGGCTTTTTTATCGATCGCCAATTCGGCACAGGTTCGCGTTGGACCTTCATCTTGTTGGGGGTGGGCGTTTTATCGGCGGTCGCGGCAGTGATCCGCTATGTGAGATATGAACTTTATTTAATGAATAAAGAAACTGACGAAAAAAGAGCGGCTGAACTCGCTAAGATGAAAGAATTGATCAAAGAGCAGGAACGCAGGCACAGGCAACGATATGGAAAATGAAGGCATAAAAGTAATTTGGATCATATTTTGGATCGTGGTTGCGGCAGCTTGGTCTGTGCTTTCGTTTCAATGGCTGCGTAAGGAAATGGAAGAGATCCAGCCTGTGCTGAATGGGCAGAAATCCCCAATAGCGAGATTGATACTGCGCCGTTTCGTGGTGTTTATCCTGCTGGGACCGCTGCTCTACCTTGCTCTGCGGACTGAACCTTTGGGAGCGATCGGCATGGTGATTGTGATCACGATCACCACCTGGGTGCAGGTGATCATGTATAACAACCGCATGAACAAACCCATGGGTAGAAAGGAGAAGTAAATTGGATGTAATGGAACACAATATCGTCTTCGTCCTCTTTGGCATCCTGCCCATAAAGGATACGGTGCTCTTCACCTGGATCACCATGGGCATTATCATCGTTGCGATATTGATCTTAAAAGTGCTCAAGCCCGACCTGCTGGAATACCTTCTCGAAATGGTTATCAGCATTTTGGATGATGCCATGGACGTGGATGACCTGCACCCCTACATTCCGCTATTGGGCAGCTTGATGATCTTCACACTTTTTTCCAACCTGATCTCTGTTATTCCGGGCATGAAGTCTCCCACGGCGGATATCAACACTACCATCGGACTGGCGTTAATTGTGGTATTGTCGGTGCATGTCTACGGCATGATCAAAAAAGGCGTTTGGAAGTATCTGAAGGAATTTGCCAGCCCGATTTTCATGTTTCCGATTGAGTTGATCGGGCAGTTCAGCCGCACGCTTTCACTATCAATGCGTTTGTTTGGTAATATCCTGAGCGGTGATTTGATCGTAGCGATTGTTTTTTCAATCGTGCCGTACTTCCTGCCGATTGCGATAACTGCGGTCATGATGGTTACGGGCGTCTTGCAGGCCTTTGTGCTGACGACGCTCGCGGCTCTTTTCATCTCGTCCGCGGTTGAAATAAACGAAGAGGATCAAAGAATTAAAGCTGAAAATACTGAGAAGAGAAAATTTACCAAAATAAGTGAGAAAGGAAGAATCTAATGGAAAATATGACACCTGAAGTTTTGATCATTATTGTCACCACAATCGTGTGCGGAATCGCAATCGTGGTTGGAACCATGATCCCCACCTGGGCTGAGAGCAAGGCGGCAGAGAAGGCACTTGAAGGGATGGCGCGACAACCAGATGTGGCGCCTCAGCTGCGAACAACCATGTTGATTTCGATGGCGCTCCTCGAAACAGCTTCGATCTATGTGCTCCTGGTCGTGCTGGTATTACTGTTCGCCAACCCGTTGATCACGAGTTTCTTTGGGGGCTAACCATGCTCGATATTGACCTTGGCACCATCATCTGGGAGATTCTGAATTTTCTCGTCCTGATGGTGATCCTGTACTTCCTGGTCTTCAAGCCGATGACCAAGCGAGCGGAGGAACGGGCAATCGAGAAAGCAGCCCTCAGGGCTGCACTGCAGCGCGATCAGCTGGATGCTCAACAGCGACTTGCAGAACTCGATGAGCGCCTCGTTAATCTTGATGTGGAAATTGAAAAAATCATGGATCAGGCATATCTCAACAGCCAGGTCCAACGGAATGATTTGCTGGAGGCTACCCGTGTGGAAGCCGAATCCCTCATGATGCAAGCAGTAAGTGAGGCTCGCAGGGAGCAGGAAGTAGATATCAAGCGCCTGCAGAGCAACCTGGTGGAAACCGTCATCAAAATCTGCAATGATACCCTGCGGGAGGTCGCCCCAACGCAAGTTAACGATCAATTGATCGAAGAAATGAATCGCAACATCTGGAACTTTGGGCGGACCGATATGCGCATGGTACAGAACATCCGCGAATCCCTTGAAGAAAGAATTCCGACTGTCAAAGTTGAAGTGGCGCGGGAGCTCACGACCGAACAGCGAGTAAAGCTGATTAATACTTTCAATGCCCTTGCAGACAAGGAAGTGGAGCTGGACGTACACGTCAGGCCTGAGCTTGTTAGCGGCATTCGCGCCAGAGTCGGAGACATCGTGCTGGATAACACCATTTATGCCCAACTTGACTCCATGCGGGAAGAAATCAGTCAGAAATTGGAAACTTTAGCAAAACCTGAAGATGAATGATTTAGACCTTACAACCCAGATACGATTATCAGAACTCACTGAGCGGTTGCGCGTTAATGATCCTTTGTCAGTAACTCGGGAAGACTTTCTGAAGCAAGTAAAAGCGCGTGTGGTAGAAAAAATCCCCAAGCGGCCAAAGACCCTCAAGACTGACTATGTCATCAACCAGCTTCAATCCGCGAGCCAAAGGCAGAGGCAACGGGTCTTTATCCGCAGTGTTGGCACTGTGCAACATATTGGCAATGGCATCGCCACCCTCAGCGGTCTGCCGATGGTCCACCTGGAAGAATTGGTGACTTTCCCAAATGGCGTAGAGGGAATGGTGTTGAATCTGGACCGCAAGCACGTGGATTTGATCCTCCTGGGTGAGGATACAGGTATTCGCGGTGGAGATGTGGCGATCGCGATGGGAAGACGGCTTAGCATCCCGGTCGGCATATCCTTCCTGGGCAGGGTTGTGGACCCACTCGGAAGACCACTGGATGAAAATCGCGCGATCGTACCCTCCGAATATCGCCCTGTGGAGCGTATTGCTCCGGGCGTGATCGACCGCGCGCCAGTGGACACACCACTGTTTACCGGTACAAAGATCATCGACGCTCTTCTGCCGCTTGGTCGCGGGCAGCGCGAACTAATTATTGGCGACCGCCAGGTGGGGAAAACCACCTTGGCACTGGATGCCATCCTCAGCCAAAAGGGTACCGATGTTCGCTGTGTATACGTCTCGATCGGACAGAAGAAGACCTCCGTATTACGCGCGATTGAAACACTCAAAGCCGGAGGGGTCATGAACCAGACGACCGTCATGATTTCGAGTCCCGATGATCCCCCTGCGCTGCGCTACCTGGCGCCCTACGCTGGCGTGACCATGGCTGAGTTCCTGTTGGATAACGGCATGGACGTTTTGATCGTCTACGATGACCTTACGAAACATGCGGATACTTACCGTGAGATGAGTTTACTGCTGCGGCGCCCACCCGGACGCGAAGCGTATCCCGGAGACATTTTTTATCTTCATTCGCGCCTTTTGGAGCGTGCCTGTCGTTTGAACGAGGCGAATGGCGGTGGGAGCATCACGGCGCTGCCTCTCGCGACCACTCAACGCGGTAATATCTCAAGCTATATTGTGACCAATTTGATTTCTATCACTGATGGACAGATTGTTTTGGACGCGGATGAATTCAACAAGGGCAACAAGCCCGCAATCGACATTGGCAGGTCTGTTTCCCGCGTGGGGTCCGCGGCGCAGGAACCGGCGATGAAGTCTGTGGTGAAAGCTCTAAAACTGGAACTCTCGCAGTATGAAGAAGTGGCACGTTTTGCCCGGTTTGGCACAGATGTTAATGAGGCTACGAGGAAACAAATTGAACGCGGACAGAGGCTGAACGCCCTCCTACAGCAAGGTCCCAACCAGCCAGTGCTCTTTGAGGACCAGGTGGCGCTATTCTACGCCTTCACGAATGGCTTTATGGATGAGATCAAGCCTGAAAAAGTGAACGCTTTTGCGGATGAAATGATCAGGTACTTGCATATCCACGCTGCCCAGGCAATCGATGCCATCCGGCTTGACCGCAGCCTGAGCGAAGAAACTAAAGCAGACTTAAACCAGGCCTTAGATACCTTTCTTGATTTGGAGGCTAAGAAAGTGAAGCAAAACAAATGAAAATGATTATGGCAATTGTGCCAAAACAATATAGCGATGATGTGCTTTCGGCACTCATCAATGCCGGATTTACAGCGACTTACTCGGAGACACGCGGAGGAGTGCTGCGGCAGAGTCAGACGACACTTTTTATAGCAGTCCGCACCAGTGATGTCCAGACGGCTCTGAGCCTCATTACCGACTCCTGCATGGAGATCGTGTCCATCCATCACAGATATGGTCCTGAAGCCGATACGGATGCTCACATGGTAAATGAAGCCGCGCCGCTTGGTAAAAGTGCGGCAGTTGTCTTTATCTGGACGCTCGATAAATTCCAGGTGGGATAAGGCGTAAATGTCTGAAGGTAAGGAACGCGCAGAAGCCAGGCTCTCAAACCTGAAGGGGATCGAGCCATTGTTGGGTTCATTGCGCGTACTGTCGCTCAGCACCATGCAAATGGCGCTTAACCGTCAGGCTTCTCTCTCAGCGTATGCAGAGCGTTTTTCATTGGTGGCGGCTCAGGTACGCTCGCAGGCAGGTGATAAGCCTAAGAAGCACGAAGCGGAAGAGCATTTTGATCATCAACCAGTGGAGCAGTACCAGGTGTTGGCCGTCCTGGGCAGTTCCAGGGGTATTTGTGGTCAGTATAATAAGCAATTAGCCAGAATGGCTTCGGAGCGATTGGAGCGGAAGGATGGTTTGCCAACAAAAGTACTGGCATTTGGCGTTAGAGTCCAGCTTGCTTTGACGCATGAAGGCGTCAGATTTGAGGGGCATGAGACGCTGGGGCTGGGTTCAACGCCTGCTTATGACCAGGCTGCCCATTGGCTGCGCGGCTGGACAGCCGCCCTCCAGGACAGCACGCTCGCGAAAGTCGAGATCCTTTCTTTCCGGAAACGCTCGCCTGGCAACAATTACAACCCCGTCTTCACCACCCTTTTGCCTGAAGGCAATGACGATGTTGAAGGGGACGAGTCTGAGCAACTACCCTGGCCACCGCCTATCATCGAGGGCGATCCGGAGAGGATGCTGAAACAGATTGACAGGCACCTGCTGGCTATTCGCTTTTATCAGCTGATCCTGGACGCGATCGCGGCTGAAAATCTTTATCGCTACCGCCTGCTCGAAGAAGCGAAGGAAAACACCTCCGACTTGATTGAGGAACTTGCCTTGGCGATCCAATCTGAACGCCGCAAGGAAATCACCCAGCAACTCCAGGAACTCCTGGTTGGCTCTGGGATGCTTGCGCAGAGATAATTCCCCTGATTTCACATTTGCGGCTCGCCGCTAATCATCATCGGAAGGCAGATGTTGGATAAAATTGAGATGCGAATGATCGCAGGCTGGGAGTCTCTTTCACCATCGTTCACGATAAATCCAAATGAACTTCTCCAACAAAACCTTCCAGGGACGCGTAGATCAGCTTATGCTCAGATCCGCTCAGGCTGCCATGAGTAGGCTGGGCGGTCACTTGAAAACTTAAAGTGTCATTATCGTGGTCCGAACCAGTCAGGGGGATTGGCAGGGAGGTGCCAGTGTAAGCGACCAGTGTTTGCGGGTCAGCCACTGGCGCGCGATTTGTGGTTGTCGTGAAAAATAGCTCCAGGTCAAAGCTGATCTCCTCACATGACCGGTCGGGGATACTGTTTCACTTTTCGTTAGATTTAGAAGAAGTTATTGATCGAGAGGCTGTCATTGAGTTGACGCTTCAGCAATTGTACCCAAGGTTCTGAAGCGGAGGTACCTGAAAAAG
>JBCFBH010000016.1:0-34248 GCA_038562595.1 Anaerolineaceae bacterium
AAAACACAAACGAAACAGGTTAGCGAGACCAAAAGTTTATATTTTTAGCTATGACACCTCCTTGGTAAAGCAAGTGAAGGATTGCTATTGGATAAGACGCTTTGAAGCTTGGAAAACAGGTAAGTTCAGACTTATAGTAGAACCTACAACTCAACTAATACATGAATTGTGAAATTAATGACTAAACTCGTAAAATTGTATCACCGCTTTTAGCGCTTACAAGGGTGATTCTCACTTTTTTGTGCAGTTTCCTCTGGTTTTGCTGGCGTTGCCAAAAACTTTCCAAGCCCGCGCTGCCTCAAAGGCGCCTGCTCCCCCGACTGTCACGCGCTCCCGAAGACAGGCCTCGGGAGCGCGTTCATAATCTTTCTGGCTCTGCTCACTTTACCAGCATCGGGAGAAACTGTTTGTAAACGATGCGGGCTGCATGCCCGGGAAGGCGGCAGCGTAAGCTCTGGTCAGCGAGTTGTAGCACTATACGCCAGTGTCGGTATTGGCAACCACAAGCCAATCGCCCCGCACTTCAAAGGTGGTCCGGAAAGTGGAAGCGTTCGTGTCGGTCAGGCGCCAATCCTGTGTGTCGGCGATGAAATCGCTGTCGCCGTGCGCATGGATTGGACCAATCCAAAAACCAAGCCCACCATCAACAAGATGGGAAACAACACCCTCAAAGTATGTTTGTTCATCTTTCTCCTTTATAAGATTAAATCGTCAAAAGCATGGACATATGCAATGGACATTATTTTGGAGTGGACCTCCGTTTCTGACCTTAACGTCAACTTAGAGGCAAGAAGACAAACAGCGAAGCTAGATGGACAATTGTGAATGTGAATTCCAGCGCGGACAGCCTGGAAAGTTGGAAAACCAGCTTGCCATATTATAACATTCGAAGAGCCGCCTGGGCGTAAAACCAACGGATTTTTCTCCCTGAGCTTCTACTCAAGAGCAGGCTCGCAACTTCCAGCTTTCCAAGCTGATATAATCAAAGCGTGGATTTCTCCACAGTTGATTGTATTTGGAGGATTAATGGAAATCGTCTGGTATGGGCATTCCTGTTTTCGGATCACAGAGCGCGGTATGGGCTCCGTTGTTACAGATCCCTTTGATGCCGCGGTGGCAGGTTACAGTCCGCTCAAGCTCAAGGCGGAAATCGTCACGGTCAGCTGCAACGATCCGGTGCACAACTACAGCAAGGCGGTCAAAGGCGATCCCCTCGTGATCACCGGCCCCGGTGAATACGAAGTCGGTGGAGTGTTTATCACCGGCATGCACACCGTTTCGGAAAAGAAAGAGTCGGACGGACCGCGCAACACGCTCTATATCATGGATTTTGGCACGCTCACTGTGGCGCATCTCGGCCGGGTCTCACACTCCCCCACCCAGTCGGACGTGGAATCAATGGGCTCGGTCAACATCGCGCTCGTTCCGATTGGCGACGGCGCCAGCCTGAACGCCGCCAAAGCCGCGGAAGTCATCAGCATGCTGGAACCCAACATTGTCATCCCGATGTACTACGATACACCCCAATCCAAGCTAAACCTGGACCCCTTAAGCAAATTCCTGAAAGAGATGGGCATTACCCAACTCGAGACCCTGGAATCCTATAAAATCACCAACGCCAACGCTTTCACGGAAGAGGAAACGCACGTCATCGCGTTGGATCCAAAAATCATGTCTTAGGCTGTTATGAGCGTCAAGATTCTTCTCACCTGGAATATCAAAGCCAACGCGGAACAAGACTACTACGGTTTCATGGTCGGCAGCTTTTTGCCGTGGATGAACCACAAAGAACTCTCCATGACCGACGCCTGGGTGACTCTCTATGGCAATGAGCCGCAGATTATGGTCGGGATCATAATGCCCGATTATGCCTCCGCGCGCGAGCTGTTGAATTCTGAAGAATGGCTTGACCTGCGCGACCAACTGCTGGAATTTGTGGTGGACTACACCTGCAAGATTATCAGTCAGAAAGGCGCTTTCCAACTTTGATGCCCGAAATTGGGGCGCTCCTGCTCGCATGGTACGACCAAAACGCCAGGCAATTGCCCTGGCGTTCTGATGTCACACCCTACCGCACCTGGGTCTCCGAGATTATGCTCCAGCAAACCAGGGTGGAAACTGTAATCCCGTATTTTGAGCGCTTTATGCTGCGCTTCCCCGACATAGTGAGCCTGGCGCAAGCCTCCCAGGCGGAAGTGCTGCAGTCCTGGGAAGGCCTGGGTTACTACAGCCGCGCCCGCAACCTGCACAAATGCGCCCAGCTGCTTTGCCAGCAATATCAGTGCCAGCTGCCCGCGAATTTGGACGCGCTGCGCGAGCTGCCTGGCATCGGGCGCTATACCGCCGGCGCGATCGCGTCCATCGCGTTTGGCATTCCCGCCCCGGCGCTGGACGCGAATATCCGCCGGGTGCTCTCGCGCCTGCTCGAACTGCGCGAACCAGCCGGCTCCCCTGCTGGTGAAAAGATTCTTTGGGAAGCTGCCGGAGAATTTCTCCACCGCGAACGCCCGGGCGACCACAACCAGGCGCTGATGGAACTTGGAGCGCTGGTATGCACGCCCAAAGCCCCCCAGTGCCCGCGCTGCCCGCTGCGCGGGGCGTGCCTGGCAGTTAGACACAACAGCCAGACCGAGCTGCCCGCGTGTAAACTAAAATCCGCTGTCCCGCACTACATCGTCACCGCGGCGGTCATCCAGCAGGGCGCCAAAGTGCTGATTGCCCAACGCCCGCAAGGAGGCTTGCTGGGGGGCTTATGGGAATTCCCGGGCGGGAAGCTGGAAACAAGTGACCCGGACCTGCCCGCCTGCTTGCGGCGCGAAATCCGGGAGGAACTGGGCGTGGAAATCAGCGTGGGGGAGATGATGGGGGTTTTCCGTCACGCCTATACACACTTTCGCATCACCCTGCACGCTTTTGCCTGCGCCCTGCTGGCCGGTCAGACCGTTCCTGAATCGGAGACCGTACGCTGGGCAAGTCCGGAGGAACTGCCGGGTTTTGCCATGGGCAAGGTGGACCGATTGATCGCGAAAAGCTTGCTGATGAAAGCTCCGTAATAAGTCTGGCTTTACCCTTCCAGCAACCCGTAGCTTGCTTACGATAAAGAGTAATTTAGTTAATTGCTGGCTCTCCCCCTCGCTCCCCAGCGTGATTGGTTCTTTTCTTCTTCCCCCGCTTTTCATGTTGAATGCACACATTTTCCGGGTTCCACCTGTGGAATGCCTGTTAAATGCCGCGCCAGGAATTGGAGGCTGATTTTCAGCAGGGCGTAAACTTCAGCCCGATTTGGCGCTAACTCCCGTCTCGGACGAAATTTTGCTTTTACTTGTCAGACAAATACCGCTAAACCGCTTTAGGTCCCAAACTGCCTGTCCCCCGCGTCCCCCAGCCCGGGCAAAATATATCCGTGCTCGTTCAGGCGTTCGTCCACCGCCGCGATGTGAATCGGCACATCCGGGTGGGCGCTGTGCAACCGCGCAATCCCTTCCGGCGCCGCGATCAATCCGACGAACTTAATCCTGCTCACGCCCCACTTCTTGAGAATATCCACTGCCGCGACCGCTGAACCGCCGGTCGCCAGCATGGGGTCCAAAATCAAGCAAACCGAAACTGTCGGTTCCACCGGCAGGCGGTTGTAATACGCCACCGGTTTCAGCGTCTTCTCGTCCCGGTAGAGCCCGATGTGCCACACCTCCGCGCCTGGCATCAGTTCCCACACACCTTCCACCATCCCCAGCCCGGCCCGCAGCACCGGCACCAGGCCGATTCTGTCCGTCAGCGCGACCCCCTGCGTCACGGTGAGCGGGGTCTGCACCTCGATTGGCTGCACAGCCAAATCCATCGTGGCTTCATACGCCAGCATGGCTGCCATTTCGCGCACCAGCTCGCGGAATTTTTTGGGCTCGGTGTGCACGTCGCGCAGGCGGCTGAGCTTGGCCGCTATCAACGGGTGGGTGGAAGGGAAAACATTTTTCATCGCAAAATCTCCATGCCAGCAGTCAGGATGCTTTGTTTCTGAGCAGTGCCAGCGACCACAACAGCGCGGCTGCCGCCAGCAGCAGTGAAAAAATGCCCAAATCCGCTCTAAGACGGAAGAACGTCATAACCGGCACCAAGGTCAGAGCCAGCCCCAGTGCCGCTTTTTGCCAGCCCGCGCCTGCGGTGGGCAGGGCGCGCCGGTAGCCCAGCGCACGCAGCAGGATTAAGGTCATCTGAAGCACCCAGCCCATGCTGATAAACCATAAGGAAGGCTCCGCCGCGTGTTGGGTCAGCCCCATCACCGCCCCCACCATGAACAAAATGTACGCGCAGTAAGACCAGAACATGCCGCTCCTTGCCAGTGCTGTCATCCGGGCTAATTATACTTCTGAGCGCGGCGAGGCGGCGGCCTTCCGCGTGATTCTGTCAATTCTGGGCGCCGCGCTGCATCAGTGCCCTTGTTATTGCCCCTTCATCCACCAAATTGCCCTTTAGCCTTTGCGTATGCCAGGATTACCTATCCGCGAAAAACCTGCCAGCGCTCTCCGCACGCATTGCGCTTACGTTCCAGATGGCAAACCTTCTATGAAGCCCCTCCTTGCCCGCGCAGGCGCTTGCCAGGCAGTAAAATAAGCTGCATGCAGTGGATTATTGACGGACACAACCTCATCCCGCACGTGCGTGGGCTTTCTCTTTCCGACCTGGACGATGAGCAGGCGTTAATCGACCTGCTGATTCGTTTTTGCCGGGCAAAGCGCGACCGCGCCCTGGTCTTTTTCGACCGCGCCCAGACCGGCGCCGGCGGCGAGCAAAAGCACGGCGCCGTGACGGCGGTATTCGTCCCACAGCCCGGCACTGCCGATGCCGCCATCGCCAGCTACCTGCGCAAACAAGGCGCGCGCGCCCGCAACGACACGCTGGTCAGTTCCGACCGGATGGTGCAGGCCTCGGCTCGCGCGCAGCACCTGCAGGTGCTGTCATCCCCGGATTTTGCCGCGCGGATTGCCGCCGCGCTCCGCCCCCCTTCCGCCCCAGCCGCATCGGAAAAACCACTCAGCGCGGAAGAAGTGCGCATGTGGGAACAGATGTTCAAAAACCCTCCCGACCCCAAACCTTAAACCCAGGAGCCTGCCAAAACCTATGCGAAAAGACAAACTCAATGCCCCAGCGAAAATTCTCGCGGTACTTGCCCACCCGGATGACGAAGCATTTGGCATGGGCGGTACCCTGGCCCACTATGCGAAAAAAGGAGCCGAGGTTACGCTCATCTGCGCGACCCTGGGGGAAGCTGGCATGGTCGAAGCGCGCTTCCTGCAGGATGGGCAAACCGTCGCTGACTTACGCGAACAAGAACTGCGCTGTTCCGCCGCCGCACTCGGGCTGAAGGATGTGATATTGCTGGGCTACCGCGATTCAGGCATGCAGGGTTCGCCGGATAACGACCATCCCCAAGCCCTGGCAGCCCAAAAGCTGGAGGATGTCGTTGCCAGGCTTGCCGGGCACATGCGCGCCTTACAGCCGGATATCGTGCTTACCTTTGACCCCTTCGGCGGATACGGCCACCCCGACCACATCCGCGTCCACGAAGCCGCCACACAGGCATTCCACCTCTTGCGCGCGGAACAACCCGCGGAAAGCGCGCGTCCCTTTGCCCGGCTTTACTACCACGTCATGCCGCGCGGCTTTCTGCGCGCCGCGATTTTCACGCTGCGCCTGCGAGGGAAAGACCCGCGCAAAGCCGGCGCGAACGGAGACATCGACCTGGTAGCCATCGCCGCAAAGCGCTTCCCCACCCACGCGCGCGTGAACTACGCGGACAGCGCCGATGCGCAAGCCCGCGCGTTTACCTGTCACGCCAGCCAGGGAGGGGGTGAACGCGCCAAAGGGCTGACTGCTGTCGTGGAGCGTGTGTTCATGCCGCGGGTGGACCACTTTAGCCAGGCTTATCCCGCGCCTGAGGCCGTCTCCAGGCAGCGGCGCGGTTTGCTCCCAGACGAAAACCCCTGAAAGCAGGCGGATTCCAGCCGCGCTCCTTCATCCAGCCCTGTTTTCTAATAGATTTCATATCTTCTGAACTTGTTGCTTTAGGCCGCATCTTGTACAATTAGTGTACAAAGAAATGAGCGGATTATGACATCCATCGGAACATACCCGGATGAACCTACCTACACCATCAAGGTCGTGCAGGCACGAACGGGCATAAAACCCGTCACGCTGCGCGCCTGGGAACGCCGCTACAACCTGCTCACACCAATGCGCATGCCCAACGGCTACCGCCTCTATTCCGAGCGCGACATTCAACTGCTCTTGTGGGTGCAGCGCAAGCTCGATACCGGCATGAGCATCAGTCAGGTCGTGGAGCAGTTCCAGGGAGTCCGCGCGCGCGGCTTCTGGCCTGAGACAATTCAAAAAGACCTGCCCGAACCTCCAAAGCTCAAACCCCCTCGCCCGGCGCGCGATTATGCTGAAATGCTTTTCGGCGCGCTAATCGCCCACAACGAATCCCGCGCCAACGCTATCCTGGAGGAAGTCAATAAATATTTTGACCTGTTGACGATTTTCCAGGAAGTGATGGCCCCCAGCCTGGAGCTCGTAGGAGAAGCCTGGTACAACGGCGAAATTCGCATTGCCACTGAGCATATGGCTTCCAGTTACCTGAAAGGCAAGCTGCTGAACACGATGCAGAATTTGCCGGTCGTAAAAGAAGGCGCGCTCATCCTGGTGGGCTGCGGACCGGAGGAAGCGCATGAGCTTGCCGCGCTGATGTTCGCCGTGCTGCTGCGCCAGGCAGGCTACTTTGTCGAATATCTGGGCCCGGATTTACCCACAGATGACCTGCTGGATTACTCCGCCATTGTGCGCCCCAAGCTGATTGTGCTCTCGGTAAACCAGGAGAATACCGCCGAACTGATGCAAGGCTTCGCGGCCGAGCTGGCCAACCTGCGCGGAAAGCCAAGGCTGGCTTACGCCGGGCGCTACTTTGACCAGAACGAACAGGCCCGGCGCGAGCTGGGCGGCATCTACCTTGGGAAAACCCTCGGCGACGCTGTTGAAAAAATAAAGCAGCTGATCACCCCTGTCTGATGACCAGCCGCTTCAAGATTCAAGCGCCCTCCCGGGGCGTTTTTCGTTTAAAAGCCTTCCAGCGCAGAAAGGTCCGCCAGCGGCTGCACCAGCGCCACAATTGCTTGCAGCAGGCCAAGGCGACTTTTGCGCAGGCTTTCGTCCTCAGCCATCACCAGCACTTTATCGAAAAACGCGTTGATTTCCGGCACCATCTGGCGCACGGCTTCCAACGCTGCGTCCAAATCAGCGCTGTTTTCCAAACTGGCCTGTGCCGCCCGCACAGAGGCAAGCAGGCTGCGTTCCTCATTTTCCAACAGCGCGTGCTCATCTACAGGGTAAGTCTCCCGGACATCCCTGGTGATGCGCGCGCAGCGGCTGTACGCCGGCAGGATGCTGCTCCAATCCTCGCGGGCAGTCCACGCGCCTAAACTGCGGGCAAAGCGCTCGGCTTTGGCAGGGTTGGTTGCCTGGGCATTCAGCACGGCATCCACAACGTCATAGCGGTATCCGCGCTCCAGCAGCAGCCCGCGCAGGCGCCCGGCAACGAAGTCAAGCGCCGCTCTAAACATCTGGCGGTCAAAGGGCACAGGCAGCGCCTCGCCAGCCAACTGCAGACCCCATTCCAGGTCAAAATCCAGGTTCTTTCCGGTCAGCAGTTGCGTCAGGCCCAGGGCAGTGCGGCGCAGCGCGAAGGGGTCCTTGTTGCCGGTCGGCGCCAGGCCCACCGCGAACAATCCCGCCAGCGAATCCAGTCGGTCAGCAATGCCAACCAGCATGCCAGCCTCACCTTCGGGCAAGCGGTCCTCGGCGTTGCGCGGCAGGTAGTGCTCAAAAATTCCCTGCGCGACTGCCGGGTCTTCTCCGGAGAGCTTAGCGTAGAATTTACCCATCACGCCCTGCAGCTCGGTCATTTCAATCACCATGGCGGTAGCCAGGTCGGCCTTGCACAGTTCAGCAGTGCGGTCGATGCTCCGGCGTGCATCCGCGGGCACCCCGAGCTTATCGAGAATCCCGGTCGTCAGCGTTTGCACGCGGCGGGTCTTCTCCAACATGGAACCCAGGTCTTTTTGGAAGGTCAATTGGGCGAGCCTGGGGACGAAATCCGCCAGCGGCTTTTGCTTATCCTCGCGGATAAAGAACTCCGCGTCGGCAAAGCGCGCGTGGATTACCTGCAGGTTTCCGTCCACCACAAGCTCCTCAAAGCGCGCGTCGCCGTTGCGCACGATGATGAAGTGTTGGGTCAGGTTTCCGGCGTGGTCGAGCACGGGGAAGTAACGCTGGTGCTTGCGCATCACGCCAATCAGCACTTCCGCGGGCAAGCTTTCCAGATAGCGCTGCTCAAAGGTACCCAGCATGGAGGTCGGGCGTTCGACCAGGTTGGTCACTTCTTCCAACAAGTCCGGGTCATCCGCCAGTTTCCCGCCAGCCTTCGCAGCCAAAGCGCGGGCCTGTTCCCATACTAACGCCTTTCTTTTTTGCGGGTCCAGGACGATACCTTGCGCGTTCATGTACGCCAGATAATCCTCCACACCGTTCAGCGTGCGGCTTTCCTCTTCGGCGAAGCGCAGACCGCGCGTCTGGCGGCTGGAGCGCAAGCCCGCGAATTCAAAGGGGATGACTTCGCCGTCCAACAGGGCAACCAGCCAGCGCACCGGTCGGGAGAAGACCTTTCCGGTCTGGTTCCAACGCATGCCTTTGGTAAAGCGAATGCTTTCACACAGCTCCGGCAGCTTGCCCGCCAGCAACGCCACGGTGGACTGTCCCTTTTCGCTGACCTCGGCAACCACGTAGCTGCCGCCGTCCGTTTCGGATACGCGCAGCTGGCTGACGTCCAGCCCTCGGCTGCGCGCGAATCCTTCCGCGGCTTTGGTGGGTTTGCCCTCAGCGTCAAAGGCGCGGGCGGCGGGCGGTCCTTTCACTTCCAAAACGCGGTCTGCCTGCTGAGTTTGCAGGTCTTTTACCATCAGCGTCAGCCGGCGCGGAGTGCCCTGGACGCGGACTTCGCCGTGTTCCAGGCGGGCTTCCGCCAGCAGCGTTTGCGCGCCCGCTTCGAGCTGCGCCAGGGCGGTTGCCAGGTCGGCAGTGGGCAGTTCTTCCATGCCGATTTCCAGGAGGAGGTCGGCTTTTTCGTCTTTAACTGAGGGCAGCTCTGTCTGTGCGGTTTCCGATGAGCTATCAGTCGATATTAACCAGGGAAAACCCATTTCCGTTCGCTGCACGAGGTACGCTTCGGCGACGCGCCGGGAAAGGTCGCGCATTTTCCCGAAGAGCGCTTGCCGTTCGGTAAAACCGATGGCTCCGCGCGCGTCCAGAATGTTGAAGGTGTGCGAGCACTTAATGACATAGTCATACGCCGGCAGCACCAGGTTCCGCTCCAGCGCCAGGTTGGCTTCGCTGTCAAACAGGTTAAACATCTCACGCAAACGTGGCACGTCCGCTACTTCGAAATAATAAGTGGAATGTTCCCGTTCGGCCACCTGGTTCACGTCTCCGCAGGTGCGTTCGTCGTCCCAGCGGATATCTTTGAAGTGCCGCACGCGCTGCAGCGCCATGGCGATGCGTTCCAGTCCGTAGGTGATTTCCACGGCGGGCACGTCCAACACCACGCCGCCGGATTGCTGGAAGTAGGTGAATTGGGTGATTTCCTGCCCGTCCAGCCAGACTTCCCAGCCCAGTCCCCAGGCGCTCAGCGCGGGGGATTCCCAGTTGTCTTCCACGAAACGGATATCGTGCTGGTGCGGGTCGATGCCGATGGCGCGCAGGGAATCCAGGTAAAGCTCCTGTGGATTGCCCGGGTCGGGCTTGAGAATGACCTGAAACTGATAATGCATCTGCAGGCGGTTGGGATTGATGCCGTAGCGCCCGTCGTCCGGGCGAACGGAAGGCTCCACATAGGCAACTTTCCAGGGCTCCGGACCCAAAACGCGCAAAAAAGTGGCCGGGTTCATGGTGCCGGCGCCGACCTGCGAGTAGTACGGCTGCCAAATCAGGCAGCCCTGACGCGCCCAGTAGTTTTGCAGCGCGAACATAATCGCTTGAAAATTGAGCGGTTTTTCAGTTTCGGGTGATTGACTCATGAGTATTCCCTTTAATTTGGTTTTTAAACATTACGATTATACAGCAAAGCGGCGCGCGCCCTGGATGGCCGAATTTTTGTGACCGGATTTTTGGAGTTTTATGTTTTGGCACAGCCCCCGAGTATATCGGGTGTTCCTCGAACCGGGAAGCCCCCCGCTGTGGAAAGAACTTTACCCTTGGTAAGGGATTATCAAACGAAAGGCTGGCGTGCCCTTATGAGTGTGACGCAGCCCCGCGCAAAGCCCCCAAGCGTATTTTGTCGGGTGGGGCTGAAGACCGGTCGGTTGTCGCTGCATCCGCAGTAACATGCGGGAGCGGTGAGAGACGATTACGAAATCGCGTCCAAAAAGCCCGGTGTGCGCAGCCCATACTCCAGCAGGTAAGTGAAGTAGCGCTCCATCAGCGCGCGCAGCTCCGCCTCCGCCGCCGCGGGAATCACCCGCCCGCGCACCGCGGAATACGGCGAGCGTTGGAGGTAGCGCAGATATTTCAGGGCAGTCAGGGAAATCCGCCATGCTGCCGTATCATTGGCGCTGCAGCGCGGGCAAAGCGCGCCGCCCAGCCTGGCAGAAAAGAACTGGTCCTCCGGCTTAATTTCCGTCCGGCAGACCACGCAGTGGGTCAGTTCCGGCCGGAATCCAAGCAAATCCAGCAGCTGCACCTCGTAATAGCGCACCACCGTTTCGGGCTGTTCATCCTGGTTCAGGCGTCCAAGCGTGTCCACCAGCAAATGAAAAAGCTGCCGGTTTTCACCTTCCTCCTGGGTAAAGCGGTCCAGCAGTTCAATCACATAAGCAGCCAGAGCAGTGCGCGTCAAGTCTGCGCGGATGCCAGGGTAGCTTTCCAGCGCTTCAGCTTGCGTGACTATAGCCAGGTTGCGTCCTTTGGCAAGGAACAGCGCTACCCTGGTGAAGGGTTCCAGATGCCCGGCTTTGCGCGAGCGAATCTTGCGCACGCCCTTGGCGATGGCCTGAATTTTCCCTTTTTCGAGCGTGAACAGCGTCAGGATGCGGTCAGCTTCCCCGTATTCAACGTGCCGCAGTACCACGGCAGTAGCCCGAAAGGTTCGGTTCTCTTTGTCGGGCATGCCGCTCCTATGTGCCTCTTTTATCAGAATTTACAGCACGAGTTGATCCGGTCCAAATGAACGCGGCAGCAGCTGGTCCAGGGTGAACTCTTCCAGCGTCGCGCCGCTCTCATCGCCAATAAGCACCAGCAGCTGATTGTCGCCGAATTCGCGCATCACCTGCCGGCAACTGCCGCAAGGCGAGCCGCCATTCTTGGTGACCACGGCAATAGCCTGCAACTTGCGGTGCCCTTCAGAAACTGCTTTGAATATCGCCACGCGCTCCGCGCACAGCGAGGTCGGATAGGCGGCATTCTCGATGTTGTTTCCGGTGAAAACCTGTCCATCTTCGGTAAGCACCGCCGCTCCAACCTTATAGCGGGAGTACGGCGCGTAAGCCAATTCGCGGGCCTCTTTAGCCCGGCGGATGAGATTCTCTTTATCCTGGATAGTTACCATTATTGCCCTCAAACTCTTCCGGCCAACGTCCTCCCGCCTGCATGCGCGCTTTCACTTTCAGGATGCGGCGCGCGATGACCTCTTCCACGGTGAATTCCACGCCCTCTTCATGCACCACTTCCCCCGGCTGTGGTACCCGCCCCAGCTCGCTGTATATCAAGCCCCCCAGGGTGTCGGCATGCTCTTTAGGAAGGCGCAGACCGGTGATTTCGTTGAACTCGTCGATGGTCGCCCGGCCCAGGAACATATATTCGCCTTCGCCGCTCTCTTCATACAAGCGTTCCTCAGCCTGGTCGTATTCGTCACGGATCTCCCCGACAATTTCTTCCATGATGTCTTCAAGCGTGACGACGCCGGCAACGCCGCCGTATTCATCCACAACGACCGCCATATGCACGCCTCTAAGCTGCAGTTCGGTCAGCAGCTCATCCACTTTTTTTGCTTCCGGTACAAAATAAGCCGGGCGCAGCAGTTTCCGCTGCAAGGCAATCGTATCATTCCCTTCCACGACGCCCAACAGGTCTTTCGCGTAAAGCAAACCCACCACGTTATCAATGGTGTCCTCATATACCGGCACGCGTGAATGCCCGGCGCGAATAAATTCCTTGCGCGCGTCGCTGATGGTGGTGTTCACATCCAGCGCCAGCACGTCGATGCGCGGCACCATAATCTCCCGGGTCAGCGTCTCGCTGAAATGAAAGATGGAATAGATCATCTCGCGTTCGCCTTTTTCCAGCGTGCTTTCGGGCTGCCCGACCTCCACCCAATCGCGCAGGGCTTCATCCGTGACGGAAAGGGTGACTTTTTCCGCGTGCGTGCCCAGCAGCGCGGTCATCAGCCTGGTGGCAGGCATTAAGCAAAAATTCAGGAAAGCAGCGAAACCGGTGAAACCTATCGCGGATTTCTCAGGGGCATCCAGAATCTTGCGTTCCAGCAGGTATTCAAAGACAGAAACGAGCAACATCAACCCGATGAGTATCCCGAGCAGCGCCCAAAATGATTGAATGATCAATATCTGAATGACTATCAGCGCCGCAATTCCAGCCAGCAGAAAATGCGCCAGCGCCAGACCCAGGCGCAGCGAGGTGCGCAGCCCAACTTTCTCAATCAGCGCGATAGTCTTGTCAACCTTCCCAGGCTCCTTCTCGCGCAGGCTGAGCAGGTAAGGCAGCCGCACATAGGAAAATGCGGATTTTGCGGCGGAAATCACGAGGTCAAGCGCGAACGCCGCCCCTAAAGCCGCCCAGATGAGGGTGTTACTGCCCACTTTGTTCCTTTCTCTCTCGGGCGGGGACGCCGAATACCAGGGTGTTATCCGGCACATCCCGCGTTACTACCGAGCCAGCGCCCGTTCGGGCGTTTTTCCCAATCTTCAAAGGCGCGACGAGCATTGTGTCGCTGCCGATGAAGCTGTTCTCTCCTATTTCGGTGCAATTTTTATTGACACCGTCAAAATTGCATGTGATTGTTCCCGCGCCAATGTTCACATTCGCCCCAATGGTTGCGTCCCCGATGTACGAAAAATGTCCCATTTTTGCATTCTCCCCCAGAAACGAGGATTTGACCTCGCCAAAGTTGCCCAGGTGCACCCGATCCGCCAGAACCGCGCCCTTGCGCAGATGGCAGTAGGGACCAATGCTGACCTGCGAGCCCACGCTGGCGTACTCCGCCACCGAGTCGCAGATGCTTGTCTGATTGCCAACCTGCGTGTGCAGCAGAGTGGTATTGGGGCCGATATGGCAGTCCTCACCGATGACGGTCTTTCCGCGCAGGGCCGTGTTGGGCAGGATAACGGTATCCTGACCAATCTGTACATCCGGTTCAATCGTCGTGGTAGCAGGATCCAGCAGGGTGACGCCAGCCAGCATCCAATATTCGTTCAGACGTTTGCGCAGCGCTGTTTCCGCGTCCGCCAGGTCCACGCGGGTGTTGATTCCAAGCGTTTCCAGACGGTCGTGCAGCACCAGGCTTTCCACGCGTTTGCCTTCTTGCGCGGCAATCGCCACCAGGTCGGTCAGGTAGTATTCCTTTTTTGGCGAGAGCTGAATTTTCTCCAGGTGCGCCCACAGCCAGTCCGCGTCAAAGCAGTACGCCGAGACGTTGTACTCCCGGATCGCTAACTGTTCCGGGGTGGCGGCTGCTTCCTCAACAATCGCCTGCACGCTGCCGTCTGCCGCGCGCAAAATCCGGCCAAAACCGCGCGGGACATCGCCCACCACGCTGGTCATTGTAATCACGCCGCCGGACTCCTGATGCAGGCTCACCAGCTGTTGCAGTGTTTCGGCGCGCAGCAGGGGCATATCCCCACAGGTAACCAGCACCAGCTCCGCGTCGGCTGGCACGGTTGCGCGCGCGGACATGAGCGCGTGCCCGGTGCCAAGCTGCTGCTCCTGCAAAGCAAAAAGCGCCTCCACCCCCGCTTCCTCCACTGCTGCCCGGACCTCCTGCGCGGCGTGCCCAATGACCAGCACCGGCGCGGTATCCGACGCGGCGCGCGCGGCTTCCAGCGCGTAGAGCAGCATGGGTTTGCCGAGCAAGGGATGCAGAACTTTAGCCAGGCGCGAGCGCATGCGTGTGCCTTGCCCTGCGGCGAGGATAATCGATGCCGTTTTCATAGTGCACTCCAAAGCGGGAACCGGCAGGCAGCGTTCCACAGCGAGCTGCGCGCCGGACAATCTGAATGAACAGGGTCTTTATCGTTATTCACAGTAATTCTGGCTGGGGCACCAGGATTCGAACCTAGATCCACGGATTCAAAGTCCGGTGTGCTGCCGTTGCACCATGCCCCAGAATTGCGCCTATTTTAGCATAAATCCTTTAGCCCGCAAACCTGCTCCGGAACATCCTCGCGCCGGTCATCCAGGCTGGTAGCAATATTATACCCACTTTGTACCTCCGGGATATAAATGCAAGCAAGACGAGCTGCCGCGCCCATTTCGCTGGCCACGGCAGCCGGGTTCTCGGGTAGGCTCAAGCGCGCCCCTCAACGCAGTCCAGGTCAGCGAAGTAAGGCTTGATATCCAGCAGAGGCGTACCATCCAGCATGTCCACGCCCTCAACGATCAGGCGGCTGCCCTCGCGCCTGACCAACCTCACTATCGAAAACCCCAGCGGATTCGGCCGGTGCGGCGAGCGCGTGGCAAACACGCCGCGCAGCGCACCATCCCGCCAGGAAACAACCTGGAGTTTTTCAGACGCCGGCGCCAGGTGAAAAGCAAATATGAGAATCAGGTATTCGAATTTTTCAATTCCCTCCAGCCCCTCCGCAAGCTCCGGGCGCAGTTCCACTTCGCCAATATCCCGCGAGTTTGCGGCCTGCCTGGGCGCGACTTCATCCGTCTCATAGGAGCTATGAATTACGCCAATCGGCTGCAGTGTTAGGGTGTCCATGGATGGCTTTCTCTTTAGCTTCAAAATCTATATCTAGGTAAGTGAAGCGCGCGAATTATCACTCTCCCCGCGCTGGTGATCCCGAAAGAAAACCTGGAAAGTCAGGCAGCCAAAGAAGCGGCCAGATTTTCCAGGTTCGCACAAATTTCGCTGCCTGCCCGGCTGGGAGATTCTATGTATGCTGACGCTGTCTGTGCCGCTCAGCGGAACCAAATCTGGGTGCAGAACAGGATTAACAGCGCCCAGGCCGCGGCAAAGACGACCCAGATCAACAGCGCGGCCAGGAGCGCGCTGCTGGTGTAGGCGCGCGTCTCGGCTTTGGTCATTTGGTCGGGGTGCTGCGCCTGTGTCGCTTCGCGCCGCTCGCGCCGCACGCGTCTGGCGTGCCAGGGCATCCCGTCCACATCCATATCGATGATTGTCCGACCATCGTCATCATCGTATTGTTTAGTCTGGTTTCTCATTTTCAGTACTGCTTTCGTTGTATAAGTGACATACAACCTGGTGTCCGGGTTCCACCTCCCGGGCTGTTGGCACAACGGTTTTGCAGATTTCCATGCAGTAGCGGCAGCGCGTGTGGAATTTACATCCCGAAGGCGGATTCGCCGGGGAAGGAATACTGCCTTCCAGAATAATGCGATTCATCTTGTAAGACGGATCCGGCACAGGCGCGGCGCTGAGCAGAGCCTGAGTGTAGGGATGCAGCGGATTGCGGAAAATAGCACGTTTGTCCGCGTATTCAACCAGGTCGCCCAGGTACATCACGCCTACATAGTCGGATATATGCTCCACCACCGAAAGGTCGTGGGAGATGAACAGGTAGGTGAGTTCCAATTTTTCCTGCAAGTCCATCAGCAGATTGATAATTTGGGCCTGGATGGAAACATCCAGCGCCGACAACGGCTCATCGCAGACGATAAACTCAGGGTTGAGGGCAAGCGCCCGCGCGATGCAGATGCGCTGGCGCTGTCCACCCGAGAATTCGTGCGGGTAGCGGTCTTTGTGGTACGGCTGGAGGCCGCAGTTTTTCATGACATTGTCCAGGTACTCGTCCAGGTGCCGGTTTTCCACCAGGCCGTGCTCGCGCACTCCTTCGCCGATGATTTCACTGACCGGCAAACGCGGAGAAAGGCTGGAATATGGGTCCTGGAAGATTAGTTGCATTTTTGGGCGCATAGCCCGCAATTCATTTCGGTCGAGGGCATAAATATCAACGCCGTCAAACAGGACATCCCCGCTGGTCTTGGGGGTTAGCCGCAGAATTGTTTTTCCAACGGTGGTTTTTCCACAGCCAGATTCACCAACCAGACCGAGGGTTTTTCCGTAATCGATGGAGAAGCTGATGCCATCCACGGCGCGCACATAGCCGACCACTTGTTGCATCAAGCCTGCCTTGATCGGAAAGTGGGTTTTCAAGTCCCGCACTTCCAGTAATTTTTTGTTGCTCTTGCTTTCTGAGCGTTCACGCGTCAATAAGAGTGTGTCTTCCATAGTCATTCTTTCACCTGCCAGTCGTTGTATTGGTAGCAAGAGACTGAATGCGTCTCCGATACAAGTACCTCCTGGGGATAGAGCCCGTCGCACTTTTCAAAGCGCTTGTTGCACCGGTCCCGGAAGTAGCAGTAACTGGGCATGTTAATCGGGTTTGGTACGCTGCCCGGAATGCTGTAGAGCCGCTTGACCTGCTTATTCGAAACCGGTTTGGAGGCCATCAGACCGACCGTGTAGGGGTGGCAGGGGTTTTTGAATACTTCCATCGCCATGCCGCGCTCGACAACACGCCCGGCATACATGACCACCACATAGTCCGCCATTTCAGCGATGACACCCAGATCGTGGGTAATCAACATGATACTCGAATTAATTCTGTCCTTCAGGTTGCGTAAAAGGTCCAGAATTTGCGCCTGGATGGTGACATCCAACGCGGTGGTGGGCTCATCGGCAATAATCAGCCTGGGTCTGCAAGCCAGCGCCATGGCAATCATAATGCGCTGGCGCATACCGCCCGAAAGCTCGTGCGGGTACATATTGTAGACGCCTTCTTTGTTGGCGATGCCGACCGTGTCGATCATCTCCAGCGAAAGGTCCTTGACCTCTGCTTTATTCATTTGCGGGTTGTGCAGGGCAATGACCTCGTCAATCTGATCCCCTGCTCTAAAGACCGGGTTCAGGCTGGTCATCGGCTCCTGGAAGATCATGGAAATCCTGCTGCCGCGGATGGTTTCCATCACGTTGGTGGGGGTTTTGGCGATGTCGTACACATGCTCGCCGGAATCAAAGCGGATTGCGCCTTTCACAATCTGGCCTTGCGGACGCTGGACCAGCTGCATCAGCGATAGGCTGGTGACTGATTTCCCGCAGCCGGATTCGCCAACGACGCCAACGGTCTTGCCTTTCGGGATATCGAAAGACACCCCGTCCACAGCTTTCACTGTGCCGATATCCGTAAAGAAATACGTGTGCAGGTCGTCAAATTCCACCACGTTTGCGGGGTCCCGCATCGTGGTCAGATACTCGGATTCAGGCACGTTCGTGCGTTTTCGCTGTTTTTCAATCGCATCCGTGATGCGGCGGTTCTCGCGGGTAATTTTCGCGGATTCGCGCGCGGAGATATGCGTGATGTCTTTTGGTTTGGTTTTCTTGTTCATGCGTTCAAAAATGGAGCGTTTTTCGTCGGTCATCTTCATTTCCTACCTTTTCATCTTCGGGTCAAACGCGTCGCGCAGACCATCACCGACAAAGTTGAAACCAAGCACGGTGAGCAGGATCAGCGAACCGGCAGGTAACCACATGAACCAGTAGTTGGTCATTACAAAGGCGTCTGAAGCAACGTTGATGATACTTCCCCAGGAAGCCAGCGGGTATTTCACGCCCAGTCCCAAAAAGCCCAGGGTCGCTTCCGAGATGATGATGCCGCCCAGACCAGCGGTCGCCTGAACAATCAGGAGAGGCATCACATTCGGTACAAGGTGCCGGAAGATGCGCCGGCTGGTGCGAATGCCGGTGGCCTCAGTCGCGACCATGAAGTCCTGTTCCCGCAGAGAAAGAATCTGGCCGCGGACAACGCGCGCAATGCCAGTCCAACCGAGCAAGCCCAGGATGGCCATCAGCAGGAAGATGCGCGTCATTGGCGGTACTTCCAGCGCGTCCATGACAGACCCAAAAATCAGGACCATCGGATAGAAGGGGATACTGTTGAACAGGTCCACAAAACGCATCAGAGAGGTATCCACCCAGCCGCCAAAGTAGCCGGAGATGCCGCCGACAATTACGCCAATGAACAGTTCGATGAAAATGACCACAAAGCCAACCAGCAGAGAGACCCGCCCACCGTACATCAGGCGCGTCATCACATCCATACCATTGTTGTCCAGCCCAAGCGGGTGTTTCGACGAGGGTGCTTCGTAAATGCTGATGAGTTCCGTGGGGACCGAAGTCTTGATGTAGTAATTTGTGTTTACGCGGTCGATAACGTATTCAACAACGTTGCCGTTTGAATCAGTGTAGCTGACTTTGTTTTCACGGTTGACGATAGCTTCGCGAATCGCCTTCTTAAAATTGATATCCAGGAAGAGCGATTGCTCCAGCGGATTGACAATGATGTTGGAGACCTCAGCTATATTGGTCCCCGAATCATCGACAACCGTAAATAAGCCGTCTTCGTCAATTAATGTATATTGTGCGTCCTGAACTTTGAAAGTGGACTTCTGTTCCGCGATGGCCTGGGTACTAGCCAGTTTGAATTCATAGCTATTCACCAGCGGTTCATGCTGTTTCGTGTACGCGTCAAAAACATTCAGCGTCGCCAGAGCAATGTCATCTATGGTCGCGACCTGAGAAGTCTTTCCCTTCTGGACAATGCGATAGTTTATACCGTCCACGCTGAAGAATTCCTGCTTGTCCTCAAATGCCGCGTTAAATGCCTCGGTAAAAGCTGGTTCAAGCGGTTGACCCGTCAACGAGCGCAGGTTTCCGATGAGCGCTTCAGCAATTGGGTTTAATTTCAGAAGGAGATAGGAACCTTCGCCCAGCAAGACGTAAGCATAACTGTCGCTGCCGGCGCTAAAATCCGTCTGGTTTTTTCCCAACGCCAGCAGGAACTGCGCGCGCTCAGCGGCGCCAAAATTCTCGCCTTCCTGAACGGTGTAACGCAATTCAGTATTGTAGATCGCGCTGGCGTAATCCTTTGTCATCTCACCGATGCCTTTAAATACCTGGGTTTGCTCATAAGGGGAAAGCAGCGGACCTAAGAAGGAAAAAATAAACATGACTGTCAAAATTACAAGCCCCACCACAGCCAGCTTGTTGCGTATAAAACGCTTGAAGACAAGCGTGCCCGGGGAGAGCACCCGTACCCGACGGGCATCGTCCAGAGCCATCGGCTCATTATCGTCGTTCAGGGGTGATGGTGTGAATTCTGCGTTGGGGATTAACGTGTCGTTGTCAGTCATTCGTCACCATCCTCAGTTCACTCGGACGCGGGGGTCTACCACCGCGTACATAATATCTGCGACGAGCAAACTGACCTGCGTCAAAATAATCTGGAAGGTCGTGTAAAACATGGCGAAAGGAATATCGCCACGAACAATTGCCTGGTAAGCGACAAAACCTATACCCGGGATCTGGTAGAGCGTTTCGGTGATGAGCGCGCCGCCAAACATAGAGGGCAGCAAATAGCTCATGTAGGAAACCAACGGGATCAATGTGTTGCGGAAGGCGTGTTTATTTACCACCACCTTCTCGGAGAGTCCCTTAGCCCGGGCAGTGCGGATGTAATCAGAATTCAGCACTTCGAGCATGTTCGTGCGGGTATAGCGCATCAAACCGCCGATGGAGAGCATCATCAGGGTGACAATGGGCAGAACCATATGGTATGCCATGTCCCAGATCTGCTGCCAGGGAGTCATCGAGTTGAAAAAGCGTCCGGTCAGACCATACAGGTCGAACCAGCCGAGCTGGATGGAAAATACGTATTTAAGGATTGTAGCCAGAAAGAACGTCGGCAAGGAGATACCCATTAACGCGAAAACAGTAATCGCGTAGTCCGTCCGGCTGTATTGTTTCGTTGCCGCCAGGATACCCAATGGTATCGCGACGAACAACTCCACTAAGAACGTAATGATATTGATGATGAAAGAGTACCAAATGACCTGACTGAACTTGTCGATCACTGGAATTCCATAATGCCAGGAATCGCCGAAGTTGCCCTGCACTGCGTTGCCGACCCAACCCAAAAATCCCGGGATGATCCCTTTGTCCAGCCCGTAGACTTCGTTAAGCTGAGCGAGCCATTCCTGATAAGTTTTGGTGCTCAGAGGGTTGGTGGCGCGCTGGCGGGCGACAGTTTCGACATAGGAAGAAGGCAGGCTGCGAATCACTGTATAGACCAGCATTGCTCCGAAGAACGTAATGAACAAGCCGAGGAACAGCCTCCTCAAGATAAAATTTCGCATGTTGTTCCCTCAATCTATTTTGCAGCCGCTAAGAGCAAGGGCTGTTTTAGTAATGAGTGAGCCCACCCGTCGGTGGGCTCACTACTTTCTCTAACAAACTAGCGATTCACCGATGCTTAGTTCATCTCGAGGAGTTCGATGTCGTTCATCCAACCCCAGAAGGTGGTAATGTCAGGTGTAATCGTGGAAATATTGATGCGCTCGGTGCTGAAGATGATCACGTTCTGGCGCTGGTAGGTAGGAATTTCTACCGCCCATTCAATGACCTTGTCGAGAGCCTGCTTGTAGATGGCCTTGCGGTAGTTCTGGTCATCGCTCTTGCGGGCGTCAACAATCAGTTGGTCGAGTTCAGGATCCGTGATGTGGTAGTGGTTCGATTCGGAACCGCCAGCACCCACAACACTGGAGCTGTGATAGACCTGGTACATGTCAGGATCAATTGTGGCGCCCCAGGCGGCTGTCCAGAGTTCCTGTGTAGCGGCATCCAGAGAATCCCAGAGGATATTGCTGTCAGCGGGGTCATTGATCTTGAGTTCCATGCCGATCTTGGCCAGGGAATCGCGCGCGCCGGTCAGAATCGCGAACGCGGGATGGTCGCCAGTACCGCCAGCGGGGATGATCACTTCGTAGCTCAGTTTGGCGCCTTCGGGGGCAGCAGTAACTTTACCGTCTTCAACGGTGTAGCCGGCAGCAGCGAAGAAGCCCAGAGCAGCCTGTTCAGCAGCAGCGTACTTCTCTTCAGGGGTCATTTCAGCGGTGTAAATCGGATTGCCGTCGACGTCGGTTGAGAAGGCGATCTGGTAATCTTCATCGGTCGGCTGAGGAGCAGCCCAGGAAGTGTTGGAAATTGGGTAGTTGATAACGGAAGCAGCTTCACCATAGTAGCTGTCAACCGCGACATCGCGGTAGACCGAGAGGATGGTGGCAAGACCGCGGCGCAGGTTCTTGGAGGCGTCGGAGGCAGGGTCGCCAGCAACGTTCACGGTGGAGGCATTAATGCCAGCGTAGCCGTAGCCCAGGTTGTCAACCAGGCTGGAGGTGATGACTGGTCCAGTCATTTCGCCATTGCCGTTGTACTGCATCACTTCTTCGTAACGGGTCTTGTTGTAGCTCATCTCGCCCGCGTCGGCGGTGCCGGTCTGCAGAGCGGAAGGAACTTCGGCGGAAACCGTTTCCTTGAATTGAATTTCAGCAATCTTCGGGCAGCCGCGATAGTAGTACTCGTTCGCTGCAAAGTAAACAACCTTGTTGTCAAACCTGACGAACTTGTAGGCGCCAGCGCCCATGGGGGTAGCGGTCAGGCTTTCCTGTTTGGAAAGGTCGCCGAAATCAAAACCGAACATGTTGTTTTCATAATCGTACTTGGCAGTATCGCCGTAGTAGTGCAGAGGAGTGACCTGAATACCGAGGATGGAGTAGACAGCCGGGGCTTCATAGCCGTTGGTTGTAACTTCCACGGTGTAGTCGTCAATCTTCTTGATGCCAGCGATGTTCGGGACGCCTTCACCGCCCATGCTCTCGTCCTTGGGGCCCCAGAAACCGACAAAGGCGGTCTTGGCGCTGCCGAGAACATCGGTACCGGCAACGGACTCGTAAGGGAAGGCTGCGGCAACGTCATTGCCATAGGCAGCCATCAGCTCGGTGTAGTAGTCGTCCATGGTCGGGAAGGTGGTGGTCAGGTCCCACTCGGTGCCGGTTCCGGCGCCAACGAAGACCACGGGGCCAGCGCAATCAGCGGGGGCTACAGGATCTGCGCCTTCAGCAACCTCGTCGGTGCACTTGAGGGAGCCGAAGCCCCACATGCGCATCGCATACGCCACATCAGCGCCGGTGGTCTTGAGTTCCTCAGCGGTCTTGCCATTAAAGTATTCGGTGGTGAAGTCGTCGGTGCCGTAGCTGGCCCAAACTTCGTCATAAATGCCCTGAATCTCAGCCTTGATGGCTTCGGTCAGTTTCGGCCAGACATCAGCCTGCTGTTCTTCTGTCCATGCGTCGGTGGAAGCCCAGACATGGTCGGGGCCGGCAGCGTATATCTCGTCGAAGAGGGCGAGGTATTTGTCATAGACTTCGCTGGTGGTCTGGGTCTGATAGTCCTTCAGGCCTACGATATCGTAAGAACCAAGCGTGGTCGAACCAACATAGGACGGATCCAGGAAGGTGTAATAGGTGAAGATGATGTCGTCAGCGGTCACAGGGGTGCCGTCTGAGAATTTCATCCCCACACGCAGGCGGGCGGTGTACTTGGTGGTATCGGTGGCTTCATCGTATTCCACTTTTACGTCCGCGGGGCCTTTGTACAGATAATCAACGCCGTTGTAAGGCACAGTTTCGCCCTCAATCGCGTTGAAGATGATACCGCCCTGGCGGTCGGTGGTCAGCAGGGAGATTTGGGTCATCGCTGCGACATCGGCGTCATAGGCTGTATCGGAATAGAACGGGCTGAATTTCTGAGAGAATTCGCTGTATGCAACCACGAGAGGGGTCGTAATCGTGGGAGCAGTGGGCAGATTCTCACCAAAAGGCTGTTCTTCAAAAACAACAGCGGTTTCTTCCGGAGTGGCAACTTCAGTCGCTGCTTCGGTGGGCTCTGGCGGGACTTCAGTGGCTGCCGGTTCTGGCGCGCAAGCGGCGATCGCCACACCAAGCATCACGAATACCAACAGATACGAAAGGAATTTTGTGAATTTGTTCATTTCTTTCTCCTATTTTCTCCTAGTTTGAATAGAGATCCTTTGGATTATAGTGTGTTTAAAAATATCCGTCAATGCACAAAGCGATTTCATTTCAATTTAAGAATAATATTATTCAGCAGTGACCGTGATCGTGCGGGTTCTGAGCCACAATAACAGATTCACCCCGCCTGTCAGGAAGGCAAGCGCCAGGAAGAGCAGCTCTCTGCCAAGATCAGCCCCATGATTATAGAAGACCAGGTAAACCAACTCCGCCAGGACTACCATCGCGGTAAACACGAGCAGCAGGGTGCCTGACCCTTTCATGCGTCGCACGGTGAGCTCAGCCTGGTCCCGCCGCAGGTGCGTGGTCTCGCGAGGCAGCCTTAGAGCGCCGGCACTTAGATACACCAGCGGGAAAAAGCACAGCACGTACGGAATGGCAATGTACATCTGGTACATGCCGCGGTTCGCGACGAAACCCGCGCCAATCTGCAAAGCAATCATTACGGGGATAAGCGCCCAGGCAAGCGTTCGAAAGCGCTTATAGTCAGCAGCCTCCACCGCAAAACTGAAGTAGTCACCTTTATATTCGGCTTGTCTTTTCTCGCGACCATTTTCATCAACTGTGGTCACCAATTCGAAATCTTTGGTAAATCGTCTCATTTACACTCCATTGTTGTCCGCTTTTATCGCGTTGTTATTCAGCTTTCAGGCTTTCCAGGTGGCTCCAGGGCTGGTTCTCCTGCGCTGCCAGTCCGGGGCGGCTCACCCACAGGCTGAGGTGCGGCAGCAGCGCGGCTGCCGGGTAGGCAGGGGCTAATCCGTCACCTTGCTCCGCGTCCGCGCAGGCAGCCTCAAAAGCTGGGTCAGAATAACCCGCCAGGTTGGTGCCCACCCAAAAATTCGCCACCGAGGGGACGGCTTTAGCGCTATACAGGCTGCAAAGCGGCTCGGAGCCTGGCAGCCAGGAAACGAGCGCCAGGTCAAACTTGCGCCCGAAGAGCACGCCTTCAGGTCCTGGTGCGTAAAGCTCCGTGAGCGGCAGCGGTTGCCAGTCCACCCCCACGTCGCATGCGCCCAGCTTTTGCACAATCAACGCTGCCGTTTTCTGCTGCAGCGCGCTCTGACTGGTGTAGAGCCTGAGGCTGAGCGCGGTGCCTTCGTTGATGCCCGTAATGCCTTGCGCGGTGCGCGGCGTGGCGGGGTCCGCATCCAGGTCTTTCCAACCCACCTCATTCAGCAGCGCGGCGGGGTCCGCGTTCAGGGCGGGCAGCTGCAGGCGCGTCAGGTCGCTGCCGTCGGGCAGCCAATCAGCCAGCACCTGTTCCGCCAGGGTTTGGGGATCCAGGCAAGCCAGCACAGCCAGACGCGTGCGCGCTTCCGAGAAGAAATCCGGCCGGTCATCCGACCAGTAGGCGTAACCATCATCGTAGCTGGCGGGCTGGATGCCAAACACCAACTGCTCCACGGGCTGCCAGTCCTCCCAATGCAGGTCGGCAGAAGCAGAAAGCGCGCTGAGCCGCTCTTTGGGGAGGGTTTCCAGATGATAAGATTTGTCGAGCACATCGCAGCTGCCGTCGGCAAGCTTGCTTAGCGCTTCTTCGCGCTCGGGGACGAACAGGATACGCACTTGGTCGAAGCCCGGCTGGTCTTCCGCCGCGCCGAAGTAATACGGATTGCGTTCCAACACCATGCTCTGGCTGCTTTCCCAACTGGTCAGCCGGTAAGCTCCCCACCCGAGGGGGGCGCGCGCAGCCTGCGGTTCCTGCTCAAGCGCGGCCGGGTCCAAGCTTTCAAGCTGGTGCGCGGGCAGCGGAAGCCAGAAGAACGGCGCGAGTTCGCGCGGGAAAAAGCCAGGCACGCCCAGCCAAACCACTGTTTGTTCGTTCTCTGCCGTAAAGGAAATGGTGCGGTCCAAAGCCCAGGCACCCCCAGGGAGCGCCGCCTTGCCGGCTATCTCGTACGAAAACACCGCGTCCTGCGCGCTCAGCGGCTGGCCGTCGGACCATAAGGCGTCCGGCCGCAGCTGGAATTCCACGCGGGTTTGGTCCATTTGAAATTCGCCGCTCTCCCAGGTCACGGCGCAGGCGCTGCTTTCGCAGCCGGACGGGCGCACGAAGATACCTGCCTTGAATACGCTTAGCTCGCCATACGCGTCCACCACCACGTCGCCGGGCTGCACCGCGGTTGGCACTGCACTGATGCCTGCGTTTTCCCGACCGGGGTAAGCGCTCAGGATGGATTCAGCGAAAGCCCCATCCGCGTTTACCTCAAATGGACCGTCGTAGAGCGCCGCGAAAACGCTTTCCTTCGCCTCGCCCGCGTGCCCGTCGTAGCGGTACAGGCTTGCCGGTTCCTCCGCCAGGCACACGCTCAGTACCTTAGGGGGTACCGCTGTGGCGGTAGGGGTCGGGGGAGCTGGGACCGCAGGTGTTTCCGCGCCGGGTTCAGCTGAGGGCTGCACCGTCGGGCTTTGCCCGCAGCCGGCCGCCAAAGCCACTGCCAAAAGCGCAAGCAAAGCTCTCGGCGCAAAGCCAACGAGCGAATGTTCAGTCAAAGGTTTCAAAATCGATCTCCTCGTCCTCAGCCTGCACCAATTTACCGCCAAAGCGCAGGCGCAGGTAAGACTCATAGCGGCGGGGGTCAATTCTGCCGCTCTCCGCCGCGCTCCTGACGGCGCAGCCGGGTTCGTGGCTGTGGGAGCAATCGTTAAACTGGCATTCCGGCACCAGCGGGGCAATCTCACGGAAATAAGCATCCAGTTCCTCGCCCTGAATGTCCCACAAAGCCAGGGTGCGCAGCCCCGGCACGTCCGCCAGGTAACCGCCGGCGTCCAGTGGGAAAAGCTGCTTCACCTGGGTGGTGTGCATGCCTTTGCCCTGCAAACCTCTGCTTACCGCGCCAACTTCCTGCGCGAGCCCGGGCTGCACGCTGTTCAAAAGGCTGGTTTTCCCTACGCCAGAAGGACCCGCCAGGGAATTCAGTTTGCCTTGCAGCCGGCTTTTCAATGCAGGAATGCCCTCTCCGGTCAGCGTGGAAGTGTAAATCAGGTCGTATCCGATGCGGCGGTAAACCTCAAAAAGCTCCTCGGCGCGTTCGCGCGGCACCAGATCCAGCTTATTTGCCACCACAACCGCAGGAATCTCCTGCTTTTCGGCTACGACCAGAAAGCGGTCCAGCATGCGCAGGCTCGGGTCCGGCTGCGCGCAAGCAAATACCAGCACCACCTGGTCGGGGTTTGCCAGCAAGATTTGCTGGTACTCGTAATTCACGCCGGAAAGCTGGCGCGAGAGCACGGATTTGCGCGGGAGCACCTGCGCGATGCTGCCGCTGCCGTCCTCGTGGGTCTCAATCAACACCTGGTCGCCCACCGCCACCAGGTCCCCTTCGGCACGGCCGCGGCGCAGCCTGCCGCGCACCCGGCAAAGCACGTCGCCCTGCGCGGTACGCACAGTCATGTAGCCAGCCAGGGAGCGTATCACCAGGCCTTGCAGCAAATTCAGGCCGTTCTTAGCCGGGGTCCGTTCAGACGCCATACGCTTGTTTACGGTTCCGGGGTATCCGTGGCCACAATGTAGGGGGATTCTTCCCAGGGCATCGTGCCGCCGGCGTTGTTATAGTTGGAGAAGTAGAGCTGCACAACCCTGCGGAAGAGCGGAGCGGCCATATCCGAACCCTCGCCAGCGTTTTCAAGGATTATCGCGACCGCAATATCCGGACGGTTGGGGTCTTCGTTAAAAGTATAACCGGCGAACCAGGCATGTGAATCTCCGGCGGGGTTTTCGGCGGTGCCGGTCTTTCCGGCGATATTCACGCTCAGCCCGCGGAACTGATAGCTCGCCGTGCCGCGCGTATTGCGCACAACCATCAGCATGGCTTCCTGAATGGCTTGGAGGTTTTCGGGGGTTACCGGCAGCTGACCGTTCACAACCGGCTCAAACTCATACACCGGGTCGGTTCCGTCCACCGGCACAATTTTTTCCACGACCGTGGGCTTGTAAAGCGTGCCGCCGTTGCCCACGGCAGCCACAAAGGCAGCCACCTGCAAAGGGCTGACCTGCAGCGTGCCCTGGCCGATTGCCAGCTGCACGTTAGCGGAAACTGAATCGGGCTGCTCCAACCTGCCTTCAAATTCCGGGATTTCGATGCCGGTTTTCTTGCCCAGCCCAAAACCAGCAGCGATATCCGCGATCGCGCTTTCGTAGCCGTCATTCCACAGCGTCAGACCAATGTGCCAGAACCAGGGATTGCAGGAGCGCATCAACCCTTCTTTCAGGGTGAGCAAGCCCGAAGCGCCAAAGCCGCGTTCGTAGGTCCAGTCGTAGAGCACGGTGCCAGCCAGCTCAGTCCATTTATCATCGCAATAATAAGGATAATCTGGGGTAAAGACGCCGGTCTCCAGCGCCGCGGCCATTGTGATAATCTTGAACACCGACCCGAGCGGGTAAACGCCCTGGGAAGCGCGGTTATATAAAGGAAGCTTAGGGTCTGAGAGCACATCGCCAAGTTCCATGCTGTTATAGTTCACCGGCTCGAACAGGTTCGGGTTGAAGCCAGGATTGGAAACCATAGAAAGCACTTTGCCGGTATCCCGTTCCATCACGACGATAGCGCCGAGCTCGTTGCCCAAGGAACGCTGCAGGTAATACTGCAGGGTGCTGTCGATGGTGGAATAAATCGATGCGGCTGGTTTTGGCTTGGCGGAGGCGAGCTTGGTCAGCACCTGCCCCTGCGGATCCTTGACGTAGAGCGAAGCGCCGTGCGTGCCCGCCAGAAACGATTCGCCCCAGGCCTCCAGGCCGCTCGCGCCTATTTTTTCGTCCCCGCGGTATCCAAGCCGTTGATATTCCTCAAGTTGTTCCGGGGAAATGGAGAGGACGTAGCCAATGACATGCGGCGCGATTCCACCGTCATAGTAATACCGCGAGCGGAAAGAACTCAAAATCAAGCCGGGGTATGAAGACAGCCTGTCCCCATATTTTTGCGCCGTCACCGCGGAAACATCCCCGATAGCCACATACCAATCCGACTGGGCGTACTGGTATTTTTTGTAGATGGATTCTGAACTCACATCCAGGATGTTGGCGAGCAGGCTGAGCATGCTGGCTTCTTTTTCCGGGTCAATCTGTCCCGGGATGACCCCCAGCGCGACCGCGTCGTCCTGCGCGACCAGCGGATACCCGTAAATATCATACAGGTTTCCACGCGCCGGGATTTCGTAGGTCAGTTCAAGTTTGTTCCCGCCTGCGAGCTCCGGCAAAATCATGCTCACATCCCACTGGACCTTCCAGTTCCCATCTTCCAGGGTCAGGTTCATGATAGAACTGCGCGTAATCGTCCCCAGCAGCGTGGTGGTATAGCTGATTTCATAGTTCACCTGCGCCGAAGAAGGGCGCACCATGCTGGAGAGAATGCTGTAATTCATCTCCTGCATGGTCATCGCGACTGCCGCTGTTTTGTGCTGTTTGCTGAAATCTTCCAGCGTAAGCGCGTCCCGGGTCAGCTTGCTCAACCGGGCGTACAAGCCCTCGTAATCTTCGGCCTTCCAGGCGTCCAGATAAGCCTTGGCTTCGCTTTCCACGTCCGGCGCCTGGCTGAGCGCGAGCACAGGCGTAGGAAGTCCGGTTTCCGGCGTAGCGGTAGCAGTACCGGCTGCCGGTAGTTTGGCGCAGGCGCCAAGCAAGAGCGTAAAGACCAGAAAAAGCATTAGCGTTCTTTTCATGTTCATATCAGACCACAATCCGGTAATCCGCTTCGCAGCGGGCGAGGATAGCAGGAAACACCTCGCATTGAATGTCCAGGCGCTGTTGGCAGAGCCTGGGAATATCCGCGTCCACTCGCAGCCCTGCCTGCCGCAGCAAGCAAAGTAAGTGGCATAAAGGCAGGCCCATCACATTCGCGTAACAACCCTCCACAGCTTCCACCGGGTGAAAGTCTTTATGCTGAATGGCATACCCGCCGGCTTTATCCTGATAGTCGCCGCTGGCAATGTACGTGTCTATCTCCGCGTCGTCGTAGGGGCGCATGCGCACGCGTGTTTCGCAGCAGTCGGTCAGCATCTGTCCGCTTGCGCGCAGAGAAAGCGCCGTATATACCCGGTGCTCTTTAGCGCGCAGGTTCCCAAGCATGCCAGCAGCCTCGCGCGCGTCTGCAGGCTTCCCCAACACCCTGCCGTTGAAAGCCACGATGGTATCAGCGGAAAGAACATGCGCGTCCGCTTTCACCGCTTCGTTTTTCTCTTTTGCCAGCCTCTGCACATACAGCAGCGGGTCTTCGCCCGGGTGGATTCTTTCGTCCAAATCAGCAGATTGGCAGGTAAATGGAAGCCCAAACAGACCCAGCAGTTCTCTGCGCCGGGGGGATGCAGACGCCAGAACTAATTTCAATTCTTCCATAACGGAAAAGATTCTAACATAGATACCAGAGGCGTATTCTGGTCGGTCTGTTTGTGCAAACGGCTGATTTTCGCGTGAAGGCGCGAGGTTTATTCCTCGTGCCTGATAATGAAGGCGTCAAAATCGTGCGCAAGCTTCGTGTTGGAGAAAATCGCGCTGGCTTCCGCCAAAATTTCGTCATCGTTGTAGCGGCGGGAGACATGCGTGAGGAATAACTGCCCCACTCCGCACTGTTTCGCCAGTTCCGCCACCGCTCCGGCGGTGGTGTGTCCGAATTCTTGTGCCATAGCGGCTTCATCCTGCAGGTAAGTTGCTTCGATGACCAGCGCGTCCGCGCCGCGGATATGCGCCGCAAGCTTCTCCGGCTTACCCACATCCCCGACGACAACCAGGCTCGTGCCGGCTTTCTCCGCGCCCAGCACCTGGTCGGGTTCAATCACCCTGCCGTCGGGCAAGCTGATTGCCTTCCCCGCCACCAAATCCTTGCGCCAGGGCCCGGGCGCGATGCCGAGCGCTTCAGCCTTTTCCGGCAGGAAAGGTCTGCGGGGAAATTCTTCGAACCGAAAGCCGAGGGAGGACGAGCCGCGGTGTTCCACCTGAAAAGCTCGCAGCGCGAAGTCCTCGGTCTCAAATATTAAGCCCGGTTTGATATCCAGAAGCCTGATAGGCATAGGAGTCTGCGCCCCGCGCAGCACCACGCCATTTATCAGGTCATCGACACGTTCCAGGGTGTGCCGACTGCCATAAATGTTGATTTCTTCGATCGCTTCCCAGCGCATGAAGGTGGAAATCAAGCCCGCCAACCCCAGGATGTGATCCAGATGCCCGTGTGTAAGCAGAATGTGATTCAGGCGTTTAAATCCAATACCGGATTTGAGTATCTGGCGCTGGGTGCCTTCCCCGCAGTCAATCATAAAGCGGTGCTCGCCGTGTTTGACGACCAACGAAGAAAGCCCTCTTTTAATGGAGGGCGCGGAAGCGGAGGTGCCGAGAAAAACAAGCTCGAACAAGGGTAAAAAGGATCTCCCTCAGGAATTGATTTACTTGCCGTCGCCGGATACCTGGCGCAGCAGCCCCAAGGCGCCCAGGCCGACGCGCAGCGCCTGTGAAGCGCTTATCGGGGAGCTCCTGCCGGCGTCTTCCGACTGCCTGATCAAAATTCTGGCAGCCTCATACCCCAACAAAGCGCCCAGGGCTGTGCCGACAATCATAGTAATCGTTTTTATCGAGGTTTTCATCTTTCTTTTCCTTTGGTAAGGCGAGAACGTATTGTAGCGATGACATGCTGAATCTCAGCTGACCTCTGCCCGATGGTCAGCAGCGGCGCGACCAACGCCCGGGTGCCCCTTTGGGCTGCCGAGTTGATAGAACGAAATACCCGCAGCGCTTCTCCCCCAGCTTCAGGCAGCCAGGCCGCGGCTTTGAAGGCGCCGATAATCAGCGCCGTCAAAAACAACAGGAGAACCAGAAAAATCAGCAGGAGCGGGAGCGCGATTGCCACCAGCGCTGCGGCAGCCATGCCTTCCGTGCTGCTTCCAAGCTCAGCGGAATAAAGCAGGAGCAGGGCAAAGCCGACGCTGAGCAAAACGCAGACAACAAGCACGGGAAACAAGATTTGCCAGAAGCGCTGCTTTACGTGAATTTGTTCGGGCGTACGCCCAGCGGAGTTAGACCTGTCTGTTCTGTACATGAGGATATTGTAGCATGAGAACGCTTCGAATCGCACAAGCCTTGTAAGAGCATCCAAGCGGAAATCCGGTTTTGTAAAAATGCTGTATAATTTCTAGTACAAATCATGAATTGCCCGTGAGTTCTGTGCGAATCTGCTCATGGAGATCATGGCTTTGAAGACCAGACGCTTTAACGTCGGTCTTGCATGGATAGTAAACCGCCGGGCACACCGGCTTATAAATTGGTACAAAATGCGCATTGATTGGCTGGTAAACAATAAAACGATGAAGGGGTCGTGCGAGCAATTTCAAATTCCACCGGGCACGCTGCCCGCGGAGCGAACGCACCTTCATTGCCTAGTAAGCCGGACGAGTTAATACGAAAAACAGTACCAAAATATAATTTAGCCAGAAGAAATCGCCGCGCCCGTCCCTGGGCAAGGCGCGTGATTCCGGATTAGTTGCTGTCATCAAAGCCGTGGTTTCCCCCAGACCATGGCTTTGTTGGATTAAATGGAAAAAGTAATTACCGCAATCGAAGCCCAAAAGCGCAACCGCCAGCGCGTGAACATCAGCCTGGACGGTGAGTTTGCTTTCTCGCTCGACCGCCTGACTGCCGCCTGGTTGAAACCAGGGCGTCAGCTTACGACGGAGGAGATTGCGCGGCTGCGGGAGCAGGACGAGGTGGAAAGCGCGCATACCCGCGCGCTGCACTTCCTCAGCTTTCGCTCCCGTTCGGCGCAGGAGATGCGCGATTACCTGACGCGCAAAGACTGCAACCCGCAGCTGATTAGCAGCGTGCTCGTCCGTCTGAAGGAAGAGGGTTACCTCAACGATGCCCGCTTCTCTCGGGAATGGGTCGAAAATCGCAGCGCGTTTCGTCCGCGCGGCGTCAGCCTGCTAAAAGCGGAATTGCGCCGCAAAGGAATTCCCAACGAGACCATTGAATCTACCCTCGCGCAGGCTGATTTGCAGGAATGCGAGCTGGCGCTCAAAGCTGCCCGGCGCGTTGTCGGGCGCTATGCCGCGCTCCCGCAGGAAACCTTTCGCCTCCGGCTGGGTGCTTACTTACATCGCCGGGGCTTCTCCTACGGGGTCGCGTCATCTGTGCTTAGCCGCTTATGGAAAGAAACGCAGAACTCCGCACACGGGCAGGACCTAAGCTAAGAATATGGAGTATTGGAAATAATGGAACACCTAAATCTTTACGCACAGGGGCCCCTCCTGAGGGACCCGATGGGAATTGTCTTTCTCGTGCTTGCTCTCGCGCTCGGAATCGCGGTCGGTTTCGTATTGTTCTCCGCGCTGCGCAAGCAAAAAGAGGAAAAACTGCACCAAACCGCCAAGGATATACTCACGGCAGCCGAAGAACGCGCCAAGCAAACCGAACTGGATGCCAAAGATTCAGCCCTCAAAATCATCCGGGATGCTGAAGTTGATTTGCAGCACCGCCGCAGCGAGCTCAACAAAGAAGATGACCGCCTGGTTAAGCGCCGTGAAGAACTGGACCACCGCTTTGACCAGATGCAGCAGCGCGAAGCTGCCCTGAACAAGCGCCAAAGCACTATGGACCGGCGCGCGAACGAAATTGAGGGTCTGGCTCTCCAGCGCATGGAAGAACTTCAGCGGGTCGCGCAGCTGTCCGTCGAGGAAGCAAAAGCGCTTCTGCTCGAAGAAGTCACCCAAACTTCTCGCGGGGATATGATGCGCATCATCCGCCAGTACGAGACGGAAGCGCGCGAGATGGGGCAGGAAAAAGCGCGCGAACTCATTGCCGACGCCATCCAGCGCGTTGCCTCGGACCGTGTCGCGGAAGTAACCACTTCGCTGGTGACGCTCCCCAATGAAGAGATGAAGGGGCGCATTGTCGGTCGGAACGGGCGCAACATCCGCTCCTTTGAGCAAGCTGCCGGCGTAGACGTGATTGTGGACGATACCCCCGAAGCTGTGACCATCTCCTGCTTCGATTCAGTGCGCAGAGAAATTGCCAAGCGCACGCTCAGCCGCCTGGTAGTGGACGGGCGAATTCACCCGGCTTACATCGAAAAAATTCTGAACGAAGAACGCCAGAAGATGGACGAAGACATCCTTAAGGCTGGCAACGAAGCTGCTTACGAAGCCGGCGTGCACGGGCTGCACCCGGAAATCATCAAGAAGCTCGGCCGGCTCAAGTACCGCACCTCTTACGGTCAGAACCAGCTGGCCCACGCGGTGGAGACTTCCAAGATTGCCAGCGTGCTGGCTTCGGAACTTGGCGCTAACGTGGACGTGTGTAAGGCCGGCGCGCTGCTGCACGACCTGGGTAAGGCCATGGACCACAACACCGAAGGCACCCACGCCATTATTGGCGCGGAGTTCGCCAAGCGCCACGGCGTGAACGCCGCGGTGGTGAATGTTATCGCCTCTCATCACCACGAAGTCGACCAGGGCTCGGTAGAAGCGGTCATCGTGGAAGCCTCGGATGCCATTTCCGGTGCGCGCCCCGGCGCCCGCCGCGAAGACCTGGAGCAGTACATCAAACGCCTGAAGTCGCTGGAAGCAGTTGCCAACGCGCACAAGGGTGTGGAATCCAGCTTCGCCATCCAGGCAGGCCGGGAAGTGCGTATCATCGTCCGCCCGGATGAGATTGACGACCTGGCTGCGCACGAGATGGCCAAGGAAATCGCGACCGAAATTGAGGAAACGATGCAGTACCCCGGGCAAATCCAGGTGACAGTTATCCGCGAGACCCGCGCGGTGACCTTCGCCAAGTAAACAGCAGTGAATTAGCAAAAGCCCCCGCAATTCGGGGGCTTTTTATTTTTTCCTGGAGGGATTAATCCCGGGTTTTTTATACACACATTTTTTTCACTCTGAGCGAAGCGATGAATCCGACGAGATAGAGGCACAAGATCCTTCGCTTCCGCTCAGAGGTTGTGAAAAAATCCTGGCAAATGTTAAAGAATTCCGGTAAGATGGGCGCAAAACAAATTACAACAGGTGAACATGAGCGAAACTCTTTTTACCCTTCCCCAAGAATGCCCT
>JBCFBH010000017.1:0-33814 GCA_038562595.1 Anaerolineaceae bacterium
AAAAACGGGCGGGATGACCCCCGAGGCGAGCATGGAAGTGACTGGCAGGTTCTGATAGTCGTCAAATATTGCCAACCCCCGCCCAATCATGAAGAAGGCATACAACAGCGCAAAAAAAGCCAGCAAATGCCCGAGTGGGAAAACCAGTGCTGCGCGGGCGCTTTTCCAGGACTTCAGGATTGCCGTCAGAGCTAAGCCGAGCGCGAAAACAAGCCCCGCGCTAAGCCAGAACGCCGCGATGGGCGCGAGCAGCCTGCCGATGAGGTTAGCCAGCCAGACTTGCAGGATAAGACCCAGCCCCAATCCAAGCAGGGTTGTTTCATGGCGACGTGTTTTTATTGTGTTAATCAGGATCAGGAATCCACCGGCGGACCAAAGGAAAACCCAAAGGAGGACGGAGAGAAGCGGGAGGATCTTTTCCATAGCAGGCGCGGCTTTCGGGTGATGCGTAGTTTACGCTGATTATACATTGCCCTCCGGATGGTGTGCTGTTGGGAGGGCGCGAAAGCGGGGAAGAAGATGCCAAAAGTCGGACTGGAGAGCCCGACTTTGGAAGTGTTCGCCTGCGGCGCTGCCGCGCGCAAACAGGGTATATTGAGCCAGTTCCGAACCTGCCGCGCCTGGCAGTTAAACCGACTATCGCGCTCCGCGCGAGATATCTGCTTCTACTTGAACCGTCTCAAGCGCAGGCTGTTGGTAATCACGAAGATGCTGCTGAAGGACATCGCGCCGGCTGCCAGCATGGGATTGAGAAAGCCCGCGGCTGCCGCTGGAATGAGGATGACATTGTAGAAAAACGCCCAGAACAGGTTCTGCTTGATGGTCTTAAGCGTCTTGCGGGAGAGGCGCACCGCCATGGGAACCGCCTGCAAATCGCCGCTGATGGACACAATTGGGGCGGCCGCGATGGCCACATCCGTGCCGGTGCCGATGGCGATGCCCACATCCGCCTGCGCCAGCGCCGGGGCGTCGTTGATGCCGTCTCCAACCATTGCAACCTTGTGCCCGGCAGCCTGCAGCGATTGCACCTGCCCGGATTTATCCTTGGGGAGCAGGTCCGCGAAAACATCATCAATCCCTGCCTGGCTGGCCACTGCCTGGGCAGTCCGGGTATTATCGCCCGTGAGCATGGCCACTTTCAGACCCAGCCGGTGCAGTTCTGCCACCGCGCTGACCGAATTTTCCTTCAGGGTGTCCATAATCCCGAACGCGCCCAATAGTTCCCCATCCGCTGCCAGCATAACCACTGTGCGGGCTTGCATTTCAAGCGCCGCAATAGCGGCTTCTGCGCTGCTGGTATCCACCTGGAGGCTTTCAAGGTAACGCCGGCTGCCAATGGAAACCTTTTTCCCGTCCAATTCCGCCGAGACGCCCTTGCCGGAAGAGGACCTGAAGCGGTCCACAGTCTGCAGGTTGAGAGCGCGCGTTTTGGCGGCGGCGGTGATCGCTTCGCCGAGCGGATGTTCGCTGCCGGCTTCCACCGAAGCTGCCAGCGCCAAAACCTGTTCTTCGGTCCAACCCTCCGCCAGCGGAACGATTTCCGTCACAGCCGGCTGCCCGCGCGTGAGCGTGCCGGTTTTATCCAGAATAATAGTGTCAATCTGCCCGGCGATTTCCAGGCTTTCGCTGGTCTTCACCAGAATGCCAAGCTCCGCGCCGCGGCCGGTGCCCGCCATCACGGCGGTTGGGGTGGCCAGGCCCATAGCGCATGGGCAGGCAATCACCAGCACCGCAACCATATTAATCAGCGCGCGCGCCAGCAGAGAAACCTCGGAACCCACAGGCAGGGGCACCAGGAAATACCAAACCAGGAACGTCAGCGCGGCGATGGCAATGACAATCGGGACAAAAACCGCGGAAATTTTATCCGCCAGCTTTTGGATGGGAGCTTTGCTGGCCTGGGCGTTTTCAACCAGTTGAATAATCTGTGAGAGGACCGTATCGCGTCCAATTTTGGTGGCTTCAAAGACGAGCCTGCCGTTTTTATTCAGCGTGGCGCCATAAACTGGCGCGCCCGCGTTCTTTTCTACTGGCAGGGACTCCCCGGTGAGCATGGATTCATCCACGCTGGAACTGCCTTCCCGCACCACGCCGTCCACCGGGATTTTCTCGCCCGGGCGGACCACGATGATATCCCCAATGAGCACCTGGTCTGCGGGTATCTCAGTTTCCAGACCCTCACGGATGACAGTCGCCTTTTTTGGCTGCAGGAACAGCAGCTTGCGGATGGCTTCGCTCGCGCCTCCTTTGGCGCGCGCTTCCAGGAACTTTCCCAGGCGCACCAGCGTGATAATCACAGCGGAGGTTTCAAAGTAGCCGTGCCCGGGAACAACGCCGAACAGAACAAAAATGGAATAGAAGTACGCCGCGGAGGTGCCCATGGCAACCAGAACGTCCATATTCGCGGATTTATTGCGCAGTGATTTGTAACCGTTGGCGTAGTAACTGGCGCCGACATAGAACTGCACCGGCGTTGCCAGGGCGAAGAACAGCCAATCCATCCAGGGAGCGTGAGCCAACTCCATCGGCAGAAGACCGAAATCTCTGCTCATCGAAAGCACGAAAAGTGGAACGGTGAAGATGAGCGCGATGATGAGCAAGCGCTTTTGGTGGGCGGTTTCTTTCTGGCGGGCAGCGGCTTCGGGGTCTTCTGTCAGGGTCCGTTCTTCTGCCAGACGGAAACCAGCCCGCACCACAGCCTGGCGGATTTCCGCTTGACTGATAATCGTCGGTACATAGCGCGCAACCACGCGTTCATTGGCCAGGTTTGCCTGGCTGAAAAGCACGCCTTCCACCTGGTTCAGGGCTTTTTCCAGGCGCGCGCCGTCGGAGGGGTCTGAAAGGTCAATGACGCCTAACGAGGCTTCGCCCAGAGCGACCTCGTAGCCAGTTTGACGGATTTGCTCCACCAGCGCGGGGATGCCGGTCTTTCGCGGGTCGTAGCTGACGGAAGCCCGTTCTGAACTGAGATTCACAACCGCTGCGTCCACGCCGTCCACCCTGGAAAGTCCGCGTTCAACGGCGGCGACGCAGTTGGCGCAGGTCATCCCCAGGATAGGGAACGTGACCTGATGCTGTTCAGACATTTAGACCTCGGCGGGGTAATTGATTTCTGCGAGAGCCTGAAGAATAATCTCCTCCGTCGCAGGGCTGGCGAATTCCACTTCAACTTCCCGGCTCTGGATGTTGGCTTCCACACTTTCAACGCCTTCAATTTCGTTCAGGCGGTTCTTGATATGCATCCCGCAGTGCATGCAGTTGATATTCGGGATAAAATACGTTTTGGTGGTCATTTTTCCTACCTTCGATTTTTAAGTTTAAATTTCATTGTAGTCGGATGGAAAACAAATTCAATTGGTGAGTTTATACATGAAATTTCTGGGGCAAGCAAAAGGCTTTATTCTGGACATGGATGGCACCTTCTTTTTGGGCGAGCGGCTCCTGCCGGGCGCGCTCGATTTTCTGGCGCTGCTGAACCGGCTGAACTTACCCTTTGCCTTCCTGACCAACAACACTTCCCGCAGCCGGGCGGATTACGTGAGGAAGTTGATAGGTTTCGGCGTGCAGGCAGCGGACGCGCGCGTGTTCACCGCCGGGGATGCCACCATCCGCTACCTCCGAGAGCATTTTGACGGGAAAGGGGTTTGCCTGATTGGCACGCGCAGCCTGCGGGAAGATTTCCGCGCGGCGGGAGTGCGGCTGGATGCGCGCAAGCCGGCGGTGGTTGTGTTGGGGTACGACACAGAGCTGACCTACGCCAAACTGGTGCGTTTGTGCGCGTTCGTGCGGCAGGGGCTGCCCTACCTGGCGACGCACCCCGATGTGAACTGCCCGACGCCGGACGGACCTATCCCGGATATTGGCGCGATGGTGGCGCTGGTCGAGAAGTCCACCGGGCGCTTGCCGGACAAAATATTCGGGAAGCCGGACCGGAATCTGATCGAGCAGTTGGCAGGCAGCCTGAAGTTGACGGCGGAAAGTCTGGTGATGGTGGGGGACAGGCTCTATACGGACATCGCGATGGGGACGAGCGCGGGGGTGGGGACGGTGTTGGTGCTCAGCGGGGAAACAAAGCGGGGGGATGTAGCCGGGTCGCCGTTCCAGCCGGATTTTGTGTGTGAAAACCTGGCGGAATTGGGGAGGATGTTGGAAGCGGCGGCGATGATATAAAAATATACGGACTGTATTTTTAAGATGAAACCTTTACGTTTAATCAATTAATGAGTTTCTCTTGGTAAGGATATTTTGGTTGTGGCTTGAGTATCTCGAGGCCATAACTATTCTTTATCTGATCATGCAACTGCAACAATCCATTCCCTTTTGTACTGCAGCCGTCGAAGGTATAAAAAGCTGAACATTTATAGTTAAGCGCAGCAGCAATTTGTAGACTATCTGGGGTAGTTAACCTTTGTCCATTCTCAAAACAATACTCATTTCTAATTTCGTGAGCGATTTCCGCAATATAGCGTGTGATGTCGACGAGTAATAGATTAGGCTTCTTTAAAATGTCTAAAAAAATATTGTAAGCCTTACTACCAGTACTTTTTTCTAACACTTCTGGGATTGTGACCACTGAGGTGACTAGCACATATTGATTCATATCTATCGATTGAACCAAATATTCTATTCCTGCTATATCACTACTGTCAGATCTATTTTCATTTTTGGCGTAAGCAATAAACACACAAGAATCCCAAAAAATCGCTTCCTTACCACTCATTTCGCAATCCTCGAACGAAGTCTTCGCTAGATACATCGTCAGCCGATGTCGGTAATGTGCCCTTTAGATCTCGTAACATAGGAAGTTCATCAGCTCCTGGATGTATTTCGATTTGGTCAATATCCATTTGATAAGGAATTCCTGACTGGAATAAAGGCCTAATCTTTTTATGACCATAAACAGTCACGAATTTGCCTACAGCTGAAATTACTTCACCTTTTAACTTGTTTGGGAAGAAACACTTAAGTTTAGGAAGCAGGTATGTGGGGTAGATATAAAAAATATTTTGCTTATGGACATTGATTAGCTCAAGCATGCCAGTATATGAACCATATTCAGTTTCATCTGGTCCGAGTAAGATGCCGATATTTTTTGACAAATTATTCACCTGGAATCTCTCTCCTCCATTCTTTGAAAACTCAACATTGCGCACTCGCCCTTTCATTTTCAGACTTGGTAGTTCCTTATATGCTTCAAATGCACTTTCGCTATACTCGAACGGCCATTCTCCTTTCTCGAGTGCGACAATACTTTGAAAAAAATAATCAACTAGTACTTGAGCTTTGTCTTTATAATCGTTTGAGATCGGAACAGCTTCAATAACAACTTGAGAAGGACTTTGTTTTTGGAGATTTTTAACCCTAAAATAGGCGATTTCAGTATCTTTTGAAATAAGTCTTTGAGTCTCAAACAGAGCTTTCTTAACTAATTCGAGTTGAGACACAAATTCATCAAACTTTACATCATAACCATCTTCAGGGAGTCCTGTAATATGAATAACAATCTGGTTTGCGTTTTCCATTGATGCTCAGTTCAACCGTAACTCTCGTCTCTATATATATATTATATATCACCATGGATTAAATCAAGTAAATTGCGAGTCTAATCAAATTCGCATTTATTTTTCCTGTCGCTCAAGCAGAGAATCCGTTACATCCCAAAATCCAGCTGACTGGCGTCTTTTTCGGCGGGTTTGGACCTTTTGAATGTCAAACCGCCGCGGGCAAGGTCGGGGTATTCAGCTTTTTGCTGACCGGAGAGCAGCCCTTCGATGGTCAGGATTTGAATCCGAGGGAAACTCGTGCCCAAATTGGATTCATAATAACCCGCGCTGACGGCTTCGGTATTCATCGGGCGGGTAGGCTCGGCCAGGGTGATGAAGATGCCGATGGCGGCTTTCTCTCGCTCGACCGTGCCTTTCAAATCTCGAATGTGGGAGACGCTGACACTTTCACCGCCCTTGACCGAGACAATGATTTTCTTGACGGTTTTTAGGTCGTCCTGAAAGTAAATCAGGCCGTCGATGCCGGAATCGGCGCCTTTCTTTTTGCCCTGGTAGGGCTGGGCATTGACCAATGAGCAAGCCCACCACTGGAATTGGTATTTGTCGCGGTTGGCAAGGTCGCGAGCGCCTTCCAGGTCTTTTGGTGTGCCGATAACTTCGTACTGGATGCCCGGGTATCTGTCGCGCAAGCGCTTTTCAATCAGGGAGATGGCAAGGCTGGTGATATCGATGCCAATCCATTGGCGGTCCAGCTTTTGCGCGGCTTCGACCGCGGTGCCGCAGCCACAGAAGGGGTCCAGCACCACGTCGCCTGGGTTGCTGGAAGCGTTGATGATGCGTTCCAATAAGGCGAGGGGCTTTTGGGTGGGGTAGCCCATGCGTTCGGCGGATTGGGAGTTAATTACCGGTACATCAGTCCAAACATCTCCGATTACTTGACCTTCCATTGTTTCTAGATATCTTTTGATTCGTGGACGACCAGAGCTTGTCATTACAATTAGCCCTTTCGCGGACATGACATCGATTCTTTCTTGTGAAAAACGCCAATGGGTGCCTTTAGGGGGTTCAAGAGTTTTACCGAAAAAAGTGCGGGCAGGTCCTTGACCGTTTGCTACTGGATCGCTTAGTGTGAACAATTTTCCGTTTTCATCTTTTTTGAAGTGGGAGGTAATATATTTTTCGTCATATCCTTTTCGCTGTGTATTAAATAAGAATAACTTTTGCTCCTTTGAATACATTAACAAAGTGTCGTGTAATCTTCCCCATCTTTTTGCGTCGGCATGAAAATTGAACCTTTCCCAACAAATCTCATTTAAAAAGTTCTCAACCCCAAACACCATATCCAACATCACTTTTAGGTAATGGCTGGCAGTCGGGTCGCAGTGCAGGTACAAGCTGCCGGTCGGCTTCAGGACGCGGTGCAGCTCGAGCAGGCGGATGGTCATCATGGTGAGGTAAGCCATCATGTCGGTGTTCTTGAGGAATTTGTGGAAGGATTGAATCATCTCGGCAACATCCGTGTTGGGCTGGTGGAGGATCTCGGTGTACTCCCTTTCAGCTTCATCGCCCCAATGCCAGGTATCTTCGAAAGCGGTTATCTGCGCTTCGGATTTCTGTCCCTTCGGGCTGTTGAAGAGGATGTTGTAATTCTTGTTGCTGTTGAAGGGCGGGTCCAAATAGACAAGGTCAATGGATTCATCCGCAATATGTTCCCTGAGCACAATCAGGTTGTCACCGAAGTAGAGCTTGTTCATGGGCGCCTCTCCCGCTGGTTTGCGCTGATTCTATCACGAGGATTAGGAAACGGTTGGAATATAGGGTGCGGAAAGCCTGTTTTGCCGATATGACCGGAGAAATAATCTTCAATCTATGGGATAAGACGAAAAAAAGAGGCGACGATGGGATTTGAACCCATGATGAGAGTTTTGCAGACTCTTGCCTTGCCACTTGGCCACGTCGCCTGAATAAAAAACTGATATAGCTATTATATCAGTTCCTTCGAAAAAAGCGGGCGATGGGACTCGGACCCACGACCTTCTCCTTGGCAAGGAGACGTTCTACCAATTGAACTACACCCGCATCTGACTTCTTTTCAGCTCTCTGGCTTGAAGTGGCTGAGATTTTAGCATAAGGAAAAACACTTGTCAAATCCAATTTTGGTCATCGTCAGCTGACCAGTCGAATCCCATGCATATCAGCCGGTAAATCTGAGCCTCTCCTAAGAACGCGCTGTTTGCCCGCCTGGTCTGGCTGTGGCTCAGGCGTTGGCCTGCGCGCCGTCCTTGCGCCGCACGCGCAGCACGCTGATTTTGGTGGGGTGCGTGTAGGGCGCGGGCGGGACGGGCGGTTCGCCCTGAATCGTCTCGGGATAGCCGCTCACATCCTGTGGGACGGGAATGCGCGTTTCCAACTGAATATACCCGGACTGAGAAAGCGCATCCAGGCTCCTGGCAAGCTCGGCGCCGGAAAGGTACAGCGCGTTGTTGATGGCAATCAGCAGACCGCCATCCGCGACCAGCGGGCGCACTTTATTCACAAGCGTCAGCCAGTTCTCGGTCAGGCTGACCGTCCCGGCTTCCGTGGTGGAAAACAAAGGCGGGTCGAGAATCACGCAATCAAAGAGCGTCCGGCTGGTTTTCAACCGGCTGACCGCCTTAAAAAAGTCCAGCGGGAGCAGGCTCATGCTTCCGGAGAAACGGTTCAACCCAAAGGAACGCCTTGCCAGCCGCAGCGCGTCCGCGTTCAGGTCCGTCTGCAGCACCGAGCGCGCGCCGCCCGCCAGCGCGGCAATACCCAGCGCGCCGGTATAGGCAAAGCAGTTCAGCACGGATTTCCCCTGCGAATTCTCCCGTAAGAAGGTCCGCAGCAGGCGCGTATCGAGGTAAAAGCTGTTGTCCCGGTTCAGGCGCAGGTTCAGGGCATAGCGCACGCCCTCCTCCTCGATTTCAACGGCGGGTTCGCCCCCGAACACTATCTCTCCCCGCTGCAGGTTAAGGTCTTTCACCGCGCGTCGCTTGACCAGCCAGCAGCTGATCCATGGAAGCTGCTGCCTGTAAAATTCGAGCGCCATTCGCACAGCCCCTTCCAGGCTTTCGGGCTCGCGGGAGTGATTGGAGAGCACCAGCGTCCCGGCGTACAGGTCCACCACCAGACCCGGCATGCCTTCGTAAAAGCCATTGAAAAGCCGCAGCGCGCTTCTGCTGCCTTGATTCATCAAGGGTCCGCGGGCATCCAGGCAGCTTTGCAGCCTGGCTGGCAGCTCATCAAAGGCTCTACCTGGAAAATTCGGCGCTTCGGAAGGGGTGTTCATCAGGTACAATTGCTCCAGGTCAATCTTATCATTTTCAGGTGGCATATGATTGAAATTTTCTCTGGTCTCACTCCGATTCTTCAGGCGCTGCTGGCGACTGCTTTTACTTACGCGATGACCGCTGCGGGCGCTGCGGGCGTGTTTTTTGGGAAGGAAATCAATGTCAGACTGATGAACGGTATGATGGGCTTTGCCGCCGGGGTGATGATCGCTGCCAGTTACTTCTCGCTGCTGGCTCCCGCGATTGAACTCTCCGGCGCTCTGAATACGCCGGTTTGGATGCCGGCGGTGATTGGTTTCCTCCTGGGCGGGGGCTTCCTGTACGGCGTGGATAAATTGCTGCCCCATCTGCACCCGGGCGAGAAGGACCCGGAAGGCATCAAGACTTCCTGGCAGCGCAGCGTGCTGTTGGTGTTCGCGATTACCCTGCACAACATTCCGGAAGGGCTGGCTGTGGGCGTGGCGTTCGGGGCGGTGCATGCCGGCCTGAGCGGCGCGACGCTCAGCTCAGCCATCGCGCTGGCGCTCGGCATCGGCATCCAGAATTTCCCGGAAGGGATGGCGGTCTCTATGCCGCTGCGGCGGGAGAACGTGAATCGCGGTAAAGCCTTCTTCTGGGGGCAGCTTTCCGGCCTGGTTGAGCCAATAGCCGCTGTCATCGGCGCGTTCGCGGTTCTTTCAATGCGCAACATGCTGCCGTACGCGCTGGCATTCGCGGCGGGGGCGATGATTTACGTGGTGGCGGAGGAGCTGATTCCGGAAGCTAAAAATAGCGCCGGCGACCATTCGGACGTTCCTACCATCGGCGTGATGTTAGGATTTGCGACGATGATGCTGCTGGATATCGCGCTGGGATAAACCTGCCTCAGGCGGGTTTTCTCCATACCTGATAAAGCGCCAGGTTCCGGCTCTTGCCATCCGAATAAAACTCGTCCTCCAGCTCCAGCCCGGCGGAACAGCCCAACGCGCGGAGCTCTTCCGGGCTAAAAACATGCACATAGCGCTGGTCGATTTGCCCGCCTGCGCGCCAGTCAATCAGATACTCCCCGGGTTCCAGGTCCTCCGCGTCGATAGCGACATTGCTCCAGGGCAAGACGTGCGAGCGCATGCGCGGGTCGTTGAAAAGCTGCCAGACGGAGAGCAGCAAGCGCCCTTCCGGGGCGAGCAGCCCAGCCGCGGCCTGGAAGAAGGCGGCACGCTGGCTTGCATCGGGGATGTGGTGCAGCGCCGCGAAACAGGTGATGACCTGGAAAGCCTGGCTGGGAAATTGCGAGAACCAATGTTCGTCCGTTAAGTCGACCACCAAAAACGAGAAATCGGCTTGCGCTCCGGACAGCGCCGCGCGGGCGTACGAGATGAGCGCTTCGGACGCGTCAACACCCAGGTAAGTACCCGAGTAGGCTGTTCTGGCGAGGGCGCCGGCCAGGTTTCCATTCCCGCAGCCCAGGTCCAGCAGCTTCGCCTGAAGAGGAATGGTTTTGAGCAAGCGGTTCACGCCGGGCTGGAGCTTTTTCCGCGTCGCGGAGAAGGTGGCAGCGCTGTGCTCGTAGAACAGGCAGTTGATTTCCTGTAATTTCTGGCGGGTTTGAAGGCGCATAAAGGGAGTATAACAGGTTCGGCAGGCAAATTCGCCTGTCTGGGAAAGGGTAAAATTGACCCATGAATAACGCGCAAGACTGGCACAGGAAGCGTGCTTACACAAGCGAAGAGCTGGACCTGGCAAAAGCCGCGCTGGCGGATATTCGCGCCGGGGCAGAGCTGCAGAAAGCGCTGCGGCGGCACCCGCTGCCGGATGGGCAGGGTTTTTTGGCGAAGCATACGCTGGTGGCAGCCTACCGGGAACAGGTGAGCTCGGGCGCCTGGCCGGCCGACCCGGAACTGCTGGCGCGCATCCGCATGAAGCCCGTGCGCACGCTTTCCGGCGTCACCACCATCACTGTGCTGACCAAACCTTTCCCCTGTCCGGGTGAATGCATTTTCTGCCCGACTGAAACCGATATGCCGCAGTCCTATCTGCCGGATGAGCCGGGCGCGCGCCGGGGGGTGGAAAACGAGTTTGACCCCTACCGGCAGGTTTCTTCCCGACTGAAAGCGCTGCGGGAAGTCGGGCACCCTACCGATAAAATTGAGCTGCTCATTCTGGGCGGCAGTTGGAGCGCCTACCCGCGGAAATACCGCGAATGGTTCGTACGGCGCTGCTTTGAAGCGCTTAATGAGGAAAACCCAACGGATGACCAGGCGGGCGCGGAACTGGCAGAAGTTCAGCGCCGGAACGAGATCTGCTCGCACCGCTGCGTCGGGCTGGTGCTTGAGACCCGACCTGACCTGATTACGCGGGAGGAATTGATTTTCAACCGCCGACTGGGCGCGACCAAACTGCAAATCGGCATCCAAAGCATGGATGACCGCGTTTTGGCGCTGAATCGGCGCGGGCACACCGCGGCGCAGGCAGCCGCAGCCGCCCGCCTTATTCGCGCCGCAGGGTATAAGCTGGTGGCGCATTGGATGCCGAATTTGCTGGGCGCGACGCTGGAGAGCGACCGCGCGGATTTCGCGCGGCTGTGGGAAACTGGCAGCATACAGCCGGACGAACTGAAGATTTACCCCTGCCAATTGCTGCGCAGCGCCGAACTCTACCGCTACTGGGAACGCGGGGACTACCAGCCCTACTCGGAAGCAGAACTTATCAATTTACTGGCAGATATTAAGCCCAGCGTACCGCGCTACTGCCGCATAAACAGGGTCATACGCGATATTCCCTCGCCGAACGTGGTGGCGGGCAACCGCAACACCAGCCTGCGGCAGGATGTCGGCAGAGAGCTTGAGCGTCGGGGGACGCCCTGCGCGTGCATCCGCTGCCGGGAAGTGCGCCGGGGCAAGGTGGACATTGACGCGCTGCGCCAGAATGACCTGGTCTACCACACGGACAACACTGAAGAGCATTTCCTTTCCTTCGATACCCGGGAGGATAGGCTGGCTGGCTTTTTGCGGCTTTCGGTGCCGCTGGCTGGCAATACGCTTCAATTGGAGGACCTGGAAGGCGCTGCGCTAATCCGCGAGGTGCACGTGTACGGGCAATCTATCGAAGTGGGCGTAGATATGCCGGGGGCCGCTCAGCATGCTGGTTTGGGCAGCCGGCTGCTGCTGGAAGCTGAAGGTATTGCCAGGGAAAGCGGCTATGCCCGCCTGGCGGTGATTTCCGCGGTGGGCACGCGCCAATACTATGCCGCGCGCGGGTTCGAGCCTGGCGAGCTTTATATGGTGAAGCCTATAAAAAAGAACGAAAGCGGAATAGCGCCCTGAGCAGACTGAAAAGCGGCGCAGGTCGTATTCACGACGACACTGGGAATACAAAAAACAGGCTGTTTCAAAAAACAGCCTGTTGGATGTTCCAAAAGAAATCTTAGTTTTTCACCGTTAAAAAGGGTTTGAGGCGGGCAGCAAAACCGGATACATTCACGGTCTGCAAGTAAACCTTGCCGGGGCCTTCCAACACGGTCAGGAACAAGCCTTCACCGCCAAAGAGGATGTTGGTAAAGCCTTTTACCGTCTCAACCTCGTACTTGACGTTGCTTTCGAAAGCAGCCACGTTGCCGGTATCGACCTTGATGCGTTCGCCGGGTTGTAAATCCTTTTCGACCAGGCTTCCGTCGATTTCTAGAAAAACAATTCCCCGGCCGGTAAGCTTCTGCAGCAGGAAGCCCTCACCGCCGAAAATGCCGGCTTTGAACTTACTGACATATGTGGATATCTCCACTCCGGGTGTTGCGCACAGGAACGCGGATTTTTGAGCAATCCAGGTCTTTGAGCCATCCATCTCGAGCGGTAAAATAGCGCCAGGGAAGGAGGATGCGAGGGTCAATTCGGCTTTGGGGGCGCGGGCGGTGTAGGTGGCCATGAAGAGCGACTCACCTGTAAGCATCCGGCCCAGTCCTTTCATCATGCCGCCCTTCACGTTGGTTTCCATCGTGAAGTTATCGGTCATCCAGGTCATGCCCCCGGCTTGCGTGTAGATACTTTCTCCTGCTTCGAATTCAATCGTTACTCCGGGAAGTTTTTCTCCAAATAATCGGTATCTCATAATATCTCCATTCTTGGTGAACTTGGGTTGTCAAGGAGAGTATATCGTAATTACCGGAGTTTGCGCAACCAAAATTAATAGGAAATTGCAGGTTAAAGAGGTTGGGTGCCCTCTTCCGGCCGTAAATCCTCAGCGCTGCTCGCGCTGTCCGGCGAAGCTTCGGCATCGGTAGTCGGTGTATAGGGCGGGATGGCGTTGCGCTGTTCGATGCGGGCGATTATATCCAACCGACGTTGATGGCGTTCGCCTTCGAAACTGGCATTCAGCCAGCCTTCCACGATCAGAGTGGCAAGCCCGCCGGCAACGACCCTTGCCCCAAGGCAAAGCACATTGGCATTGTTGTGCCGTTTGGAAAGGATGGCGGAATACGGCTCGCTGCATGCCGCGGCGCGAATCCCAGTGAATTTGTTGGCCGCGATGGACATTCCTACGCCGGTGCCGCAAATGAGGATGCCGCGGTCAAATTGACCCGAGAGCACGGCTTTGCAGACCTTTTCCGCGATGCGAGGGTAATCGTAACTTTCCGCTGTGTATGTGCCGAAATCTTCATAGGGGATCAAGCGGCTGTCCAGATAACTCATCAGGGTGCTCTTCAATTCAAGTCCAGCATGGTCACAACCAATGGCGATTTTCATAGATATCCTCTTTCTCAGTGATTTTGAGTATTGCCTTCACATGATTATACCCAAATCCCGGGTGCCGCCTTCCAGGACCCTAAAGTAACATTTTAATTTGAGGCAGCACGCAGGATATTTCGGAAGCAGATCCGGGTCAGTTAATCGTTTGAGCAAAAAAACCTGTATAATGATTTTATCCACTTAGATCGCTGTTCCAAAATGCATCTAAACCTGGCAGAAATGCCGATCTTTAAAAGATTTGGTTTTAGCCGCGCTGAAGACGAGTTCTTCACTCCTCCTACGTCTACCATCTTCGGGAATTAGGAAAGGCGGTGAGTATATGGCAAGAATTCAGAAGTCGAGAGAAAAAATTCTCGAGACCGCTGGGCGCTTATTCTCACAAAACGGTTATGACGCGACCAGTGTTCACGAGATATGTACGCAGGCGGGGGTCAGCAAAGGCGCTTTTTACCATTATTTCTCCACCAAAGAAACGCTTTTTCTGATATTGATGGAGGCTTGGGTGGACCGGATGAAAAAGATGCTCTTGGGGGAGGGAGACAGCAGCGCGGCTTTTCCAGAGTATCTGTTGGAAATGGCGGATAAGTCCGGTGGTATCTTTCAGACTATAGAAAAAAATTTTTCAGTTATGATTGATTTCTGGAAAGAAGCAAGGCGTGACCCTGCCCTGAGAGCGCGCAGCGTGCAGCCCTATGAAAATATGCGGCACGCGTTGGAGGAGCAGGTTTTGACAGGGCAAAAAGCGGGCTTCATCCGCAGCGATATCGCTCCAGCGGCTGCCGCGCATCTGCTATCGGCATGCGCGCTGGGATATTTGCTCCAGGCCGCTTTGAGCACGGACCATCAGGACTGGACAGCGCTCGCCCGGGATGGTTTGGAGTTGGTTGTAGCTGAACTCAGGAGATAAAGCAATGATTTTGGTCACTGGCGCGGCGGGACACCTCGGTAATGTCCTCGTGCGCGAATTGGTCGCGCGGAATAAGAATGTTCGCGCTTTGGTCCTGCCGGGAGAAGATCTCACCTCCCTCGAAGGTCTGGACGTGGAAATTTTCGAAGGAAATATCCTTGATAAAACCCGTCTTTTGCAGGCATGCGAGGGGGTGGAACTCATTTTTCACCTGGCCTCGCTGGTGGCGATCACCGAAGAGAAGATGGAACTGATGCGTCGGGTGAACGTGGAGGGCACGCGCAATGTGATTGAAGCGGCGCGCCAGGCTGGCGCGCGCCGGCTGGTGTACACCAGTTCCATCCACGCCCTGCAGCGCCCGGATCCGGACGTGACGATTGATGAAAGCCTGAAGTTTGATCCGGATAATCCCGCTGGCCCGTACGACCGCACCAAAGCGGAGGCAACCTTGCTGGTGCTGGAAGCGGCCAAGCAAGGTTTGGATGCTGTAGTCGTATGCCCGACCGGGGTGATTGGCCCCTACGACTTTAAGCGTTCCGAACTGGGCGAAATGATGCTTTCCTGGATGAAAAAAGGTCCCTCCCTCTCCGTCCAGGGCAAGTTTGACTTCGTGGATGTGCGCGACGTGGCTCAGGGGCACATTCTGGCTGCTGAGAAAGGAAAACGGGGGGAAACTTACCTGCTTTCCGGGGAGCAGCTCCAAATCAGCGTCTTGCGCAGCCTGGTACAGCAAGCCGCGGGCATCGATACTCCAGAGATCAAGTTCCCCGCGCGGCTTGCCGCGTTCGTAGCGCCTCTGGCAGAGCTATTCTATAAGGTTACACGCACAAAACCCAAATTTACACGCTATTCTATCGAGACTCTGCGCAGTAATTCCAGGATTTCCTCCCGAAAGGCACAGCGCGACCTGGGATATCAACCACGTCGGCTTTATGACACAATCAAGGAAACGGTGGATTGGTGGAAAATAAATGTCCATAAAACCATCTCGGCTTTACGGACAAAAACCCAGAAGTCCTGACAAAAACGCGAAAATGACGGAGCTGGCTTTCGCCGGCTCCGCTGCTTAACCGTGCTTCCGTGCCACGCTAATCAAGTCCCCGCTGGTGCCGGGATCAAATGTTTCCCCTTTCATGTTTCCGTAGAATTGCAGCTCTTCGAAGCCAGCCAGTTCCAATGCGGACTGCAAATCCGCTGAAAGGATGGGCAGCAGGAGGGTGGAGTTGAGCGAGCTTTCCCACGCGCCGCCGGACTTTCTGGTCAGGGACAGGACGGAGAATTGAATTTTCCCGTTCGGTTCAAAGTCATAGAAACGGAAAAAGACCCACTCCTGCTCGCCGGAAATCTGTGTTTGAGGGTCCATAAAGCGGTTCTTTGCGCGCAGTACAGCGTCAAAGTTGCGCTGCTGCAGAAGGAGCAAAGCGCCGGGAGACATGATGGCAGCGAAATCTTCCAGCGCGCGCTGCAAATCCCCCAGAGAATTAACGTGCGGCAGGGAATTGCCGAGGCACAGCACCGCGTCGAATTGTTCCCCGGGGAAGGCGGGGGCAATGCTCCCAAAGCCGGCTGTCTTGAAGCGGATGTTCACATCCGCGGCGAGAGCGTTGGTGTTCGCAAGGCTCACCATCTGGGGGAACAGGTCCGTGCCGGTTACCTGGTATCCCAGGCGCGCCAACGCAATCGCGTGCTGCCCGGTTCCGCAGGCGCTGTCCATCACTTTGTGCTGCTCTGGAGAGCCGCCCAGAAGCGCGAGCTGTTCCTGTAGAAATGGCATCTCGAACGCCAGGCGGGAATTCCAGTTCACGAAAAAGTCGTATTGTGAGGCAAATTTGTCATACATTTTTACGTTCCTTCCGGTTGACAGACGGGGCAAAAATGTGTCCCGCGCTGACCGACAATTGTTTTATGGATAAGCGCTCCGCAGCGGAAACAGTTTTCTCCGCCGCGCTGGTATACCTGGAAATGATTTTGGAAAGTTCCTCCGCGATACACCCAATCGATGCTGGAACCATGCTCCAGGATACCGCGCAGCAGGACCTGCCGGATGGATGTCAGCAGCGCGCCTGCTTCCCCTTCGGAAAGTGAGCTGCTCAGGCGCAGCGGGTGCAAGCCAGCGCAGAACAAGGCTTCATCCGTGTAGATGTTGCCCAGGCCAGCCAAAAAATGCTGGTCCATCAGCAGCGGCTTCAGCTGCCTGGAACGCGCCCGGAGCATGGCATGGAAGTTTTCCGGTGTAAGGGCGGGGTCCAGGGGCTCTAGCCCCAACGAGCCGATGACGCTGTCCGGGTCAGGGGTGAGCCAGGCTCTCCCGAATTTGCGGGTGTCGTTGAATACGAGCGCCCAGCCGGAGTCGAAGCGCAAAACAAGGCGGTCGTGGGCTGCGGGCTGAGGTGCCTCCTCCCGCGGTATGAAGTGCATGCTCAGGTCTCCACTCATGCGGAGATGAAAAATCAGGCTTGAGTCCTCAAGTTGAATGAGTAGAAACTTTCCACGCCGCTCGACCCCATGGATGCTCTTACCGGAAATTCGTTCGGTAAACTCCCGGGGAGATGGAGAGGCGATTGTTTTCTCCCACAGGATGGAGACCGCCGTCACACGCTGCTGGAGGAGGGACGGCGTGGATGCATCCCCCGTGAGCAGCCCCCGGCGAATTGTTTCCACTTCCGGCAGTTCAGGCACAGCTTGTTATTCCTGGATTGTGCTGTTACTCGTTAAACATCGCGCCGACGCTGGAGCCTTCGTTCGCGCGCTTAATCACCTCGCCAAGCAGGGGTCCGATGCTCAGGATCGTCAGGCGGTCCCCGAAGAGCGCCCTTTTCTCCGCTGGGATCGGGATAGTGTTGGTGGTGATGTACTGCTTAACAGGCAAGCTGGCAAGCCTTTCCGCGGCATTGACGGAAAGCACCGGATGAACGAACACCACGTAGATTTCTCCCGCTCCGTACTCTTTGGCAAGATGGACGGCTTCGCAGATTGAGCCGCCGGTATCGATTTCATCATCAATGAGGATGACATCCCTGCCGGAGACCTGACCGATGATGGAAAGGGCTTCGGTGTGGTCTTCGTTATCTACGCGCCGTTTTTCAATGAATGCCAGCGGTATATTCAGCGCCTGGGCGTAGCGCCGCCCGCGCTTGGCAAAACCGAGGTCCGCCGTCAGCATGACTGGTCGATTCATGGTGGGCAGCAAGTCCATGAGATAAGGCTTGATGATGTGATACCCGGAAAGCACGTCCCCGGGGATGGAAAAGAAGCCCTGGATTTGACCGGCGTGCAGGTCCATGGTGATGTATCGGTCTGCGCCTGCGACCTGAATCATATCCGCCACCAGCCTCGCGGTAATTGGCACGCGCGGTTGGTCCTTGCGGTCCGAGCGTCCGTAGCACATATACGGAACGACCACGGTTATGCGCCCGGCGGAGTCCAGACGCAGGGTCTGGGTCAGGATAAGCAGTTCCATGAGATTGCGGTGCACGGGGATGGAGGTTGTCTGGATGACGTAGCAGTCCTGGCCGCGAACGGAAGCGTGCAATTTGACGAACAGGTTCTCGTTGGTAAATTCAATCACATCTCTTCCGCATAAGGGGGTATTGAGATACTCTGAAACTTCCTGAGCAAGGTCAGGGGTGGACGTGCCAGCAAACAGACGGATGTTTCCATACAACAGGTCGTGCCGCATATTGGGAGATGTCATGCTAATCACCTTTCAATTTGGTAGTGGAGTCCCATTCCTGACGAAGCACGCTCATCAGGAATACATCGTGATATTTGCCCGCCTGATAGTGGGCTTCACGGAACATTCCTTCATGGCGAAAACCCGCTTTTTCATAGGCGCGCATCCCGCGTTTATTATCAGCGAAGACTTGCAGCCAAATCCGATGCAGGTTCAGGGTCTCGAAGCCGTGGCGCAGCATGGCGCGCATGGTCTCTGTGCCGTACCCTTTGTTCCACCAGGTTTTCTCGCCGAGCATAATGCCAACTTCCGCGCAGCGGTCAATATCCATAATGTCTATGAAGGCAGTATTGCCAATGGGAAACCATTGAGGTTCAGCGCTGCCCGGAGCAGAATCTACCTTCGCTTCCACCACGTAGACGTGCTGCGCGGCTGGCCGCGCCAGCATATGCTCGAACCAGATCTCTTCCTCTGCCAGTGAGAGGGGCAGGCGGATGAGCAGATGCTGGGTGACTTCCGGATCGCTTATCCAGCGGACAAACATGGGGATGTCTGTTCGCTCAGCAGCCCGCAGGCGTAATCTTTCGCTGTTAATCGAGGGCATGAATGGCTCCTATGGTTCCAGGCGGTTGGGGCCTCTGAAGAGGTAAACAGCTTCGCGAATGTTCGGCAAATCCAGCATCACCATCAGCAAACGGCTGAGACCGAGCCCGAGACCTCCGTGGGGAGGGCAGCCGTAGCGGAAATAATTCAGGTAATTCTGAATTGGGGGCAGTGTCAGACCCTTTTCCAAGGCCTGGTTCTTTAGCACTTCGTAGCGATGCTCGCGCTGAGCGCCGGTGGTGATTTCCAGACCGCGCCCAAGCAGGTCAAAACTCTTCGTAATGGTCGGGTTGTCGGCGTAAACCATGTGGTAAAAAGGGCGGACTGTGAAGGGCCAGTCTTTCACAAATACGAAATCACTGCCGGTTTTTTCTTTGATGTAAGCGCCCAGCGCGCGTTCCGCGCCCGGGTCCAGGTCGCCCTTGCGTTCCGGAGGGAGCTTGTAGCCCTGGTCCTTAAGGATCTGATAGGCTTCCGCCATCGTCAGGCGGGGGAAAGGAACTGTAGGCACCTGCAGGTCCACACCAAACACCTCCTTGATCGCTTCCGCGTGTTTTTCGTGCACGCGTTTGTAAGCATGCGCCAGCCAACGTTCGGCAAAGGACATGACGTCTTCGTGGCTCTCAATCCAGGAGATTTCAAAGTCCACGCCGGTGAATTCGGTCATGTGGCGCGAGGTGAAAGACGGGTCGGCGCGGAAAACCGGACCGATTTCAAAGACCTTTTCGTAGCCGGCAGCCATTGCCATCTGCTTGTAGAACTGCGGCGATTGTGCCAGGTAGGCAGTCGTTTCAAAATACTTGAGGCTGAAAAGCTCCGCGCCGCTTTCGCTGGGCGCGCCCATAATCTTCGGGGAGTGCATCTCGATGAAGCCGTTCTCCAGCCAATATTCCCGCATGGCGGCTTCCAGAGTGGTCTGGACTTCAAAGATCAGGCGGTTGCGCTCGCGCCGAAGGTCCAGAAAGCGCCAATCCAGGCGGTAATCCTGGTCCGGGAGGGTCTCCGCGAAAGGGTCAAAGGGCAGCGGGATCTCCGCGTTGTTCTCGATTGTGAGGCTTTCGAGCTGTACTTCAATTCCACCCAATTTGACAACTTCGTTTTCCACGACCTTGCCTGTGACGGTCAGCGCTGCTTCACTGCCGAGGGTGGAAATAAGCCCGGCGAGATCGGGATTGCCTTTTTTCCAGTGCGCGATCTGAACAAGACCCGTCCTATCGCGCAGGATGAGGAATTGCATGCTCTTCTGGTCGCGTAAGGTTTGCAGCCAGCCTTGCAGCCTGACTACCTCTCCGACGTGCGCTTTCAGGTCTCTGATCGGTGTTTTTTCCATTCTGTGGCTCCAATAATTAAGATAGATTTCTTATAATGAATTATACGCCAGGAGCGTGCGGGCTGCGGCGCGCGGCGACAGCTTGCGCTGACTGACGGCATGCAGCGTGGTTTCATAAAGCTCCGCAGGCAGCTTTTTTTTCCAGTTTCCGGTGAGCTCTTCGGTGATTAACTTGTCGATTAATTGCTGGAGCGCGCCTTTTTCTTTGGCGTGCCATGTGCCTGAAGTTTGCAAATACGCGCGGTGCTGCCCGATTGCGTTTGCCAGCCCGGCAATGCCCTGGGCGGTAATTGCCGTAGTTTTCAGGACCGGCGGCAGCCAGCCAGACTGTTCAGCAGCCCGGGCTCCCGCGATTTCGGAAAGCTGGTGATGCCCGCCGTTAATGCGCCCGGCGCCGCGGTAGCCCATCTCAATCATGGAGACGAGGTTGCGGTAGGTCTGATCCGCGCCGGGTAGGTCGGCTTTGTTCACCACCAGGATATCGGCAATTTCCAGGATGCCGGCTTTGATTGCCTGGATGTCATCCCCCATGCCGGGCGCAGCCACCACGATGGTCGTATGGGCGAGGTTGACGATGTCCACCTCCGCCTGCCCCGCGCCGACCGTTTCGATCAGGACATAATCATAGCCTGCGGCATCGAACACCTGGCTGAGCGCGAGTGTGGCTTCGGCCAGCCCGCCCAGCGCGCCGCGCGTGGCCATGGAACGGATAAAGACGCCCGGATCGTTTTGCAGGTCGGGCATGCGCACGCGATCGCCCAGGATGGCGCCGCCGGTAAAGGGGCTGGTCGGGTCCACCGCGATTATTGCCAGGCGGCAATCGCTGAAGCTGCGCCGCAAATCATGCGCCAGCGCGTTCACAAGGCTGCTTTTACCAGTGCCCGGCGCGCCGGTAACGCCGATTTTGTGCGCGCGGCCTGTAAACGCAAACAGCGCGTCCAGCGCAGCGCGTCCGTCTTCGTCATCCGCTTCCACGCGGCTTAAAACACGAGAAAGGGCAAGTTTATCGCCCTTTCTGATTGCATCAACGGAAAAATTGACCATAGCTCAGGCGCGGTCTGCCAGCGCCGCGCGAATATCCTGACAGACGACACGGGTATCCGTACCGGGTCCGTACACTTTGGTGACGCCCTGCACAAGCAGCCCGGGGATATCCCTTTCAGGGATGATGCCGCCCAGGAAAACAAACACGTCATCCTGACCATTTTCTCTCAGTTTTTCGAGAACTTGCGGGACGAGGGCGTTGTGTGCGCCGGAAAGAATGGAAAGCCCGACCACGTCCACGTCTTCTTGCAGTGCCGCTTCGGCAATCATCTGGGGCGTCTGGCGCAAACCGGTGTAAATGACTTCCATTCCATCGTCGCGCAGCGCGCGGGCAATCACCTTCGCGCCGCGGTCGTGGCCGTCCAGGCCGGGTTTGGCTATAAGAACTCGTATCTTCTTTTCAGGCATCCCTGTACCTCCGCGTTGATAATGACATTATACTGCCAAAAAGGTCCACAAACCCCGTTTATTAACAGGCTGTCCGGATTAGCGCTTCAGGCTCCGATAAATTTGGGATCGGCGCGTACTGCCAGCATTTCACCGTAATACATACGGTGGTAGTCGTTCACCTGATAATTTTTTCCGATGGCAGGATCTAAAAAGTGGTTCGGATCCAAATCCGCCCAATAGATCTTTCTGCATTCAATCACCAATTCAGCTTCAGCAAAACTGGGCGCGCTGACCACCTGCGAAGCCTGCAGGGTCAGCCTGGTCTGGCTGAGTTTATCTACATCCCTGCCGGAGTGATTGCCCAGATAGAGCACGTCTTCTTGATACGTTTCCGGAAACGCGCACAGGGTGAAGTCCGGCACTTTTTCCATGAAATCGTAGGTGTAGCGCGTGGGGCGGACGGGTACGATTGCACAGGGTCGGTTCCACATCGCGCCAAGAAAACCCCAGCCGATGACCATTGTGTTGAATTGCCCTTCAGCAAAATTGCCGCTGGTGAGGACGAGAGTCTGATATTTAATCAGATCGAAAGGTCTGACGAGAAGGTCCGTTGGCGAGATAGATTGAAGTGTCATGAATTCCTCCGCTGTGATGGCTGCGCTGGCGCAATTCTATCGCATTTGGCGGCCAGGAGCCCGGCTGCAGTATAATACTCGCGGAAAAGACCCCTCGCTGCTATGAAAAAAGACGAGAAAATTAACTGGAACCTCATCATCCGCTGGGCTGGCACCATCCTGTCCGTTGGTATCCTGGTCTACCTTTTCAATCAGATTGGCGCGGAGGAAACCTGGTCAGCGGTGCGGAGAATTTCCGCCTGGCGCATCGCAGCGGTGCTTTCGCTGGTGTTCATCTCGCGCCTGGCCACCTGGGGGCGCTGGCACACATTGCTGCAGGTGCAAGCGCTGCGCGTGCGCTGGCAGGACAGCCTGCGCCTTACCTTCGCGGGTTTGTTCGCCTCCAATGTGCTGCCGACGACTATCGGAGGGGATGTTGTGCGCCTTGCCGGAGCGGTCCGGCTGGGTATTGACGCGGCGCTGGCAGCGGCTTCGCTCGTCGCGGACCGACTGGTGGGTATGACTGGCATGGCGCTGGCGCTGCCCTTCGCCATCCCCGCGCTTTCCAACTACCTTAAGGCTCAATCTTCCTCCGGCATGCTCCAGACAACAGCGGCTGCCGTTTTACCTGGTTTTTTCCAGAAAATCCAGCGCGCAGTAAAGAAGGTTTTCGCGAATTTTGGCTTCTGGCTCAAGCACCCGCTTATCCTGGCGCAGGCGTTGGGTTTCACTTTCATCCATATGCTGGCGACATTCCTGATTGTCCAAATTCTGGTGCATGGAATGGGCGAAAGCATCTCCCTATCAAAGACAGCCGGGCTGTGGAGCCTGACCTATTTCATCTCTCTCATCCCGGTTTCAATCAACGGGCTCGGGCTGCAGGAACTGACCATCACGAACCTTTTTTCGGCGCTGGGCGGGCTTCAGCCTTCCACCAGCATCAGCCTGGCGCTTATCCTGAGGGTAGTCTGGATGATAGGCAGCCTGCCGGGGGTATTTTTCATCGGCGGCATCCTGGGAGGCGAGCAGCCTTCCGACGCCGGAACGGAAAACGAACATGGAAACACGCCGGATTAACAGCTTCCTGAACCAATTCCTGGCTGTCTGCCTGGGTTTGGCGGCAGTCTTCTTATTCGAGAACCGGGCGGCACGCGGGCGTTCTTACTGGGCGCTTGCGGTGCTAATCCTTGCGCTTTCGCTTGGCGTCCAGCTGATTAAACAACTCGCCCGGAAGCCCGAAGGTATTAAGCCTGTGGTTCCACGCTGGCTGGCGTACGCAATCAGCGCCATGCTGCAAATTGGCTTGCTGGCGGTTTTCCTCACGCAGGACTTCCAGCTGGTCAATTCCACTGTCGGACGGCTGCTTTTGGCGGTCCTGGCTGCTGGCGGGGCGGCGCTGCTGTTCCTCGGGGTAAAAAAGCCCCGCTCACCGGAACGCAGCTTCATTACCGCACTGCTCGTATTCGGAGCGCTCTACCGCGCGGCGGCTTTTCTGCCGGAACTTCAACCGGGTCCGTTCGCCTTGGGTTGGTCTGAGGGCAGCCGCTTTTACAATGCCTCACTGTTTCTTTCCGAGCGGATTTATGGACAGAAATTACCACTGCCCGTGCTGCACCCTTCCCGCTACCTGCTGCAGGCGTTTCCTTTCCTGCTGGGGATAGAGTCCATCCTGGCGCACCGCGTCTGGCAGGTGCTCTTGTGGCTGGGGATGAGCGCCTGGGGGGCTTACCTGTGTGCCAGGCGCCTGGGCAAGGATAAGGGTATTTCCACCGGGCTGCTGACCGTGTGGGTGGCTTTGTTTTTCTTCCAGGGCGCGGTTTACTACCACCTGATGGTGTGCGTCATTCTGGTTCTGCTTGGCTACCGAAAAGATAAGGTTTGGCGCACGCTTGTTTTTGTTATTCTGGCTTCGCTGTGGGCGGGCATTAGCCGCGTCAACTGGATGCCTTTGCCTGGCTTGCTCGCTGCCGCGCTGTACTTTTTGGACCAGCCGCTCGGGCGCAAGAAATGGTTGGAATATCTCGCGCCGGCAGCGCTGTGGGCTGTGCTGGGCTTCGCGTCCGCCTGGCTGGCGCAGCAGGGCTATATCCGCATATCCGGTGAAGACCCCGCGCTGTTCAATTCCGCCTTCAGTTCCGCGCTTATCTGGAATCGCCTGCTGCCAAACCCCACCTTTGGGCTGGGCATTTTGCCGGCAATCCTGCTTGTTTGCCTGCCCGGCTTGGGGCTGTTAGCCCAACGCGCAAAAGAAACACAAATTCGTAAATTGCATTGGCTGCGCTGGCTGGGTCTCATCGCGATATTGGGTGCGTTCTTTCTGGGTGGTTTGCTTGTCAGCCTGAAAATCGGCGGTGGGGGCGATCTGCACAACCTGGACGGCTTCCTGGTCTTCTGGGTGCTTATCGCGGGCAGTATGCTGACAGGCGCCTATGCGGAGGAAGACCCGCAAGCCGGGCAAGTCTCTGCGTTCAAGCCGGCTTCCATCTGGCTGCTTCTCGCGGCTTTGGTGCCCCTTTACTTCGCGCTCTCGCACACAGCTGCCTGGGGTTTCCCTCCCGTCGAAAACCAGCGCGCGGAGCTGACCCGCATGCAAGCCGCCCTGGACCTGCTAAAAGACCAGCCTGGCGAGATACTGTTTATCTCTGAACGCCAGCTGCTCAGCTTTCATGAATTGCAGGGCGTGCGCGTGGTGCCTGAGTACGAAAAAGTTTTCCTGATGGAAATGGCAATGGGGAACAATCAGCCCTACCTGCAAGCTTTTTACGCGGACCTGGCGGAGCGCCGTTTTAAGGCTATCATCACCGACACTATCTCGACCCGCATCCAGGGGGACAGCAAATCTTTCGGCGTGGAAAACGATGCCTGGGTGCAAAAGGTTTTGGAGCCCATGTTGTTGGAATACGAACCGGTGTTGGACTGGAACAATGCCAGCGCGCACCTGCTGATACCGCTTGGGCAGGATGCGCTGAAACAGGAGCTATTCGGGCTTCAGCCGTGACGCTTAATTCTTATTTTGTTTTATCCCCGGCGCGATAATTTCGCGAATATCGTAAGTGCGTTTGTCCTGTGATTCGTAGTATGTGCGCATCAACAGCTCGGCAATCAAGCCCAACAGGATGGAAATGAAACCAAGGATAAAGGACATCACGCTGATTTGGAACCAGGGTGAGCCAAGCACCGGTGTGCCAACAGATACCCGGCGAATGGCCAGGTAAAGCAGCACCACAAAGCTGCTTGCCATCAGGCTGAGACCTACGCCGCCGAACAGGTAAATCGGCTTCTTAGCGTAGCTGAGCAAGAACTTGATGGTTATCAAGTCCAGAATAACCTTAAAAATGCGTTCCAAGCCGTAATTGGCCTTGCCGTGAATGCGAGGGTGGTGGTGCACAACCACTTCGCTGATTTTTCCGCCAGCTTCCGCGGCGTACACCGGGATGAAACGGTGCATTTCACCGTAGAGGTTAATCTTGTTAAGGATGTCGCGCCGGTAAGCCTTAAGTGTGCAGCCGTAATCATGCAGATGCACGCCAGTCACGCTGGAAATCAGTCCATTGGCGATTCTGGAGGGGATGGTGCGCGTGAGTTTGTTATCCTGCCGGTCTTTGCGCCAACCGCTGACCACATCGTAGCCTTTATCGAGCTCTTCCAGCAGCAGCGGGATATCCGCGGGGTCGTTCTGTTGGTCGGCATCCAAAAGAATAACAATATCGCCGTCCGAGTGGTCAATGCCAGCGGTAATCGCGGCTGTCTGTCCGTAATTGCGATTGAGGATGACCGCGCGCACATGCTCGGGGTCATCCGCCGCCATCTGCCTGAGGATTGCGGCGCTTTTGTCCTTGCTGCCATCATCCACCAGAGTGACATCCCAATCCATTCCCAGCGGCGCGACCGCCTGATAGATGCGCGGGAGCAGTTCTGGCAGGTTTTCCTCCTCGTTGTACACAGGTACGACCAGCGATAATTTCATGCAGCCTCCAAGGCAGGGCAAATACCCCGTGAATCATCAATAACAGGTCAATTATACCCAAGCATGCTCTATCTGAATCCTTACGCGGGGTTTGTGCAGCCGGAGACTGAACTGCCAGCCGGCGCCGTGCGCGGGGTGGAAAACGGTTATAATTCCGGCAATGAGCGCGAAAGAAAACGACAACATCCTTGCGGGGCGCAAACAGCCGGATGACCCCGCTGATATTGCCTTGCGTCCGACGAGTCTGGGGGACTTGATTGGTCAGGAGCAGGTGAAGCAGAACCTGCAAATCCAGATTAGCGCCGCCAAACAGCGCGGCGAAGCCCTGGAGCATGTCTTGTTTTACGGCCCACCCGGGCTCGGGAAAACCACACTGGCGCATATCCTCGCGTCCGAAATGGGCGTCCACATCAAAGTGACCTCCGGGCCGGCAGTAGAGCGCGCCGGTGACCTGGCGGCTATCCTGACCAACCTGCATGCCGGCGACATACTGTTTATTGACGAGGTGCACCGTCTGGGGCGCAACGTGGAAGAAATCCTTTACCCGGCGATGGAAGACTTCGCGCTGGACATCATCATCGGCAAGGGCCCCGCAGCCAAATCCGTGCGTCTAAAACTGCCGCGTTTTACCGTGGTAGGCGCTACAACGCGCCTGGCGCTGCTGACCGCGCCGCTGCGTGCCCGTTTTGGCGCGGTTTACCGCCTGGACTATTACGAACAAGCCGCGCTCGCGCAAATCATCCGGCGCGGCGCCGACCTGCTGCATGTGCCCTTTGACCAGGAAGGCATCCTGGAAATCGCGCGCCGCTCGCGCGGGACGCCGCGCATTGCTCTGCGCATCTTGCGGCGGGTGCGCGACTATGCCGAAGTCAAAGCTGACGGCTGTATCACCGCGGATGTCGCGGTGGAGAGCCTGGAACTGATGAATATCGACCGGATGGGCCTGGATGAGCTGGACCGGCGTGTGCTGCTGTGCATTATCGAGAAGTACAGCGGAGGACCGGTCGGGCTGAACACCGTAGCGGCTTCGGTCAGCGAAGAAGCCGACACCATCAATGACGTGGTGGAACCATACCTGATGCAGCTTGGCTTTCTTGAACGCACAGCGCAGGGCAGGGTGGCAACGCCACTGGCGCATGCCCACCTCGGCAAACCCTACAACGGTTCCCGCGAGCAGCCAACATTGTTCAATCACGCCAACTGATTTCCCCAATTCGCTATGAGAACAGACGATTTTGACTATTTTCTGCCGCCTGAGTACATCGCTCAGACGCCGGCTGAACCGCGTGACCATTCGCGCCTGCTGGTGCTGGAGCGCTCGTCCGGAAATATCCGCCACGATTACTTTTATAACATTGGCAGCTACCTGAACCCCGGCGACATGCTGGTGGTGAACCGAACCCGGGTCATCCCCGCGCGACTGTTCGCCCGAAAAATCCCCGGCGGCGGGCGGGTGGAAGTTTTGCTCCTGCGCCAGATTGATGAACATCGCTGGGAGTGCCTGGTGGGGGGCAAAGGTCTGCGCGAAGGCGCGCTCATGAATATTGAAAACGGACCTGGAGCGCGCATCGCCGCGGTATTGGAAGGCTCCAAACGCGTAGTCTGCTTTGATGAGGCGATTGAGCAATATTACGCGACTGCCGGACATGTGCCGCTCCCGCCCTATTTCCACAACGAAACGGTGGACCCGGAACGTTATCAGACGGTCTACAGTCAGGCGCTGGGTTCTGCGGCAGCGCCCACAGCCGGGCTGCACTTTACCCAGGAACTGCTCGCCAGGTTAGCCGCGGCTGGCATTCAAAAAGCGGAACTCACCCTGCACGTCGGGTTGGATACCTTCGCGCCCGTTACGGAGGCTGACCCCAGCACCCATAAAATCCATCAGGAGTGGTGCGAGCTCAGCGCGGAAACAGCCGAGAGAATTAACGCGGTCAAGGCAGCCGGAAAGCGCGTGGTGGCGGTCGGTACGACCTCTGTGCGCACGTTGGAAAGCGCGGCGGCATCTTCGAAAGACGGCAGCTTGGGGGCGTTTGTCGGGCAAACGGGATTGTTCATCCTGCCCGGGTACCAATTCCGCACGGTTGACGCGATGATTACGAATTTTCACCTGCCCAAATCCACGCTCATCATGCTGGTCAGCGCTTTTGCCGGGCGAGAACGCATCCTGAATGCGTACGAAACCGCCAAAAATGAAGGCTACCGTTTTTATTCCTTTGGCGACGCGATGTTGATCCTTTAACGTTAATTCGATTCTAACACCTGGCTGGTAGACTGTATCCTGGAACAAGTATTGCAACAGAAACTGTACGAAAAATATGGATTTAAGGACACACAACCATGATGCGTTTTGATAAATTTTCAGAAAGAGCGCAGGATGTTGCCGCCCGGGCGGCGGAAATCATCCAGCGCTATGGACATACACAAATCGATACTGAGCATATCATGCTGGCGCTGATTGAGCAGCCAGAGGGCATGGTCTCTCAGATTCTTGACATGCTCAAGGTGGACGCGGGGCACTTAGCCGAAAGCATCGACAGCCATTTGCGCACGACTCCCAAGGCGAATATCTTTGGCGGGGCTTCAGGTCAGATTTTCATGACACCGCGCGTGAAAATGGCGGTAGACGTCGCCAAAAATGAGGCAAGCCGCTTTGGGGATGAATACATCTCGACTGAGCATCTGTTTCTTGCGGTCCTGGCTGAGCGCAACACCGCGCTGGCGCGTATCCTGGATGAGCACGGCGTGGTCCGCAGCAAAGTGATGGACGCTGTCATGGATATCCGCGGGGGAAATAAGTTCACTGAGACCCGCGCGGAAACGCAGTATAAAACCCTGGACAAGTATTCCCGCAATCTGACCCAGGCAGCCCGTGAAGGAAAGTTGGATCCGATTTACGGACGCGAAGTGGAAATTTCACGGCTCATCCAAATCCTCTGCCGCAGAACCAAGAACAACCCTGTGCTGATTGGTGAAGCTGGCGTAGGAAAGACCGCCATCGTGGAAGGTCTGGCGCAAAAAATCGCGAACAATGATGTGCCAGAAATCCTGGAGAATAAGCGCGTGGTCGCGCTGGACCTGGGCGCGATGATTGCTGGCACCCGTTTCCGCGGCGAGTTTGAGGAGCGATTAAAAGCTTCCATCGACGAGATTCAAAAATCCAACGGCGAAGTCATCCTGTTTATTGACGAATTGCACACGGTGGTTGGGGCTGGTGCAGCCCAGGGCGCCATGGACGCTTCCAATATGCTCAAACCCGCCCTTGCTCGGGGCGACCTGCAGTGCATCGGGGCGACCACTCTGGATGAATATCATAAATTCATCGAGAAGGATGCCGCGCTCGAACGCCGTTTCGCGCCAATTTTTGTGGAAGAGCCCAGCATCGACGATACCATCCTGATGCTGCGCAGCCTGCGCGACCGCTACGAGGCGCATCACAAGGTGACGATTTCCGATGAAGCGCTCGCCGCCGCGGCCAAGCTTTCCTCCCGGTATATGACCGACCGAAAACTTCCGGATAAGGCTATCGACCTGATGGACGAAGCCGCCGCCAAACTGCGCGTCGCGCTGTATTCCATGCCGGAGGCGCTGCGCGACCAGAAACGGGAAATTGAACGGCTGGCAGCGGAGGAAGAGCAGGCCAGCGTGGAACGCGATTACGAGCGCGCGGTAAAAATGAAAGCCGAACGGCTGCGACTGGAAGAGGAGTTCAATGCCCAGCGCGAAAAATGGGAGCTGGAACAGAAGCTGGATGAGGTCGTCGACGTCAACGACATCGCCGACGTGATCCACCAGTGGACCGGTATTCCGCTGACCCAACTGATGGAAAGCGAAGCCCAGAAACTCCTGCATATGGAAGACCGCCTGCACGAACGCATTATCGGGCAGGACGAGGCGATCAAGGCGATATCGGATGCTATTCGCCGGGCGCGTTCGGGCATGAAAGACCCCCGCCGGCCGAGCGGTTCCTTCATCTTCATCGGTCCTTCGGGCGTCGGCAAGACCGAACTGGCCAAAGCGCTGGCGGAATTCCTGTTTGACGACGAAGACGCTTTGGTGCGCATAGATATGAGTGAATACCGCGAGCAGCATACCGTTTCGCGACTGTTTGGAGCGCCCCCTGGCTATGTCGGCTATGAAGAGGGCGGGCAGCTCACCGAGGCTGTGCGCCGACGGCCTTACCGCGTGGTGCTCTTCGATGAAATCGAGAAAGCCCACCCGGAGGTCTGGAACGCGCTGCTGCAAATTCTGGATGACGGTCGGCTGACCGACGGGCAAGGGCATATTGTGGACTTCCGCAACACGGTGCTGATTATGACCAGCAATCTGGGAACGGAGTTTGTGAAGAAGGGCGGCGCGCTGGGTTTTGTGGATACCAACGACGGCGAGGATATCAAATCGTCGCATGAAAAGATCCAGAAAGCGTTGAAAAGCGCGTTCCGACCGGAATTCCTGAACCGCATTGATGACATTATCATGTTCTCGCCGCTGACGCACGAAGACGTGATGGGCATTGTCACCCTGCAGTTGGCGGAACTTCAGGGGCGCCTGGACGAGTACGGCGTGAAGATGGAAGTCAGCAGCGCCGCGCGCTCCTGGCTGGCGGACCAAGGCTACGACCCGCTGATGGGCGCGAGACCGCTGAAACGGGCGATGCAGAAATACCTGGAAAGCCCGCTGGCGACCCAACTGCTGGCAAGCGGTTTTCAACCTGGTGACGTCGTCCTGGTGGATAAAGACCCTGAAGGCGCGCTGAGCTTCACAAAGAAAGAAGCAGCCAGCGCTGAACCTGCTCCGGTTGACGCTTAAAGAAATGTAGATGACAACGCTGCCCGCGAAAGCGGGCAGCGGAACTTACAGTAGATGCGGCAGAGCTTCGGTCAGGGCTTCCGCACGGATGATTGCAAATGCCAGCTGAAAACACCGCTCTTAAAGAATTGTTTTACGCGCATCCACTCTTCAGCCTCATGGACGAAGAGAAATTGCGCACGCTTTCAGCCGCGGCCGAGCTCTTCACATTAGAAGAAGGAAATCTGCTTTACAGCGCCGGCACCAGCACGGAGGCAGCTTTTCTCCTCGCCGCGGGGAAAATTGAACGCGCGAACCTGGAAAAACCGGCAGAGAACGGAATTATTCTGGGCGGGGAACTGGTAGGGGAGGAGCCTTTGGACGGGCTGGAAAGTTATACTTGCACCGCTCGCGCGCTGACAGACTGCGCTATCTGGCAAATTCCCGCCTGGCCGCTGCGCGAATCCCTGCTGAACACGCCCAAAGCAGCGCGTACCCGCACGGCATTGCTGCAAAGTGGGCAGTTGGCTGAAAGAATCCGCATGAGCTGGCTTGAGAAGGATGAACGGGTGTATTTCATCACCCGCAAGCATCCTTATTTTCTACTCATGAGCTTGCTGCTGCCACTGCTGGGTTTTGGCGTGCTGTTCGCCGCCGGGCTTCTGTTCGGGGCGGCCAGGCCGGACATTACCGTGTTGGCGTTGGTGGTGGGTTTTGTTTTTTGTGCGCTCTGGCTGGCGTGGAACCATCACAACTGGGCGAATGACTACTACATCATCAGCAACCATCGTATGGTCTGGGTGGAAAAAGTGTCGGGATTCTACGAGTCGCGCCAGGAAGCGCCGTTGGGCATGGTGGTCTCGGTGGGCGTGCAGAGCACCCAAACGGGCAGAATCCTGGGCTACGCGGACGTGGTGGTGCGCACAATCATCGGTAACTTGCGTTTCAGCCGGGTAGCCGATGCGGATGTGATTGAACACCTGGTGGAAGTGTTCTGGCAGCGCAGACAGTCCGAAGAGGCGGTCTTTGAAGAGGAAAAAATGCGCGCGACGCTCCGGCAAAAGCTGGCCGGAAACGGCGCCACGCAACCAGTGCAGCCTAAAGAATCCCAAAGCCTTCTGCCAGAAACCGACCTGCCGCTGCTGCAAGAGAAAAGCTTTTTTGCCTGGTTGTTTGGCGATTTCCTAAAAGTGCGTTTGGAAATTGGCGGGGTGACCACGTACCGCAAGCACTGGTTTGTACTGCTGGGAAAGGCGCTGCTGCCGCTGCTCACTTTGACCGGCGGAATTGTCTTGCTGATTGCCGCTCTCACCTGGAATTTCACGCTCCTGCCGTACAACCTGTCGGTATTCCTGGGTGCGCTGCTGGCGATTGGCGCCCTGATCTGGCTGGTGTACAACTACGCGGACTGGCGCAATGATATTTATCGCCTGACCCCCGAGCAGGTGATTGACATCGATCGCAAGCCGCTCGGACGCGAATCCAGACGCACCGCGCCGCTGGATAAGATTCTGGCAGTGGAATACGAACGTAGAGGGCTTATCCCCATGCTGCTGAATTTTGGCACAGTTTATATCCGCGTATCTACGGAAGTGCTCACTTTTGACAATGTTTACCAACCTTCCAAAGTTCAGGAAGATGTCTTCCGCAGGATGCAAGCAGCGGCTGCAGCCGCGCGAGAGCGGGATATCGACGAGGAACGCGAGCGCGTAGCGCGCTGGTTCAGCGTTTACCACACACAAACACAAACCCAAGACACTACAAAAAGATTGAACCTGCCACCTCTCTAAGGTAGAATTAGGCCGAAAGAATTGAATGGAGATCATGTGGCTGTTCGCGAGATTGTAAAATTCCCTGTGCCTTCGCTCAGGCTGAAGGCAAAACCTGTACAGGTTTTTGATAAAGAGCTGCAGAGCCTGATTGACGACATGTTCGAGACTATGCGCGACGCGCCGGGTGTTGGGCTTGCCGCGCCGCAGGTTGGAGAGTCGCTGCGCGTGGTTGTCGTGGAATACACGGATGACGAGAGCGAAAACGCCAAACCTAAAAAATACGTTCTGGTTAACCCGGAATTTGTGCAGAAATCCGAGGAAACTGTCACCGACGTGGAGGCTTGCCTTTCCGTCCCGGGGTTGGCAGGTGAGGTCGAACGCCACGAGTCGGTGACTATCCGGGCAAAAAACCGCTTCGGGAAACCCATTCGTCTGAAAGCCAGCGGATGGTTGGCGCGCATTTTTCAGCATGAAATTGACCATCTGGACGGCGTGCTCTACATTGACCGCGCGACGCATGTGTTCCAGCCCACAGCCGAAGAGATGGAACAAATCAACGACTGATGCATCTCACCCGGCTCGCGCTGACGAATTTCAGGATTTTTTCCCGGCTTGACCTGCAGTTTCCCCGGAAGGTGATTCTGCTGGCCGGTCCCAATGCCCAGGGGAAAACAACCATCCTTGAAGCCGTCGCCTATCTGGCGAATTTTTCCTCTTTTTATGCCGCGAATGACCGGCAGCTGCTGAATTTTAATTTGCAGCCTGAGCCTGTCCTGGTTGGCCGCATCGTGGGGGAATATCAGACCAGACTTAAGACACACAGCCTGGAAGTGCGCTTTATCCAGGAATACAACGGCAATCCCAACGCGCCGCGCTTCCGCAAGGAAGTGCTCCTGGACGGCGTGAAAAAACGGCTGGGCGAAGTGTACGGACAATTCAACGCGGTCAGCTTCCTGCCGCATATGTCGCGCATCATCGAAGGCTCACCCTCAGACCGCCGGCAGTACCTGGACGAAGCGCTTTCGCAAGCACAACAGGGCTATGCCCGCAATAGCGCGGATTATGCCAAAGCCCTGAACCAGCGCAATGCGTTGCTGAAAAATTTATCTGAACGTGGAGGCGACACCCGCCAGCTGGAAGCCTGGGATGAAATGCTGGCGTGCCACGGTGCGGAATTGATGCACGCGCGCATTCAT
>JBCFBH010000018.1:0-33319 GCA_038562595.1 Anaerolineaceae bacterium
AGGTGCAGGGGTCTGCCCCTACGAAAGGCACGCCTAATCCAAACACCCGGGCGTAGGGGTAAGCCCCCGTGCTTACCCGTCTATAGGGCAGACACGGGGGTCTGCCCCTACGAAAGGCAGGTGCAGGGGTCTGCCCCTACAAAAGCCGCCTCACCTTCCAAACACCCGGGCGTAGGGGTAAGCCCCCGTGCTTACCCGGCCATAGGGCAGACACGGGGGTCTGCCCCTACATCAAACCAGCAGGCGTAGGGGTAAGCCCCCGTGCTTACCCGTTTTTAGGGCAGACACGGGGGTCTGCCCCTACAAAAGCCGCCTCACCTTCCAAACACCCGGGCGTAGGGGTAAGCCCCTGTGCTTACCCATCCATAGGGCAGACACGGGGGTCTGCCCCTACATCAAACCAGCAGGCGAAAGGCAGACACTGGGTTACCCTTTCGTCCCGAGATGGTCTATTTGATAGATAAAAAGGCACATAATCGCGCTGAACAACATGGTATCTGTAATATCCTGACAAAGGCTTCCCCCCAACGCCTGAATGTCACACCAGGAATTTTTCGTCTCGTTGTGTGCTTCCCCTAAAACCTACGAGATCAGCCGACTTGAAAAAACCAAAGCGGTCTGCAACAACTTTCCGCACCAAGACCCGATCAAGCCCCACACCCGCGCGCCTTACAGCCCCTCTCTGATATAATACCGCGCATGCCAGCCTTAGAAACCTCAAACACGAACGCTGCCCCCACGGACCACCGCTATATTGTCCTTTCCGACACCCACGTGGGCGACCGCGTGCGCAGCCTGGACGCGCGCCTGCTGCAAAACATCCGCGCCTTCCAGCCGGAAACCATCCTGCACGCCGGGGATATCAGCGCTCCGGAAGTTCTGCAAGCCTTGGAAGCCATCGCGCCGGTCCTGGCGGTGCAGGGCAACCGCGACTGGCTGCGCCGTTTGAAGCTCCCCCGGGAGCAGCGCTTTGAGATTAACGGCATTCAGGTTGTCCTTGCGCATGGGCACGTCAGCATGTGGCATTACGCGTTAAACTATCTGCGCCTGTTCATCACCGGGCGCAAAGTGAACGTGCGCGCCTTCCGCGAGCGCCTGGAAAAGCTCTACCCGGAAGCGGACTTGATTATTTTCGGTCACACCCACTTCCAACTGCACGAAATCAGCGACGGAAAGCATTTTGTTAATCCCGGCGCGGCTTACCCGCATCTGCTGAACCACCGCAGCATCCAATATTGCGAGCTGACGATCACTGCCGCCGGTGAAATCCAGGTGCGCGAGCTAAGCCTGCCTGAGGGGCAGCAAGTATAATCATCACAGCCGCTATGACACAGGAAATTATCAGCTCTACCCAGAACCAGTTCGTGCAAGAAGTCCGCGCCCTGCTCAACCAGGCTAAAGCGCGCCGCAAATTGCAAGCGTTTGCCGCGGAAGGCGCGCGCCTGGTGGAGGACGGGTTGCGCAGCGGAGCCCGCGCGCGCTATCTGCTGGTCCGCGCAGCCCACCCCTCGCGGGTGGATGCCGTGCTTGCGCAACGTCCTGAAATTTTGCCGGTTCTTTTGGTAGAAGACAAGCTCTTTGATTCCCTTGCTGACACCGTAAACAGTCAGGGGATTATCGGCGTGTTCGACCAACCAGCCTGGGAGCTTCCAGGCGAATTAAACTTCGCGCTCATCCTTGACCAAGTGCGGGACCCCGGCAATCTGGGCACAATCCTGCGCTCAACGGAAGCTGCCGGAGCGCAGGCTGTGTTCCTCAGCCCCGGCACCGCTGACGCGTTCGCTCCCAAGGTTGTCCGCGCGGGAATGGGCGCGCATTTTCGTCTCCCAATCCTCACCCTGGACTGGGAGACACTGACGCTTGTTCTTACGGGGCTGAACGTTTTCCACGCCGATATGGCAGGCGAAATCAGCTGCTGGGAGGCCGATTTTGTCGCTCCCTGCGCCCTGCTGATTGGCGGCGAGGCAGAAGGCATCAGCCCGGCGGCGGCCGCATTGGTCACACACAGCGTGCGCATCCCGATGGCGGGCAGGAATGAGAGCCTGAACGCGGCGGTCTCAGCCGGTATTTTGCTGTTCGAAGTGCTCCGTCAGCGCAGCGGAGGAGAAAAGATATGAAAATCCGTTCCATTACCGTTTTTTGCGCGCCCGGCTTCCCGGCCAACCGCCTGCTGCTGCAGCATCTGGGCATCTTCGCCAACCATGCTCGCGTGGTTTTCACGCAAGAGGGTTTCGAAGTTGAAAGTCTGCGTCTGGCGCTGCCCTCATTTTCCAGCATCGTTGAACCCCGGCGCATTGTCGCAGCCGCCCAGGAGCTCTCCATTGAAGCACACGCCGAAGGGTTTGATTACGTCTCGCTTGGGCCTGCCCTGCCAGGCGACCCGGAAGCTTATGAGCGCATCCCGGAAGCCCTGGCGGTCACTCACGGCGTGTTTTTCTCAGGCATGCTCACCACCCCGCAAGGCGAGCTTTCACAACGGGCAGCCAAAGCCTGCGCGCGGATTATCGAACAGCTTGCCGCGCTAAGCTCGGACGGCTTCGCCAACCTGAACTTTTGCGCGTCCGCGAACGTCCCTCCCTACGCGCCGTTCTTTCCAGCAGCCTACGCAGAAAACGCCGCGCCCGCGTTCGCTTTGGCCATGGAAGCAGCCGACCTGGCTCTGAGCGTGTTTTCAGCAGCCAGGAGCCTGGAAGACGCCCGCCAAACGCTCATCGCGGAAATGGAAAACTCCGCCGCCCGCCTGGAAGCCGCAGCGCAAAAGCTGACCCGCATGTATGGGTACACATTCAAAGGGCTGGATTTCACGCTCGCGCCCTTCCCCGAAGAAAACACTTCCATCGCCCGCGCGCTGGAAGCCCTGGGGCTGCCGGCTTTTGGGCTCTCCGGCTCGGTTTTCGCTTCCGCCTTCCTGACCGACACGCTGGACCGCGCGCGCTTCACCCGCACGGGCTTCAACGGCCTGATGCTGCCTGTCCTGGAAGATTCCGGACTGGCGCGCCGGGCGGCTGAGGGCAGTCTGAACGCGGCGGATCTGCTGCTGTGCTCAGCAGTGTGCGGCACCGGATTGGACGTCATTCCACTGCCGGGGGATACCAGCGCCGAACAGCTCTACCCACTGCTGCTGGACCTTGGCGCGCTGGCGCTGCGCCTGAATAAACCTCTCACCGCGCGATTGATGCCCATCCCCGGCAAAAAAGCCGGCGACCTGACCGAATTCGACTTCACCTACTTCGCTAACAGCCGCGTGATGCCGCTGCAGGCGCAAAAGGTCACGGGGCTTCTCTCAGGTTTGGAAAACATCCCGATTGCGCCACGCTATCCGCGTTAATTAGATAAATCTTGTTTCTTGGGGATTAGCGAACCTGTTTAAAGTTCACAATCACCAGGTTAGCCTGGCAGGTGCCGGTAATGTCGAGGAAAGTCCGCGCAGAAAGCACTTCACCGCTCGCGTCTTCCAGCTGAATGGTAATGCCGCTTTCCGCGATTTGTTTGTTCGTGAGCGCAAACTCGTAGCCTGAGCTGCCGTAAATCGCGGAGGAACCGCTCTCCACCGTCATATCCACAATATCCCCACCGTAGCTGCCGCCCAGACGCACCACCAGACCCAGCAGCGGCGAGTCCTGCAAGTCCCACACCTGCCCGCCGATGAAGAGATAATCCTCACAGTCGTATTCCGGGTGGAAGATTTTGTGGGAGAGCCCTTCCGGCGTACCGCGCACGACAAATGGCATGCTTTTTTCGGTAGCTGTAGGCGTGGGGCTGGGGGTTTTGCTGGGGGTCGGGGTGCGCGTGTTGGTGGGCGTGAGCGAGGGCTGCGCGGTTTGCGTGGGGGTGTTTGTCTGCGTATCTTCTGGTGTGATGCTGGCTTGCCCGGCTGGCAGCATAGAGCTCGTGGAGGTCTGAATGAGCACTGGCGTAGTTTTACGCACGACTGGCGCCTTGATAATGCCTGAAGCCGCCAGCAGAACAATCAGGACGATAATCATCAAAATGATGCCGATTGTGATGCTGGAACACGAACCGCGCTTACGGCGCGCCATGCTGGAGATGCCGCTCTGGAATTCCGCGGACGTGTGCCGCTTGACCATCCGAACCGGCCCCGACTTTCTCACGGAAGCACCTGGTCGATTTGCGCTTCCGCGCGGCGGGTTTCAAGCCACTGTTGGAGCGCTTGCGTCTGCAGGCTCAGGCGCGCGTCGGTGCTGAGCGGGTGCGCGTCGGAGCGTTCCATCACCTGGATGATATGGTAGCCTATTTCGGTCTGAATAATGCTGGAATGTTCGCCCGGAGCAAGCAGGAACGCGGCCGTTTCGATATCCGGAAAAAGCAGATACCCGCGCGGGAACCAACCCAATTCGCCGCCTGTTTCAGGGCTGTACTCCCAGGCCAGGTCGTCAAAGCTGACCCCGGAATTGAGGCTGGCGAGCGCGCGCTCTGCCTCTGCCGCGGTCTGGGCGAAAATCTGGCGGGCGCGCACCTGTTCCACAGCAGCCGGCACCGCGGAGATAATCTGGTCGCGCTGCCAGGCAGCTTCTGTGCTGATTTTTAGCGCGTAGCGGAATTCCGCGTCGTCATAAAAATTGACCTGCATCCAGTCGGTCAGAGCACTGCCCGAGCCAAGCTGCGCCAACAAAGCGTCAATGCGCTGCTGCAAATCCGCGTCCGTGAACGCGAAGCCGGACTGGCGCGCTTGCTGCGCGAGCATGAGCTGGTCAATTAACGAATTGAGCACGGTCGTCTGGATTTCCGCGTCCGTCGGGAGCGCCTCCGCTTCCGCGAAAGATGCACGATAGCGCAGAACCTCGTTCTGGTAGTAGTTCAGCGGTATGGCTTCACCATTCACCAGCGCGGCAGCCGGCAGGCTGGTCGGGGTGGGTGTTGCGGCGGGCGTGTCTGAAGCCGTTACAATCGCGGGTTCAGTCAGCCCGGTTGTTGGAGTGGGTTCGGTGGGGGTGTTCGGCTGGCAGGCAGCCAGCGCAAGCCCCAGCAAAACCAGGTACCCCAATTTTTTTGCTTTGAACATAGGTCAATTATACTCACTTATGCCAGGCGAACCTCAACCTTGCCCACAAAGCGGCTTACACCTCGATGCCGAAAACGCTGCGCACCAGAAAACCTATCCCAAAGCTGAGCGTCGCGACCCCCAGGCTGATGGCGGTCATCCTGCCAAAATTCTTAAGGAAAGATTCCTCGCGCACCACGGAATTGTAAAAGTTGAACAGCGCGATGACCAGCACGCCCAGGATTAACATAACCGCCAGGGCGGCGTAGTAACTGCTGAAGAGCAGATACGGCAGAATGAGGATTGCCACGGTGACGATGTAGGTCAATCCGGTATAAATGGAGGCTTTGAGTGGGTTTTTAACCGTTTCTTCCGAGCTGGTGGAAAGATACTCAGACGCCGCCATAGATAGAGCCGCCGCGATACCAGTAATCAGCCCGCTGAGCGCGATCAGATTCGTATTCTGGAAAGCCAGCGTCAGGCCGGCCAGGGTGCCGGTCAGTTCCACCAGCGCGTCGTTCAGCCCGAGTACCACGGATCCAGAGTACTTGAGGCTTTCCTCGTCAAGCATGCCAAGCAGCTGCTCTTCGTGCTCTTCCTCATCCCGGATGATCGCTTCCAACTCGGGATAGCGCGCCTTATAAGGTGCGTACCCTTCAGAAGCCAGGTCTTCTGATTTCTCCAGCATCTTAATGACAAACGTGTATCCAAAAAGACGTCCAAGCAGTCGATACGCGAAAATTCTCAGTTTATTCGCCTTTACTTCCTGCCCGCTGTAGCGCCGCCAGATGCGGTAATGACCAAGTTCATCCGCGGACATTTTTGCGATGATTTTGCTGTTGGCAGGGTCCCGGACATTTTTCGCAAGACCCTTATAGATTTCATATCCATCAATTTCGCCCTGCTGAAATCTTAATAATTGTTCGTTTGTCTGTTCCTGTGTTTCCATTTTTCCCTTTCTTTTAATTCGCCTTATTGTATCAAATTGGGTTTTTTGATGATACTACCTGTATCAGTTTGCGAAGAACCATCCCAGCACCGCGTGAACGCTGCCATCATAGTACCCCCAAATCGCGCAGCGCTGCAGCCCGGACCGCTGCAAAGGCTTTTCTGCGCGGAAAATCAGATTTCCGCTTTTCCGCGAACAAAGAAACCGCCCTTGCGGACGGTTTCTTCTCAGTATCAAAATGAATTTTAGTAATCCATACCGCCCTGAGGCATTGCCGGGGCAGGTTTCTCTTCAGGAATATCGGTGATCAGGGCTTCGGTGGTCAGGATCATTGCCGCGATGGAGGCAGCGTTTTCCAGGGCGCCGCGGGTAACCTTGGCGGGGTCAATCACGCCGCTGATGACCAGGTCGCCGTACTCCTCATTGAGGACGTCGTAGCCGAGGTGTTTGTTACCGGTGGCAGCTTGCTTCTGGCGCACGTTCTCCACAACCACGGAGCCGTCTTTGCCGGCGTTTTCAGCGATGCGGCGCATCGGAATTTCGAGCGCGTTGCGCACGATATTCACGCCGATCTGCGCGTCGGTGCTGTCCATCTTGAGTTCAGACAAAGACGCGATGGCATTCACGAGGGCAACGCCGCCGCCAGCCACGATGCCTTCTTCAACTGCGGCACGGGTCGCGGAGAGAGCGTCTTCCACACGGTGTTTCTTTTCTTTCAGCTCGGTCTCGGTCGCGGCGCCAACACGGATGATGGCGACACCGCCGGAGAGTTTGGCCAGGCGTTCCTGGAGCTTTTCGCGGTCGTAATCGCTGGTGGTGTTGTCGATTTCCACACGAATTTGCTCGATGCGGCCTTTGATAGCGGAGAGATTGCCTTTACCGCCAACGATGGTGGTGTTGTCTTTGTCGGTCGTAACCTTTTCAGCGCGGCCAAGGTCCTCGATGCTCGCGCTTTCCAGCTTGCGGCCGGTTTCCTCAGAGATTACGGTGCCGCCAGTCAGGACAGCGATATCCTGCAGCATCGCCTTGCGGCGGTCGCCAAACCCAGGGGCTTTCACAGCGATGACATTGATCATGCCGCGGATCTTGTTCACAACCAGGGTCGCCAGCGCTTCGCCGTCCACATCTTCGGCGATGATGACGATTTCGCGCTTGCCGACCTGGATCATTTTCTCCAGGAGGGGCACCATGTCCGCCGCGGCGGAAATCTTCTTGTCATAAATCAGGATGTACGGGTCATCCAGGCTGGCAATCATGTGCTCGTTATCGGTTACGAAGTAGGGGGAGATGTAACCGCGGTCGAACTGCATGCCTTCCACGTACTCGGTTTCGAATTCCAAACCCTTGGATTCTTCTACCGTGATGACGCCGTCTTTCCCAACTTTGTCCATCACATCCGCGATCAGCTTGCCAATTTCGGCATCCTGAGCGGAAATGGTGGCAACGGAGCCAATTTCTTCCTTGGTGGTGATGTCAATCGCCTGCTCGTGAATGGCCTCGGCGACTGCTTTGGCGGCGACTTCGATACCGCGCTTCAGCAGCATCGGATTCGCGCCGGCAGCCAGGTTCTTCAAGCCTTCGCTGACCATCGCGTGCGCGAGGACAGTGGAGGTGGTGGTGCCGTCGCCGGCGATATCGTTGGTCTTGGTCGCGGCTTCCTTAAGGAGCTGCGCGCCCATGTTCTCAAAGGGGTCTTTCAGTTCGATTTCCTTGGCAACCGTCACGCCGTCGTGGGTGATGGTGGGGGAACCATACTTGCGGTCCAAAGCGACATTGCGCCCTTTGGGGCCAAGGGTGGTGGCCACAGCGTTCGCCACGATATCCACGCCGTTTTTCAGGGCGCGGCGTGCTTCATCAGAAAAAACAAGTTGTTTAGCCATAGAGTATCTCCTTCAATCGCAATAATTAACCAAGAATCGCGAGGATATCGCTCTCGCGCAGAATTAACAGTTTCTTGCCTTCGTACTTGATTTCAGTGCCAGAGTACTTGGCAAAAAGCACCTGGTCGCCCACCTTCACGTCCAGAGAGATGCGCTCGCCTTTTTCGTTCCGGTCGCCGGGACCCGCCGCGATTACGGTACCCTTCTGGGGTTTTTCTTTTGCGGTATCAGGCAGAACAATTCCGCCGGGGGTGACATCATCCTGCTCAATTGGTTCAACCACCAGACGACTTCCCAAAGGTTTCATTGCTATAGTCATATATTCCTCCAAGGTATGCTTTATTTTCAATATTTTAGCACTCCGATTAATTGAGTGCTAACAATCCTAATGATACAACCCGAAAAACCAGAAGTCAAGGGTGGGCAAAGACTTCTTACGAAATTTTAATATCGGGATTTACTCACCGCTGCAGATGGCTTCGCTGGCTTCCACAATTCCCATGATGGTCGGGTTATTCGCGTACACGGCGCGCACCTCCGCCAGCACTTCAAGCGCTTTCTCGCATTTGTCATCCCCCGGGCGGTGCAAGCCAGCCAGCACAGAGCCGTAGATATAGTAGTAGGTGACGGTCGAATCTGAGAGCGGCAGCCCCTCGATGACAATCTGCTCAGCTTCCGGGTCGTCGCATTCGCGCCCTTCGCAGCTGGTCGCGGCGTCGCAGCCGCGCACGGCGCACTGCAGCAGTGGAATGGAACCTTCATAGTTGCGCGCGCGGTAGTAGATGACCCCTACCTGTCCGTAAGTATCGGCGTTGTATGGGCTCAGGGTCAGCGCTTTGTACGCGTTGCGCGAAGCGACCATTGCCTCGCCCATGCGCACATAAGTATTGGCTATCAGCATATATGGGATGGGGTCTTTGATGCCGAGTTGTTCGTTCAGGCTGGCGGCCCGGTCAAAGTACTCTAATGCCACGTCATACTGCTCGAGGTGGCGGTACAACCTGCCCACGGAATTGTATAGAAAAGTCAGGTTAGGATTGATTTCAATCGCTTTCTGGTACTCCCCAATGGCGAGGTTATATTCCCCCAGCACCTCGTAGAGGTAAGCCTGAATGCGGTGGACATCCATAAATTGTTCGCCGTTTTCCATCGCCTGCGTCATATACTCGCGCGCCTGCACCCACTTATATTGGTCTGTCAGGATTTCAGCGTAATACGCCATTGCCAGCGTGTTTTTGCTGTCCATCTGCAGCGCCATCAACGCCTCGCTCTCCGCTTCGTTTTGCAGGTTCTGGGAATTGGCGCCGGCCAGCGTTGGGTTGGCGTTCCAGTTGAGCACAAAAGCGCGCGTGGCAAGCACATCCGGATTATTCGGCTCAAGCGCTTTTGCCTGGTCAATCACCGCCAGCGCTTCAGCCAGACGCGCGCGCCGGTCGGCGTCGGTGGTCAGCGTGTTGGAGGAGTACACCTGTATTTTTGCCAGCTCCACCAGCAAGTCTGTATTGTTTGGGTCCATCAGCACCGCCTGGTTAAAGGACGCAATCGCCTGCTCCAGGTTGCCCGCCAGAAAATGGGTGCTGCCCTCCACCATATAAGAATTCACCGTGCGGGTGGGCGTGGGCGTCGGGATGAAGGGCGGCCAGATGGCGCCTTGCGCGTAACTGCGCAGAACTGCCACCAACACGACAATGATTAAAAGCAGCAGCATAATCCTGTATGGATTGGACTGATTCTTTGGGTTCCGAAACAGATTTTGCCGTTCTTTGATATACATAGCTAAGGCGTGGGCGTGCTGGTCGGCGCTGGCGTTCCTTGCGGGGTCGGGGAAGGACCTGTTGCCGGAGTTGCCGTCGGGGCGGGCGTGGCGGTGGGCGGGTTAATCAGGTTCTCCTGGCAGATGCGGATCATCTCGTTGGCGTTGAACACGCCGTCCGGGTTATCCGGAACAGTTTGGAGCATTCCGTTGGCAACCGCGACTGCTTCACTGCAGCGGTTAATCCGCGCCAGCGAGAGCCCGTACCGGCTGTAAGTTTCAATTACAAAGGTGGAATAATCCAGCGGCAGCCCCTGGACGACCGCGCCGCTTTCCGTGGTGCCGCCGCGCACGGCTTTTTCCAGGTAAATCACGGCCTGGTTGTAGGCGGCGCTGCGGTAGTACATCGTGCCCACGTTCGCGTAGAGGTACGCTTCCGTGGGTCCGTCCCTCAATGCCTGCTCGCCGTATTGAATGGCTTTGGCCCATTCACCCAGGCCGCCGTACACGCGCGAGATGAAGTAGTTGGGCAAGGGGTCGGTCGGGTTGAGAGAGTAAGCTTTGGTGAACTCAAATATTGCTTCGTCGTAATTTCCCAGGGCCATATAATTGCGCCCCAGGGCAAGGCGCAGTTGAGCGATGTTGGCATTCAGCTGGACAGCAACCTCGTATTGCTCCACGGCTTCCGAATAATTGCTGGTGATCTCCAGCACATAGCCGCGCGCCCAACGCGCTTCCAACAGGTTTGCGTCCAGCGCCAGCGCGGTGCGGGATTCTTCGATGGCCAGGTCGACGGTGTTCAGTTCGTTCGCCCCGATTTCCACCCGCAGCGCCAGCAAGTAGGCATAGATGGCGTGCCCGATGGCGTTGTTCGGGTCGATTTGAATGGCGGTCTGGGCGTCGCGCTCGCCTTCCAGATATTGGTTTTGTAAGCCTTTTGCCCAGCCCACCAGCGCGAAAGCGTCGGCGCTGCTCTTGTCCAGCAGGATGGCGTTTTCAGCATTGACCTGCGCCTGGAGATAATCACCGGAGTAAATCTGCAGGCGGGCAATTTTCAGGTAGTTTTCAACGTTTTTTGGGTTGGCATTGATGGCAGCCTGATAGGTCTCAATCGCCGAGAGGAACTTGCCTTCAGCTGAAAGCCCGTCAGCTTCGATTTCAAAGGAAACCGGGTCGCGCGTTTCGGTCGGGGTCGGCACGAAGGGCGGGTTGATATCGGGCGCGACGACGACGTTAAAGTAGACCAAAAAGGCAATCCCGGCGGTCAGCAAGAGGATGAGAAATGGGCTGCCGCGCCGGCGTTTTTTGCGGAGGGAAAGATTACTTCCTCGTAAGTACATGGTTGCATAATAACATCAATATTTAAAGATGGTCAAGCAAGTTGATACGGGCAGACCCGGGCGCTGCAAGGGCGGGAACAGAATGCCCGCGCGGAAGCAGAAGAAACTTTAGACCTGGAGAGATTACCGGCACTGCGGAGAAATCCGTTGTGGTGCGCCCAGCGCTCTTGCGTGCCTGATGTTCGTTAGCGCGAGCCTGATTTTCGTCAGCGGGAATGACAAGCACCTCGTCATCCTGAGCGCAGCGAAGGATCTTGCTTTTGAACCGATAAGATGCTTCGCTTTCAGCTCAGCATGATAAGCGGTCCGTCACCGCGAGGGACGAAGCGACACCCAACGGGCACTGTGCCTCCCTGTTCATCAGATCCTTAATCTTTTCCGGCAGCGCTTGATGGCGGATTGCCGCGGCAACTGCCTGTCATCCTGATACTCCAAAGGGATAGGTCGCAGCGAAGAATCCTGTGTCATCCTGATACCCTGACGGGTACAGGTCGCAGCGAAGGATCTTGCTTTTGAACCGATAAGATGCTTCGCTTTCAGCTCAGCATGATAAGCGTCCGTCATAACGAGGGACGAATCGATTACTCTGGCGGCATTTCTGCCCAGGATGCTTCGCCTGCAGCTCAGCATAACAAGTCCATGTCATCCTGATACCTTCAAAATGGCTCGCAACCGCGGTTCGAGTTTATTGTTTCCCAACCATATCCGGGCCTTTGAGATAAAGCAAACGAATGACGACCTCAACTGGCATTCTCTTCCCCGGCAAAAACTCAAGGGAGACCAATACGACTGTTACTATTCAATTTCAAACCCGGCGGGAAATCATCAATGCCCATCCGCGGCCTCCTGCAATAAGATTGCATGCAGGTCAAAGAAAAACCCGACACCCCGGAGGAACTATGCACAATTTATCCGCAGAAGAAAAGAAGTTCATTAACACGTTCCTGGTCCAACCGCTTATCGCCCGTATAGCGACCGCCGACAAATCCGGCCAGCCGCACGTCGTCCCGGTCTGGTTTGCCTGGGACGGCAGCGCCCTGTGGATCAGCGCTTTCTCCTCCACTCGCAAAATCAAAGACCTGCAAGAAAATCCTCTGATTTCCGTGGCAATCGATGAAACCAGGGCAGATGATTCCACCCGCGCGGTTATTCTGGAAGGCAAAGCTGAACTGATGCGCGAGCCTGTCGAGTTCCTGAAGCGTCAGTTCACGTGGATTTACGCCCGCTACGTCGGCGAGGAGCATGTGAGCGAAGCGAAATATCAGGAATGGATTGACGATCCGGAAAACACGCTCATCAAGCTGGTCCCCTCAAAGCTATTCACCTGGCGCTGGTAGCTGGCGCGCTTTGCGAGAATTTTCGAGCAATCAATCTCCCTTCACAAAGAACCGGTGAGGCGGCTCATCCCTCCAGGTAACGGCGGGATAAACCCGTTGCTTAATTTCGGCACACTTCAGGCAAAGAAAAAGGCGCGGAAATTCTCCGCGCCACATTTTTCTTTCTCATCGCGGTATGCCGCGAACGTACAGAGAACTCAGCCTTTGATATTCGCGAGCATGAATTCCCAATTGACCAGTTTGTCCAGCACGGCTTCCACATAAGCCGGGCGGCGGTTCTGGTAATCCAGGTAGTACGCGTGCTCCCACACGTCCACGGTCAGGACGGGTTTCTTGCCTTCCACCCAGGGCAGCAGCGCGTTGCCGGTCTTGTCGATGCTGAGCTTGCTTCCATCCCAGATCAGCCACGCCCAACCGCTGCCAAACTGACCGACAGCCGTTTCCGTGAACAGCTTCTTGAAGGCTTCCACGCTCTCGAAGCTCTCCTTCAACAAAGCCGCGGCTTCGGCAGGCAGGTCCATCGTACCGGCTGGCGCCAGGCTTTTCCAGTAAAAGTTATGGTTCCAGATCTGGGCGGCATTGTTAAACAGCGCGGTCTTGCCTTCCTGATAAGCCGCCAAAACAATCTCCTCCAGGGTCTTGCCTTCCAGTTCGGTTCCCGCGATCAGGCTGAGGGTCTTATCCACATAGGCTTTATGATGTTTTCCGTAGTGAAAGCTCAACGTGTTCGCTGAGATCACCGGTTCGAGGGCAGTTTCTGCAAATTGAAGTGCAGGAAGTTCTACAGGGGTTTTGCTTGAAATTGGTAGTGTCATGTTTTCCTCTTTTCTTTTTGTGAGTATACTCCCAAGCGTACGGGTTGATTGGCGGGTGCCTGCGCGTTGGCATTTTCGTCAGCCCCTCTTCTGATTATTATACCCGAGAGTGGAAATTTGGACTTTACAGAGGGACAAGACCGCTGTTTTGTTCCTGTGAGCGCTGCTCTTGGCACAAATATTGCTCTTTTTACAGGAATACCATCGGCGCTCTTCGCTTTGGAGCAAAAAGCATTGAGGGAAGGTCATCACATGTCAGATTTCACGCGCCTGCCGTCCGAAAAAACGCTGCCCCGGCGTTTGTTTATGGTCAGATTTGCGCTGCCCAGGAATAATGTATACTTGAGGGACGCGTGGTCAAGATTGGCTTGATCCCGCGCAATCGTATGGATAAATTAGAAGTTCAATCTCCGCCGAACAAAAAGAAGTTCTGGCAGTATTTGCTTATTTTGGTCGTGCTCGGGCTGGCGGTAAATTTGCTGCTCCCGCAGATTTCGGACCTGACCCGCTCCTGGGAAGTCATCAAACAGATGACCTGGTGGGCTGTGGGTCTGGCATTCGTATTTTTAGTTCTCGAGTATTTTAGTTACGGTTACTGCATCCACGCCATCGTAAATCTTCACGACAAAAAGCTTACGACGCCCAAAGGCACTCTGATTGTCATGGCTGCAACCAGCGTTGGGTTGGTTGCCGGGGGTTGGTTTGCTGTGGCTGGCTCCATATTTGGCTCCGTCCGCCGCGAAACCAACGACGGCGCCACAGCTACCATGGCGGGAATTTTGCCTTCCATGTTGTTGAACCTCTCTATTGAAATTGTGGCAATACTGGGCATTATCTATCTCTCTATCATTCGCAAGCTGACCGGTGGGCAATTAATCCAGTACATCATTTTCATACTTTTGCTGACTATCGCGACGTTTGGGTACCTGCTGGCATTGGTCCTGCCCAGGCAAACCTTCCGCATTATCAACGGTGTTCTTTGGCGATGGAACCGCTTTCGTAAAAAGCCCTACAACCCTCAGGAGACGCAGGATATGATCAATAACGTCATCCTATCGTGGAAGGAATTGGCGCGCGGCAATTGGAAACAGCCATTCCTGGGCGCGTTTGGGTATATCCTGTTTGACATGCTCGTAATGTTTCTGTTTTTCAAGGCAGTAGGCTACAATATCCCGATTGGCGTGCTGTTTGCCAGTTACGGAATTCCATTCCTTCTGTCAAAGATTGCGTTTATCTTTCCCGGCGGCATCGGAGTCGTCGAAGCTTCCATGGCTGCCATTCAAACGAGCCTGGGCGTTCCGAATGAAATCAGCGTGGTGGCAATTCTTGGCTACCGTTTATTTTCGTTTTGGATACCGACCTTACTCGGATTCGCGGCAATGGGCTTCCTAAGCCGCTCTAAAACCGGCCTGGAACCAGTACCGCAAAAGTAAGCTGCGCGTCCAAAACCGCTGCGCGCGCTTGGATTGCTTTTTCCGCCGCTGGTACAATAAGCACGGAAGCCGCCTGGTCCTTAGGTTGGTTTTTGTTATTTGGGAATCCAGTCCGATTATTGGAGGTACTCATGCTTCAGGATAAAAATATCGCGGTGATTGGCCCCGGAGTCATGGGTAATACGATTGCCCTGAGCCTGATAAATACCGGCAAACTCCCCCCCATGCAAATCATCATGGCTGGCCCAAACCAGGACAGATTAAATCAGCTTCAGGCGGAGCTGGGCCTGAGAACCAGCGCGGATAACAACGAGGCCGCCAGCGCTGCTGACATTGTCATTCTGGCGGTGAAACCGCAGCGCCTGGATCAGGCAGCCCAAAGTCTGAAAAGCGCGCTCCGCCCTGGAAAGCTGGTCATTTCTATTCTCGCCGGCGTGCCGCTTGCCGCGCTGGAGCAGAAGCTGGAAACGCGCTGCATCGTGCGGGCGATGCCAAACACCCCCGCCCGCATTGGCATGGGCATTAGCGTATGGACCAAAGCCGCGGATGTGAACGACGAGCAGCATGGGATTGCGGCCCAAATTATGCAGACTTTTGGCGAGGAAATTTTCGTTGCCGATGAAGCCTATCTCGACATGGCAACCGCGCTCTCGGGCACTGGTCCGGCTTATGTCTTCCTATTCATGGAGGCAATGATTGACGCGGGCGTGCACATGGGTTTTCCGCGGCGCATCGCGGAACAATTGGTCGTTCAAACCCTGCGCGGGAGCACGGAGTTTTACCTGCAAAGCCGCGGGCACCCAGCCGAATTACGGAATGACGTCACCTCACCGGGCGGTACTTCAGCGGAAGCGCTCTATTATCTTGAAAAAGCCGGCTTCCGCACCGCGATTTCGCGTGCAATTTGGGCAGCTTACCAGCGCGGTATCGAGCTGGGCAAGGGCATCAGCAAGCAAGGTTTGGAGGGCTAACAAGGGCTTCCCCGCAGGGCGGATGAGGAGGTCGTGCCTGCACTTGCTTGTAGCGCGCTTGTGAAGCCTGCCTGGAGGGGAGCGCGTAAGAATTGGCTTGGGCCTGTACACTTTTGGGCACAGGTCGTCAGCGAAGGATCTTGCTTTTCTCGTCACTGTAGGAAGGAAGAGACCTCCCAAACTGCGTATCTGCCCAGGATGTTTCGCTTCTGCTCAACATGACAAGCATCCGCCCTCGCGTGTGATGAAACGACTTCCCCATCAGCAAATCCGCCCAAGATGCTTCGCTTCTGCTCAACATGACAAGCATCCGTCCTCGCGTGTGATGAAACGACTTCCCCATCAGCAAATCCGCCCAAGATGCTTCGCTTCTGCTCAACATGACAAACGCCTCGTCATCCTGAGTGCAGCGAAGGATCTTGCTTTTCTCGTCACTGTAGGTAAGGTAGAGACCTCCCAAACTGCAATTCTGCCCAAGATGCTTCGCTTCCGCTCAACAATCAAGGTAATACGTCAACCTGACCAGCGTCTCCATCAAGTGTATACTGTTAAATTGCGCCTTATTCATAGAACAAATGATATAATAATCGGTCGGAGTGTGAACCTATGCCCTCAGATAACTTGCGCGTCATCGGCGCGCGTGAACATAACCTCAAAAACATTAACGTGGAAATCCCGCGTGATAAACTGGTCGTCCTGACGGGTCTATCGGGCTCTGGCAAGTCCTCGCTGGCATTCGACACAATTTTCGCCGAAGGTCAGCGCCGCTATGTGGAATCCCTTTCCGCCTACGCCCGACAGTTTCTCGGGCAGATGGACAAGCCCGACGTGGACGCCATCGAAGGGCTCTCCCCTGCCGTTTCCATTGACCAGAAAGGCACCTCGCACAACCCCCGTTCCACCGTCGGCACGGTCACAGAAATCTACGATTACCTGCGTCTCTTGTTCGCGCGCGTTGGCATTCCTCACTGCCCGGTGTGCGGCCGACCCGTACAGCGCCAATCCGCGCAGGAAATTGTAGACGCCATATTGGCGATGCCGGAAGGCAGCCGCCTGCTGATTCTCTCGCCGGTGGTGCGGGAACGCAAAGGCACCTACCAGGCCGTGCTTGAGGAAATCAGCAAATCCGGCTTTGTACGCGCGCGCGTGGACGGCGAAGTATTCTCGCTCGACGAAAAAATCCAGCTCGACCGTTACAAAAAGCACACCATCGAAGCGGTGGTGGACCGGCTGGTCATCAGCAAACCCGAAAGCGAAGAGGACGACCTGGCAATGCGCTCCCGACTGACCGACTCGGTCGAGACCGCTTTACGCTTCGGCGAAGGATACGTGACCGTCCAGAACCTGAGTGCGGAACCGCCTGTGGATACGCAGTTCTCAGAAAACCTGGCTTGCCCGGAACACGGCTCCATCCTGATAGAAATCGAGCCGCGCACCTTCTCATTCAACACCCCGCACGGCGCCTGCCCCACCTGTCAGGGGCTCGGCAGCCGCGAAGAAATTGACCCCGACCTGCTCATTCCGGATAAGAGCCTCTCCCTGCGCGAGGGCGCGATTGCCGCGCTGGAGTGGTCCGGTCCGCGCGAAGAAGGCGGCTATTACTGGCAAATGATCGAAGCCATCGCCAGGGAGAATCAGTTCAGTCTGGACACTCCCGTCAGCCAGCTCTCCGAAAACGACCTGCACATGATTTTGCACGGAACAAACGGGCAAGAAATCCGGGTGGAATTCGTCGGCAGAAACGGACGAAAGTCCTCGTTCAGCACCTCGTTTGAGGGCGTCATCGGCAACCTGGAGCGGCGCTACCGCGAAACCCAGTCCGAATATATCCGCATGCGCATTTCCGAGTTCATGGGCGTGAAACAGTGCCCGACCTGCGAAGGAAAGCGCCTGCGCAAAGAAGCTCTGGCGGTGTTGGTGCAGAACGCGAATATCATCGATGTCACCGGCTGGCCGGTGAACCGGACGCTGGACTGGGTAAACAACCTGGCTTCTCCGGATTCCTCGCCGCTCAAGCCGCGGCAGCAGGCAATCGCAGAACGCATCCTGCGCGAAATCCACGCGCGCCTCGGCTTTCTCGTGGACGTCGGCCTGGATTACCTGACCCTCGAACGCAGCGCCAGCAGCCTCTCTGGTGGGGAAGCTCAGCGCATCCGCCTGGCAACGCAGGTAGGTTCCAGGTTGATGGGCGTGCTTTACGTCCTGGATGAACCTTCCATCGGGCTGCACCCGCGCGACAACCGCCGCCTGTTAGACACTCTGGAAGGCTTGCGCGACATGGGCAACACCGTTTTGGTGGTGGAGCACGATGACGAAACCATCCGCAGCGCGGATTGGGTGATTGACCTGGGTCCTGGAGCGGGCGAGCACGGCGGCGAGATTGTGGCTGAGGGCACTCCGGAACAAATCATGGCAGTCCCCGAAAGCCTGACCGGCGCCTATCTTTCCGGCCGGCTGAGAGTACCGGTGCCCGAACAGCGCCGCACTGGAAACGGACAGTACCTGCGCGTGGTTGGCGCCACCGAAAACAACCTGAAGAACCTGAGCGTGAACATCCCGCTGGGCAAATTTGTGTGCATCACCGGCGTTTCCGGCTCCGGCAAGTCCACGCTCCTTGTAGATGTGCTCTACAACACGCTCGCGCGCCAGCTGATGAACGCCCACACCCAACCAGGTAAACACGAACGCATCGAAGGCGTTCAGCGCCTCGATAAGGTGATTAATATCGACCAGACCCCCATCGGGCGCACCCCCCGCTCAAACCCGGCCACCTACACCGGTATGTTTGATGATATTCGCGACCTATTTTCCGAGCTGCCGGACGCGAAAATCCGCGGCTACGGTAAGGGGCGCTTTTCCTTCAACGTCAAGGGCGGGCGCTGCGAAGCCTGTCAGGGGCAGGGAGAGCTGAAAATTGAGATGCAGTTCCTGCCCGATGTGTACGTCCCCTGCGAGGTCTGCCACGGAAAGCGTTATAACCACGAGACTCTGCAGGTGCGCTTTAAGGACAAAAGCATCGCGGATATTCTTGACCTCACCGTGGAATCCGCGCTGGAGGTCTTCCCCGCCTTCCCGCGCATTCAGCGCCGGCTGGAGACGCTGCAGGCGGTTGGGCTGGGCTATGTGCGCCTTGGGCAGCCCGCCACCACGCTTTCGGGCGGCGAAGCCCAGCGCGTCAAGCTCTCCAAGGAGCTTTCACGCCGCGCCACAGGCAGGACGCTGTACGTCCTGGACGAGCCATCCGTCGGGCTGCATGCCGCGGATGTGCATAAACTCATTGAAGTGCTGCAGTCGCTGGTCAACACGGGCAATACCGTCGTGGTGATTGAACACAACCTGGATATCATCAAGGTTGCGGATTGGGTCATTGATTTGGGGCCCGAAGGCGGAGATCGCGGCGGCTATCTGGTGGCGGAGGGCACCCCGGAAGAGGTGTGCCACAACGCGGACTCTTTCACCGGGCAATATCTGCGGAAGTACGTGCTGGCGCAGCATCAGCGTGACTGCGCGTAAGAGGCTGCTCGAGCGACTGTTTATTCGGCGTGCATGCCTTGTTTTTCGGCTTTGTGAGCCTGCTTTCTCCATCGCAGACCTTACATCGTCATAGCGAGCTTGCGAAGCGATTTCCCTGTTAATATCAAGGGCAGATTGCCGCAGTCGATTGCGCTCCCTCGCAAAGACGAATCCATCATCATCGCGAACCTACGAAGCGATACCCGACAAGCGCCGAATCCCACTGACTGACTTAAAGGCAGATTGCCACACCATTTTGCCTGATCATCGGATTGGGAAAGACAGCGACATAATGGCAAAACGGTTCGCAACGACGCATCATTCGTCATCGCGAGGTACGAAGCGATCTCCCTGCCGGCCTCGGCGTACACCTCTGTTCTCCCTGGTGTTTCCACCAGCGAGAGTCATTGACCGTAGGTCACCTCGTTTCCGCAATTTCATCAGAAGCGAGAATGGTTTCAATCATCTGGAGATCTGACGCACAGAAGTCCTGCATAGTCAGGAGACCATGCAAGAACAATCTTGCACAGTGCCACCAAACGCAGTAATTCATTCCCATAACACCCCAATTCCCGCCCCAATCCTGAAAATGGTATACTTGACAAAAGCCTCAAATCACGAATAATATGATTTGAACAGTCCCTTGCCTGTGCAGGCCGAAAGGAAAACCATCATGGCAAAGAAGAAATCTCAAAGCCCACTCGCTTCATACCGAAGGAGGCAAAAATCCGGAAAGGCTTTCATCGGTGTTCTGGCCGGGCTTTTCATCCTCGCTGGGCTGGCGCTCATCGCCCTGTGGGCCACCGGCAACCTGGCTGGCACCCCCGGCTGGTTCGCGACCAAAACCCCCACCCCCACCCTGACGCTCACTCCCACCCCTGTGACGCCCACCAACACCGCAACGCATACCCCGACCATCACCGAAACGCCCACGATCACCCCCACCTTCACCCCCTCCGCGCCGTTTGAATACGTCGTGCAGGAGGACGATAATTGCGCTGTGATTGCCGAAAAGTTTGACGTGGACGTGGAAGTGATGCTCTACCTGAATAATCTGGACAGCTCCTGCATCATCAACGTCGGGCAGACCATCCTCATCCCCGCTCCCGGTCAGGAACTCCCCACCGCCACCCCGTTGCCCACGGATATCCGCCCCGGCACTGTCATTGACTACAAAGTGCGCTCCGGAGACACCCTGGAAGCCCTGGCCATTCGCTTCAACTCCACCGTGGACAAAATCCTCTATGAAACCAACCGCTGGCGCCGCACCCAGGATCTCACGGATTTGAAGGACAGTTCCAACCTCTTCATCGGCGATATTCTGAAAATCCCTGTGAACCTGGTCACCCCCGTCCCGACCGCGACCGCGACCCGCACGATGACGCCCTCGCCGACCCCATAAAAGGACGCTCCCATTAAACGCAAAAAGGATACGCACACCGTATCCTTTTTTTATTGCACTAAAAGTAAAATCCGCTTACGCGGGCGCGAGCTTAGGGTTTTTCCACCTTTTGGTCCAGCTCATTCAAGATGTTGTACTCACGGATGACCTCGATATCATGTTCGAGGAAGTAATTCAGCAGGACCCGCAGCAGGATAATGGTGAAGAGGACGATGATTGTGGAGAAATTCGGAGAGACGGCCAGCCGCAAGATGTCGGACGCCATAGCGAATTCGAGACTGAGGCTGAGTTTGTGCCCGAGGCGCAAGCGGGTGGCTTCAGAGCCTTTAATCTGATGTAGTAAATTGCGGTCCATTAAACGCTTGACGTAGCTGGCCAGGGCATGCGCCACGCCAGTAACAATCACGAAGATGGCGGCAAGCTCGCAAAACAACGCTCCGTAGCCAACAATTTTCTCCAGGAGCGCCTCCTCCGCGATGCAGCTTTCAGGCGTCGGGATTGGATTCGTCAGTCCGGTGGTCATAATGACAATCAGCCCGACGATGAGCAGAGTGGGCAAATAATAGCCGGAAAGTTTTGCCGCCAGAGAGTGGTTGGAAGAATTTGATTCAGTCATCTATACCTCATAAAGTTGTGGTGGGGGTTAATGAAACCAGGCGTCCGCCGTCAATCAGAGACTGGAAGAGCGCGTCGATGACGACCAGATTCTTAACTGAGTCTGCCAAAGGGAAGAGCGGGGCTTCCCGGCTCATGATGACGTAGTAGAAATGCTCAATCATTTTTTCGTAGGCGTTTTCGCGTTTGATGTTGAGTTTTTTCGTCTCGCCGTCTTTCATCAAGTAAGCCTGGCTTGCTTCCGCCTTGGCGCCAAACGGAGAATCAAGGTCCAAGGCGCCTTCGCTACCAACAATGCGCGTGTGCTGCTGCCGGAAAGCGTTAAAGCTTACGTCGAAGTGCCCGTACACCTGCTCTCCAAAATCCATGGTCGCCGAGACTTGCAGGTCCACGCCGCTGTTGCCCTGATAACTGAGCGCTTTCACCCGGCGGGGTTCGCGCCCCACCAGCATCCGCTGCAAATCCACACAGTAACAGCCAAGGTCGTAGAGCGAGCCCCCGCCCAGACCAGCGCTCAAGCGGATGTCATCCGGGTTGTTCAGCGGGAAGGACATGCTGGACTGGATGAAGCGCAGCTTTCCAAGCGCGCCTTTGCGCACCAGCTCCCGCACCTGCGCTGTGCGCGCATGGTAACGGTACATGAAAGCTTCCATCAACACCACGGATTTCTCCAGCGCGGTGCTCACCATCAGCTGTGCTTCGTCGGCGTTCAAGGCGAAGGGTTTCTCCACCAAAACATGCTTGCCGGCTTCCATAGCCCGGATTGCCCAGCGGCTGTGTTCGCTGTTGGGCAGCGGGATGTACACCGCCTGGATGTTTTCATCCCGGAGCAGCTCTTCATAACTGCCGTACGCTTTAGGGATTTCATTATCCCGCACAAACTCCGCCGCGCGCGTCAGGTCCCGGCTGGCAACAGCATAAACATGGTTATGTTTGCTGGCTTTAATGGCAGGAATGACGGATTTGGCAGCAATGCGGGCTGTGCCAAGGATTCCCCAACTCATCCCGGCTTTATTCGAGAACGCAGAATTCGGTATTGAAGATATAAAATCCATTTGCCACCTCTCTTTTAGAAATTCAACAGACAAACATAAAAATATTATACCTTGCCAACGCTCAAATCCGAGCCCTGATTCCCAGGCAAATTGCCCCTTATCCTCAAATTCAATGATGAGTTTCGAGGAAAAAGCCACAGGAAATTGTCAGCAGCCCGGATGAGATTTATAATAAGGACCATGAATACGCGTCTGCCGACTTCAGTATCAGGTTTTCGAATTTGCCTGCGCCTGCTGGAGTGCCGCGCAAACTTTACCATGGATTTTCCATGCGTCGGCAGGAAGGAATTCATCTCACCCAATTTTCCAATAAGAGCAAGAATGTAAAGGAGAAATAATGCGCAGTTTTTGTGGTCGGGACATTTTGTCGCTGAAAGATTTTGAACGCAATGAATTTTTCAGGGTTTTTGAGGTCGCTGAAGAGCTGGAACCCATTGCCCGCTCTCGACGCAATTCGGACCTACTGGCGGAAAAAACGCTGGTCACCGCCTTCTACCAACCCAGCACGCGCACGCGCCTGGCGCACGAAGCCGCCATGCACCGCCTGGGCGGTCATGTGACCGGTTTCTCGGATGCCAAGATGACCCGTGCCGGCGATTTCTATCAGGAATCCATCAAAGACACGGTCAAAATGCTCGAGTACTACGGCGATGTCATCGTGATGCGCCACTTCCAGCAGGGCGCGCCCCACGAGGCTGCCAAATGGGCCTCCATCCCGATTATTAACGGCGGCGACGGCTGGGGTGAACACCCGACCCAGATTCTCACGGACCTGTATACCGTCCTGCGCGAAAAAGGCCGCATCGACGGTCTCAAGTGGCTGGCGGTTGGCGATATGCGCATGCGCACCATGCACTCGCTGGCCTATGCCCTTACCCAGTTTGACTGCCCTATCACCTTTGTCGCCCCGCCCGATATGGGATTGACACAGGAATTCAAAGAGGAAATTTACCGCTACAGCCTGAATTTCAAGGAAGCCGAGCATGTGGAGCAGGCCATCGCCGAAGCGGATGTCATCCTGGTGGAGCCGGTCGTCCAGCCCGATTACACCAAGAGCCGGGATGAACGCGGCAAGGAAGTGGGCCTGACCCCCGCCAACTACAAGATTACGCGCGAGCTGCTCACCACCAAAGCCAAGTCCGACGCCATCCTGCTGCATTCCCTGCCGCGCATGGATGAAATCCCCACGGACGTGGACATCACGCGCTGGTCCCGCTACTGGCAGGAAGCCTTCAATGGCGTGGTGATGCGCATGGCGCTGCTGGCTTTAGTCCTGGGCAAGATGGAATAAACGCCCCCGAAAATATTCAAAATTTCCAAGGAGAGAATGATGCAGACATTTTTACATGGCAGAGACCTGATTGGCGACCTGGATTTCAGCAAGGAGGAAGTGGAGACTGTCCTGGACGTCGCCTGGGACCTCAAGCGCAAACGCGCCCTGAATGAACCCCACCCGTACCTGCGCGACAAAGTTTTGGCGATGCTGTTCTTTTTCAGCAGCACCCGCACGCGCGGCTCCTTCGAAGCCGGCATATCCCAATTAGGCGGGCACGCGGGTTTTATTGAAAGCAAGTCCACCCAAATCGCCCACGGGGATACCCCCAAGGAAATCGGGGAAATCTTCGGCCGCTACTACGACGGCATCGCCATCCGCCACTGCGACTGGGAAGTCGGCAACGCCTATATCAATGAGGTCGCCAAAGCTTCGCGCGTCCCCGTCCTGAACATGCAGTGCGATATTTACCATCCTTTCCAGTGCCTGGCGGACCTGATGACCATCATGGAGAAAAAAGGCCGCGACCTGCGCAAAAAGAAGATCGTGGTCTCCTGGGCATACGCGGCTTCGTATCTCAAGCCAATCTCCGTCCCGCAGTCGCTCATCCTGCAAATGCCGCGCTTCGGGTTGGACCTCACCCTCTCCTATCCGGAGGAATTCCGCCTCATGCCGGAAATCGAGCAGCAGGCGCGCGATGAAGCCAAAAAAGCCGGCACGTCTTTTGAAATTGTGCACGATATGGATGAGGGCATGAAAGATGCCGATATCATCTACGCAAAATCCTGGGGACCGCTGCTCACCACCGCGGACGGCGCCGAAGGGAAGCGCATCCAGGATTCCTACAAATCCTGGCTTATGGACGAGCGCCGTCTGGCTTTGGCAAAGGAAGACGCCATCTATATGCACCCGCTGCCCGCCGACAGGAATATTGAAGTGACAGACGCAGTGCTGGACGGACCGCACTCCGTGGTCTTTGATGAAGCAGAAAACCGCTTGCACGCGCAAAAGGCGGTCATGGCGCTGACCATGTCCTGATTGTACGGATAAAGCATGCCATTGGGCGGGTGAAAACCCGCCCTTTTTTATGGACTGGGAATTGGTTTGTGCTGTCAGGGCGCTTCACGCCCCACCATGAATCTGCGTGCGAGCGGGGCTCGCGCCTGAGCCTGCCGGCAGGGCAATGTATGTTATCATAATCAAAACGGCTGGCAGAGTACTCGCCGCCAGGAGATTTGCCGCAAAGCCAGGCCTGGCTTCTGACGGTATTTTTGTCTGAGCATCAAACTCGAAGGAGCGGTTTTAGGCATGAATCTTGTTGAGGAAATCAAAAACAAAGTAGAACAGAATAAAACCGACATTATCCAGTTCATGCGCGATATCTGCGCCATCCCCTCCACGGACTCGCTGATTGGACCTGTGGGGGAACGCATTCAAGCGGAGATGAACAAGCTTGGCTATGAAGAAGTGCGCTTCGACAAGATGGGCAACACTTTCGGCCGCATTGGCAGTGGTCCGCGCGTTCTGTTGTACGACTCGCACATTGATACCGTCGGCGTAGGCGACAGCAGCAACTGGGAATGGGATCCTTTTGTCGGCAAAGTCGAAAACGGCAACCTGTATGCCCGCGGCGCCTGCGACGAAAAAGGCAGCACTCCGGGCATGGTTTATGGTCTGGCAATCGCCCGCGACCTCGGCCTGCTGGACGGCTACACCGTTTACTATTTCGGCAACATGGAAGAATGGTGCGACGGCATCGCCCCGAACGCCTTCGTCGAGGTCGACCCCGGCGTCCGACCTGATTTCGTCGTGATTGGCGAACCCACCAGGATGAATGTGTACCGCGGGCATAAAGGACGCATCGAGTTGAAAATTGTCGCCACAGGCCGCTCGGCGCACGCCGCCACGCACTACCTGGGGGATAACGCCGTCTATAAGATGCACGCCCTCATCTCCGAAATTCAGGAGCTGGACCGGCGCATGCGTTTTGGCATGTTCAGCCACCCGGTGCTCGGTCACGCGTCCATCACCGTCACAGACGCGTTTGCCCGCACCAACTCGCTGAATGCGGTCCCCAACCTCTTCACCATCTTCATCGACCACCGGGTCACCCTGAGCGAAAGCCGCGAGGACGCGCTGAAAACCGTGCGCGGTCTCATCGCCGATTACATGCGCGAGGAAATCAAAGTCGAAGAGCTGTACTACGACACTCCCTCCTACACCGGCTTCACCTTCCCGCTGGATAAGTTTTTCCCGGCTTGGTTTGCGGAAGAGTCGCATCCTTTCGTGCAGGCAGGTCAGCGTACTATCAAGGATATCTGGGGTGTCAGCCGCCCCACCGGCACCTGGGATTTTTCCACCAATGGGACTTATTGGGCGGGCAAAGCCAAAATCCCCTCGATTGGCTTCGGCCCCGGGAATGAGGTTTATGCCCATACCATTAACGAACATGTCCCGCTGCAGGATGTCGTGGACGCCACGGCATTTTACGCGCTGCTGCCAAAGAACCTGAGTGACATCATCGATTACTACAAGCAGTTCGCGGGCATGAAATAGCTTTCCTCGTTTTCTCTGAACCCGGACAAATCCCTGTCCGGTTTTTTTAATTAATCAGATGAAATGTACTTTAATGTTTTTTCGAGGAGTCACACCGCTGAATAGGGCTTTTCAGGAAAAAAGAATATAATAAAAGTATCCTCACGCGCTTCCAGCGCTTGTTTTTCTCAAGATTGAAACTTTAGGTGCCAAATGAAGAAGCCCTGCGCAATCCCTCTTTTTCTGCTCCTTTTGTTGAGCGCTTGCAATCTCCCGGTTGTCACGGAAGGTACCCCGCCGATAATTTCCCCGACAGCCGCCGCGACCCCCAGCTCCACCGCCACCCCTACCGCGAATGACAATTCACTCTCCCATTTCCCTTCCAAAGCCAAATTTCAAGTCTTCATCCTGAACCCGGTGCGCACCTGCCTGGCGGGCAACGATTTCGCCAGCGGGAATGTGTGCTTCGGCGAGAAATGTGGGGACTGCCAGTGCGCCTGGGAGGACTTTGACCCGCCCGCTCCGATGACAGGCATTCCCCCTGCCCGGATTGACGACCCACAGTATGCCGGCTACGCGCACCGCGTCTGCCTGGATATTACGCTGACGCCTGAGGAGGTGGCAGCCATCGAGGAGGACATGCGGCTTGTCGCGGAGAAGGTGTACGAGTGGAGCGAAGGCGACCTGGAACTGCAGATGTCCTTCACGGAGCTGCCAATCGATTACGCCGGCTTCGTCGCGCCAGATTTCGTTTTTGGTCCTTTTGAAGTGGACGACGAACTGCTGAACCCTTACGTCGGCGTGGATAGCGATTTTATTTATGTGGTTACAGGCGTGCAGGACCGCCAGCAGAACCTAAATCTCGCTTATGCCTGCGGAGGCTCTTACGGGGAAATGAGCATCCACGGCGCGGGATATGCCAATATCCAGTACGGCCCCGCCTGCAACAGCATCATCATTGACGGCAAATCGGTCTACGAACCGCTCATCCACGAGTGGTACCACAACCTGGACTGGGCGCTCTTAAATATCAATCAGGTTCCGGACGCGCTGGAAGGCAAGAATCCGGATTGGTCAGCCTGGAATCGCGGCTCGCTGCCGGCTTGCGGCTCGGCCTTGGCCGGTCTCACCTGGTTCCCTTCGATTGACCTCTGCGAGTGGGACCCGGATTGGATGGACTGCAACAATGTCCAATCCGCAGGCAGGTGCGTGCATGCCGGTGAGCTGGATGGCGAGATGTCGTGGTACGAACACGTCATCCGCGCGCATTACCCAGGCGCGATTCGCTTCACCGGGAATTATTGTCGGGACGGCCGGCAGGATGTTTCAGAAACAGGCGTGGACAGCGGCTGGCCCTGTCCGTAATACATGGCAAGGCAGGCCTTGTTCAGCTCGCTCAGATCGGCCAGCCTCACGTCCGCCAGAACAGCCTTCAGCTCGCGTTCAGCGCGCGCTTTGATCATCCTGTTCACTTCGTCCTGAGAAAACACCTGCCCGCCAGCCCCGCCGCCGTTCGCGGTTCCTTCCCCAGCCTGTTCGCTGGTCTGAGGATTTTCCGTTCCTTGCTTGGCTTCTTGTTCAGCCATCTTTACATCTCCCCACCGATTAACCGCTGGTGTCGCGTATTAAATCAAAAAACCCGAAACTGCAGACCTCATTTAGGTCCACAGCCCCGGGTTAAGTGCCGCGTGATCTATACTTTACGAACTCAATATTCGATTTGCATTAGTGCAGCCCAAAGAATCTAAAAATGCAAATGTAAAATTACCTGGAGTAAATCTCGACATCTTTCAACACCGCTTTCAGCGTGCCCTGGCTGTCATCCTCCACAAGTTCCCAGCGTCCACTTATCGAAGCATCCCACATCGGACCGGGGATAACCGAATACAAGTAATCCTCATCGCTGTCGTCAATTATTCTGAGTAAACCGGCATCCAAGCCTAAACACTCATATATTTTCCCATCAGTTAGGCTATCAACGCCAAAACTCGGTCCCACATACTTGAGTTTCATTTTTGTGTCTCTCTTTTTTTCTTAAATTCATAGCTCATTTTTTCAAGCTGATATTAGTGTACTTCATAAGAGTAATATTTTCCATCTACTACCCCGGTTACTTTTTCTCATTCATTCTCATTTCTACCATATCTATCCACAAAACTTGATAAGATTTTTGTGGGGGTTGAGGTTCCATTTCCGCCAATTACACGAACATCAATGATTGCAGACCCGAACGGAATAAGTCCTTCGATAATTTTCTTGTTTGAATCGTACGTTCGAAAAGGGAACGAAGCCGATATTTCTGTATCAGAAGAGACAACCGCTTTCGGCAGTAGATCAGCCGCGGTCATTTGGTCTACTTTTTTCCAATTCTCGCTGTGGTTCCATTGAGCCAGCCTTTTGTACTTTTCTGCATCCTGTTCCCTCAGCAGCTCATTCAGGTTTTTCGCCCCCCTGCCTGCCTCCCAAACAGGGCTGTAGGTCTTCTTCGCCAACTGGGCAGACTCAAACTTCCCTTCCTTCCACGCAAGCCATTTTGACGAACCCAAAACCTTGCACTGCTCTTCCGCGCTCAAACTTCGGAAATATGCCTCCCCAGTAATGTTTTGCCGCGCGTAGGAACGCTTCTGCTCCGGAATCAGATTGTACTTCTTGGCGATCTCCTCAAGAGTTGGACCAGCCTTCTCAACGCCGCTGAAGTCAACCCCCAGCTCAGCGCCCAGCTCTTCCCAGCTCTTTGTGAGGGGGACCGGACTGCAGCGGCAATTTGGATGGCTTTCCATCCGCTCTTCCACCGGGTGGATGCTGCCGTGCATGCTGATGCATACCGGGCACGTATTCCCGCTCATCGCAACCTGCCAGCGCCAGCCTTTCAGCACGTCCGCGTTAACCTTGAAACTCTCTGTGGCCGCAGCCCGCTGCGCCCGCATCGCTTCCGTCCTGCTGATCGTCAGCGCACGGTTAAGCTGAATCCCCAACGCGTCACGGATCATTGGCGCGATTTTGCGCGGGTTGTACCCCAGCACGATCCCCTGCACCAACGCGTCCTCTGCCGCCTGCGCGCCTGATATCGCTATTTTAGAAAAACAGAAATTTGCTTGTCAGTGACCTAGAGCATCAACCAAGTCTACTGTCCACCAGCCTGGCGCTTCCACCCGGCCGCGCATATAGAACCTGCTCCACCCCAGGCAGCGCGCGCAACTGCGCTTCCACCCATTCCTTTTCGCCCTCCAGCGCGATGACATGCACATTGGGCCCGGCATCCACCGTCGCGCAAACTGCGTGCCCCTGTTTGCGCCAGGTGAGTATGTGCCATAGGACGGTTTCTGTATCCGGCGTCCAGTAAAACAGCGGCGGGGAGCTGGTGCGCATCACCGCGTGCATCCAATGCGAATCCGCTTCAACCACCTGCGCCAGGCGCTCAAAATCCCGCCCCACCAGTGCCTGCCGGCACTCCGTCAGCCTATCCGGGGCTCCGGCTACGCGCAGCCCGTTCAACGGCGAGGTGCCCGCCAGCGCGTGACCTTCGGTGGAACCAATCGCCTTGCGCCCGGAATGCAATATGACAATCAGGTCCACCAGGTCCCAATACTCCGGCGGGGCAACCTGAACGGCGTAGCTATCTGCGTCGCTGCTGCCTGGCAGCCATTCCGCAAAGCCGCCGGGCACCGACCGGCAGGCGGAGCCTGAGCCGCGCCGCGCTAAAGCCGAGAGTTCATGCTCGTTCAGTTCCAGGCCAGCCGCTGCGCTGGCGGCCAACGCCAGCGCGGCGAATGCCGAGGCAGACGAGGCAATCCCGGCTCCGGTCGGAAAGTTGTTCTCGCTTTCCACGCGCGCGAAGAGCGGCCTGCCGGAAAGTTCCCGCACGCGGTCCAGGAAGCCGGAAACGCGCGCCAGGCTTTCATTCCGCTGCTCCTCGCCATTCAAAGAGAAGCTGTCTGCCGCAAACCCGACGTCGAACTCCGCGCTGGTCCGGGTTTCCAGGCCGTCCAGCGCCATTGAGATGGAGCCGGTCAGAGGCAGGCGCAGCAGCGCGTCGCGATTTCCCCAATATTTAATGAAGGCAATGTTTGGATGGGCGTAAGCGCTGGCTTTCATAAGGACCTCTCCTGGTTCTGACTTTAATTCTACCTGTTTTCCTGCCCGGTTGGATTAATTTTTCCCGCCAGCTCCAGGCTCGCCGTGTTGCTGGTCAGGCATGTGGAATCCCGGTTCAGCCGGGTGTTTTTGTTGGACCAAGGTTTTCCGATACGCAGCCCTGAGAGGTTCGTTTTTTTTTAAATTTTTCCTCATACAAGTCGCATAGTTTAAGGTATAATATGGTGGTCAACATAATCGAGTCTTTATTGAAACCCAATGAAAGCGAGAGAGTGTGGGGGATTTTGGAAGCATTGACCTAAACAGCAAGAAGCCCTACTACCTTCAGGTAAAGGATTTATTACAAACATGCATTGAGCGCGGCGATCTGAAGCCGGATGAAAAATTGCCAAGCGAGATTGAACTTTGCCGCGAGCTGAAAGTCAGCCGTACCGTCATCCGACAGGCGCTGACCGAACTGGAACAGCTTGGTTTAATCCGCAAACGCAAAGGGAAGGGGTCATTCGTCTCCGAGAATAAGACAGTGCTGGCAGCCACTCTCTTCCTGCCTGATTTTCTGTGGGATGATGAAGTTGAGCGAAAGAATACTAAAGTCAGAATTGTGACAAAAGAGACCATCTCCGCCAATATTCAGGAGGCCAGCGTTTTAGGCATCAACGAGGGCGATACTCTCCTGAAAATCCAACGCTTATACTGCCACAACCAAGAACCTATCATTCTGGCGGAGAGTCTGCTGCCTGCATTCGTCTTCGAAAGCTTGACCGAACAGGATTTGCTCGCGCCAACGCGCGACCTGAATAATTTCCGAGGAGCCGCCCGCTTCGACCATGCCGATCACTATCTGGAGGTCACCTACGCAACAAAAAACGAGGCTCAACTGCTGAAGATTGCTGACGGTTTGCCCTTGATAAAGGTTACAACCTATAGTTTTAACAAAAAGAACATCCCGATTTCAGCGGACACTACTTTTATGCGCGCGGATCGCATCCGGCTGCGCGGAACAATATTCAGCCACAACCAACAAAACTACTCTTCTCCACTCTGACAGATTTCTTCGACGCCTGACAAGAGGTCATTTTTGTCGGGGCATTCTTGCAACGCGCCTGATTGCTTTCCCCGTCCATTGACACAGGCTCCGAGCCGGATTATTCTTAAACCCGCTTTGCCTGCGCCCACGGAACCGGTCCGCACACCCGGAATAGACTTCACCATGCCGCCTGTAGAACCCAACCCAGACCCGAACGCTGATATGCTCCGACCGGAGCTTGTGGTCGTTCCGCTTCAGGCAGCCAATCGGCAAGAAGCGCTTGCCTTTCTGGCAGAGCGGATGTTGGCAGCTGGCTTCGTCACGCCCGAATTCCTCGCGGCGCTGCTGGAACGGGAAGAAGCCCTCCCCACCGGTCTGCAGTTCGCTGAAGCCGCGCTGGCTCTGCCGCATACGGAAACCCGTTACGTGCTTCAGCCCGCTTTAGCTGTGGCTGTGCTGGCGGAACCGGTGGAATTCCGCGCAATGGGCGCGCCGGAGCAAAGCCTGACCGTGCGGCTCATTTTTCTACCGGCTGTGCTGCACCCGGACGAACAGGTGCGCTGGCTCTCGCGCCTGATAACACTCTTCCAGACGCCCGGCTTTTTGAGCGGACTGCTCCGATGCCCCGACCACCAAAATTGCTTTCGGTATCTGCGCGCATCTCTGGGCTCCGTCCCCCATTAACAGCCATCTTTTGATATGATTCAGATAACTTTCACGGAGGTGAACGATGCCCCAAAAAGTGATTTTGGTTTCCTGCGGAACCGGTGTGGTGACAGCCGAGACGACCGCGCTGCGACTCCGCAAAATTGCGGCTGAGCGCAAATGGCAGGTGGATGTTCGGGTGGTGGAATTCAGCAAACTCAAGCAAGCCGCGGCAGACGCGGACTTGATTGTGCAGATTGCTCCGCACGACAGCACCGACTACGGCATTCCAAAGCTGAGCGGGCTGCCCTTCCTGACCGGTTTTGGCCTGGATAAAACCATCCAGGAGCTGGAGGAAAACCTGAACGCGCCGGAGAAGCCCAAGGCGGAGCCCGCGCAAAACGGACTATAATCAGCACAGAGCCCAGCCCCGGACCTAAAAATCAGCCAGCTGCGCCGAGAAAAACAACTTAGCAAGCGGCGTTGGCTGAGGCGGTATTTTGAGAACGATTGCCCAACCCTTGGCGGAAAGACATTAATAAATCAAGTAAGAAGAGGAATAAGATGACCCGAAAGTCCAATTTCAAGGCCTATCACAAGAGCGGAATCTATGAAGGGACCAGGGTTCAGACGCACTTTGACAAACGCGGCCGCCTGAAAGAGGTCGGGGTGGAAAAAGACCTGGGTGCGGCTTCCTCCGCTCCGGTTATTGCCGCGCTGATTGACCACACCCTGCTCAAGCCCGAGTCCACCGCGGAGCAGATTGAACAGCTCTGCGCGGAAGCCGGGCAGTACCACTTCGGGGCAGTCTGCGTGAATTCTTGCTGGGTGGCGCTTGCAGCGCAAGCGCTGAAGGGCAGCGGCGTCAAGGTCGCGGCGACCATCGGCTTCCCGTGGGGCACATCTTCCACAGGCGCGAAGGTAGCGGAGACCCGCCAGGCCATCGCTGACGGCGCGCGCGAGGTGGACATGGTGTTGGCATACGCCAAACTGAAATCCGGCGATTATGCCGCGGTGGCAGAGGATATCCGCGAAGTGGTGCGCCTGGCGCACAAGCACGATGTGCTGGTCAAGGTCATCCTGGAGACCAGCATGCTGAACCAGGAGGAAAAAGTGACCGCCTGCCTGCTCGCCAAACAAGCTGGCGCGGATTTCGTCAAAACCTCCACCGGTTTTCAGGGCGGCGGCGCGACCGCCGAGGATATCGCCCTGATGCGCGCGGTTGTCGGGCCGGATTTGGGCGTGAAGGCTTCGGGCGGGGTGCGCAGCTATGCGGACGCGATGAAGATGATTGCCGCGGGGGCAACTCGCATCGGCACCAGTTCCGGGATCAAGATTGTGCAGGAGGCAGCGGGGGAGGGTTCTGCGGCGCCCGGTGAGGAAAGCGCGTATTAAGCCTGGCACTCCTTAGATTTTTGGTGACAAAAAAAGCTCGAGTCGTCATTGCGAAGGAGCGCCAGCGACTGAAGCAATCTCCGCATACCTGAATATGGAGACAAAGTGCCCTTTGGGTATCGATTTGTTCCTCGTGGTGACGAGAAAAGCAAGATCCTTCGCAAGCTCAGAGGTTGTGAAAAAATCCTGGCAAATGTTAAAGAATTCCGGTAAGATGGGCGCAAAACAAATTACAACAGGTGAACATGAGCGAAACTCTTTTTACCCTTCCCCAAGAATGCCCT
>JBCFBH010000019.1:0-9137 GCA_038562595.1 Anaerolineaceae bacterium
CGTCGACCCGATGTGCCGGAAGTCTTTCCCGTGGGACCAAGGCGTCTGGAACACAAGCCTGCGCGATAAAATCCGTGAGCTGACGCTGCTGCGCCACGCCATGCCCGTTCTGCGCACTGGCGAGTATCTGCCGCTGCTCAGCCAGGGTTCACTGTTGGTCTACGCGCGCAAAGACAGCGAAGATGTCGTAATCGTCGCGATCAATCTGGAAAACACAGCGCAAACAATCTCTTTGAACGTGGCGAGCTTGCTGCCGGATGATACCCTGCTGCAAGACCAGCTCAGCCAAAAACAGGCTGAAGTGAAAGCTGGCGAAATCCGCGAACTGACCATCCCGCGGAGTCTTAGGCACTCCGCGCGTTCTTTTATGGCATCAGTTGCGCCAGCCAGGGTTCAATTAACGGGAAAATCCGCGCCGCTGCCAATCCGCACACGATGCCAATCATCCAACCGACAAGCACATCCGAGAGATAATGCAGTTTTAGCGCCACGCGGGAAAACCCCACACCCAGCGCCCAGGCAAACATTCCCACGATAACCCAGGGCGCGGCGGAGCTGCTGACCATCACCGCGATTCCGGCCGCGCGGGCGGCATGCCCGGATGGGAAGGAATGTGGATCGCTGACGCTGTAAATCTGACCCCATTCCCCTTCCGGGCGCGGGCGGCGAATGATGAACTTCAGCGCCAACACGAAAGCGGCCAGACCAACCAGTCCGAAAATCCAGAATAAGGTGCGCGCGCGAACAGTTTCACTGCCAAAGAACAGCAATAGACTAAGAAAGACCAGCCAATACCAGGAATCACAGCTGTGCCCGAGCAGGATGAGCAGCCAGCGCAGGAGACCGGGTTTTTCCTCCACCAACAGGCGGGCGGATAGGCGCGCGTCCAGCCTGAGCAAACGCTGAAAAAGGGAGCTTTCTTCCCCGGTTCCCGGCGGCTCCGTTGAATCTGTGATCTCTGAATCCTGGTTTTTCTGCATAATCCTGATGAGGTTCTGTTTGTTTTGCGGTGAGGATTCTATCACAGGCGCGGACCTGGCCTTCAGCGCGCTGGACCTGTCACTTGCTGCGGCAGGCACCACCACAGCGCGCCCGGATGACCCGACGCGCCGGGTGTGTGATATTATTACGCAACTTTTAAATCGAGGTGCGCATTGGAGAATTTCAATCTTGCTGTTCTGTGGGATATGGATGGAACAATCCTGGACACCCTCGAGCTGCACTATCAAACCTGGAAAGAAGCCTTCAGCGACCGCCCTACTCTTTTCTCCCGGGAACTCTACCGCAGGCATTTTGGCGGGAACAACCGCAGCACTGTGCCCATTTATTTAGGCTACGAACCAGACGAAGAATATTACCAACACGTAGTCGGGCTGAAAGAAGAACTTTTCCGTCAGCAATTTGCAGAAAAGACCCGGCTCTTTCCCGGTATACGCGCCTGGTTTTCCTATTTTGCTGAGCACGGCGCGCAGCAGGCAATCGCGTCATCCGCGATGATGGAAAATATCGATAAAGTGGTGGACGCGTTCGAAATCCGCAAGTACTTTAACGCGTTGGTGCCCGGTGAAGACCTGCCCTCCAAACCGGCTCCTGATATTTTCTTGCGCGCCGCCGGGCTGCTGAATATGCCCCCCGCACGCTGTGCGGTATTCGAAGACTCAATTCACGGCATCAACGCCGCCAAAGCGGCCGGCATGGTCAGCGTTGGCGTGGCTGGTACAACAACTTTTAAGCCAGGCGACGCGGATTTTCTGCTTGACGACTACACGCAAGACCCCACTGCGCTTACCCGCGCGATTCTCAACCTGATGGAAGACCGCCAGGCAGCCTAAAAGTTGATGAACGGAATCGCCGCGATCAAACTGAAGCCGACGACAACAATCAGCAGCGCGAATAACACATCGTTTTTCTGGCGCGTGTCCATCACCCGCGGGGCGTACTGCCCGAACTGAAGCTCCCACTTAGGTCCTGCCAAAAACGCGAACAAGCCGCCGGCGATGGCGCCGCCCAAATGCCCGAAATTGTCGATATTTGAACCGGGAGCAAGCCCAATCGCGATATTCAGGAAGAAGATAAAAACCAGATTGCTCAGCATCGCACCAGCGCGCGGACCAAAAAATTGTCGGTTCTGCAGAACAAGCAGGAACTCCGCCGCAAGCAGTCCAAAGATGCCGGTGGAAGACCCCAGTGAGTTGTAAGGCGAGAGCACAAACGAAAGCACGTTCCCGCCAAAGCCCGCGGTCAGGAACAGGATCAGGAAGCGCCAGTGCCCGTATATACCCTCCAACTGCCCTCCCAGGATCCACAGCGCGTACAGGTTCAGCCCGACATGCAGGATTGAGCCGTGCAGCAGTATGGGTGTGATAAGCCGCCAAAGCTGGCCTGCCAGGATGGCGCTGCGGCTTTTGCTGAGTAGGGCAGCAGGCAAATCAAAGCCAAAAAACTGCGTGGATAGCATTTGCGCGATAAAGAACAGCGCAATCACCCCCATCAGGATGTAGGTTACGATGGGTCTATTCATTTGGAGCGCTGCCGCTCTGCCCGTCGGCGCCGGAGATTCAGGCGCGGGCGCGTTTTCCTGAGGAAATCGTTCGCTCATAAACACACCTGGCGGGGATGTACGCGGTGATGTTCCGCGCAGATAATTTTTTGGATTGTATTTACAGTCTCCTGCAGCTGACAATCAGGGTTCACCACGATGTAATCGAACGCGTCCAGCTTTTCGTATTCCAGTTCCGCGGTCTGAATTCGCAGCGTGAATTCCTCCGGAGATTCACTGCAGCGCCCGGCTAACCGCGCAATCCACTCCTCTCGTGAGGAAGCCGTCAGAAAGATAAGCACGGCTTCCGGGCACAGCGACCGGATGGTCATGGCGCCCTGCACATCCAATCGCATGATTACGTCCTTGCCGGACTGCAGAGCCTGGCTCACCTGCCTGCGCGGAATGCCTTTGTAATCTGAGTACACACGCGCGTGTTCCAGCAGCTCGCCCGAAGCAATCAGGCGTTCAAATTCCTGGCGGGAAACGAAGAAGTAATCCACGCCGTCGCGTTCTTCCGGGCGCGGAGGACGGCTGGTCATCGTGACCACAAAGTGGGTATTGGGGTTTTCATCCCGCAGCGCCTGGACCACCGCGTCCTTCCCAATCCCGGAAGGACCGGAAATGACGATGAGCAGCGGCGTAAATGGTTCAGGACCAAAGTGAAAGACAGGTGAAGCCATAGATTTTCCCGTATTCTGTAAATTTTCCCCTTGATTATAAGCCATCTGACAGGAATTCGAAAAGCAGCGCTGTGGGACATTAGCGCGTTGCCATTTGGGGATTAGCCAAAAAAAACGCTACACTAAATTAAGCAAACACATGTGTCTTTCGCGCGTCATCCTCAAAGCAGCCTGTACCTCACTGCTTGCGCAGCGCGCCGTTCATTATTCTGGAGAGCCAGCGCTCAAGCAATTCCGGCTGCAAGAGCTGCACTTTTAAGAGTGCTGGATAAAAAGGGGTTAACATGTCAAAAGCAGTCGTGATTAATGGCAGCCCGACGCTGGACAAAGGCAGAACCGCGGCATTGCTTGCCCCATTCATGGAAGGCATGCGTTCGGCTGGTGCAGAAATCTCACTCTATTACGCCAGCAGGATGAATATACACCCTTGCACCTGCGGGAAAATGGCTTGCTGGAATAAGCATCCGGGTACGTGTGTGTTCCATGATGATATGGACGCGCTCCTCGGGGACCTGACTTCTGCGGAACTGTGCGTTTTCGCGGCGCCGGTGTATATTCAACTCCCGTCCGCGTTTCAATCAGTGCTGAACCGCCTCGTGGTGATTATTGACCCGGAATCAGCTGAGTTCGTGAACGGCAGGACCCGCGCCAAGCTGAGACCAGAATACACGCTCAAACACACAGCGCTGGTGGCGGCAGGAGGATGGTGGGAGAAAGAAAATCTGGCGCTTGTGGACCGCATCATTGCGGAATTTTCCGCGGATGGCGGAGTCATCTACGCCGGCGCGGTTCTCAGGCCGCATGCTTATGCCTTGCAAAGCCAGAGAGTAACGGAAGATGTGAAAAAGGAACTGCTGGAAGGCGTGCGGCAGTGCGGCAGGGACCTGGTCGCAAACGGCAAAATGAGCCCCGCCCTGCTTGAGATGGTTTCCCGTCCCCTGATTCCATGGGAATGAATTGCGCTAAGGCTGTTCCGCCAGCGCGCCTTGCAGGTCTTCAAACGAACGCACGCCGCGGATAGTGGTGATGAAGCTTTTCAGGTCGGGGCTGCGCGCCCACAACCTGCGCACTGCCGGTCCCACCGGGTCGCTGCCGGCTGCGCCCCCACCGGGTTGATCATTATAGGAGCCGTAAAAGGCGAAATATGCCTGGTTCAGTTTGCGCAGTCCGTAGCCTTGCTCCCAGAAAAATTGACGGCGGGCTTCCATGTAGGCTTCAGCCTCATCCACTTTCCCCTCCGCCAACAGTTCATCCACCCGTACGCGCGTTTGGCGCATTTCCGCGCGAAAGTTGAACGCCCCGGCACTTTCATTGCTTTCTTCCGGCAGGCGCGAGCGCATTCTTGGCCCTGGCAGTGGGAGCGAATAATCGGGGAAATCGCGCGCGATCATCTCCCGGCTGATTTCCGACCCTGCCAGGCTGGCAACCGTTTCATTAATCGTGCGCATCTGCGCGTTCTCATCGTACCGTATGCCCAGGGGCGTGAACGTAAGGTAATTATGAATCCACTCATGCGCGACGGTATCCGTCAGCCAGTTAAAATCCGTGGTTCGCATCACCATGGTTGGGTAGGCGCCCAGCCCGCCAATCGGCTCCACCAGCGCGGAATACTTGTACTTGTCGTAGATACCGTCCTCAATCGCTTCTTTTTGCAGTGTATCCAGCCCTGCGATGAGGTTGATGGATAAAACCGTGCGGATTTCTTCGCGCGGGGAAACAATCAGGTTCAGCGGCAAATCCGTTACCTGATAGAGTACCGGCGGCAGCACCTGCCCTCCCAATCCAAAGCCCAACTCTGTCAGCATACTTTCCGTGCGGGATTGCACCACAGCTTCGGTGAGGGGCGCGAGCGCGGACAACCTTTGTTTATGAATGTTAAGCGCGGCGCGTGAATTGGCAATTCGCTCCTGCCGGTTCACGAGATTCGGCTCGGATACAACCTGGTCCAGGTGCGCGTTCCAGGTATTGGTCGTGTCCACCTGTTCCAGGTAGGTTTTCACGAGCGCGTTTTGTTGGGCGGAGTTCATGAATCGCTCCGCTCGCAGCGCGGCAGACACCGCCTTCCGAAATAGCGCTTGCGCAGTCCACTCCGTAAAGTCAAATTCGACCCCGCGGCTGAATTCGCGCATCCCCTGGATGGGGTCCCAAAGCGCGGCTGACGAGGTGGAGAGGACAAGGAGCAGCACCCCCAGGATGAGCGTGAGTCTGAAAGAAACCTGGGCAATATTGGGCTGGTACGAAGTTTTCACGCACCCATTTTAGCATGCCAGTCAGAGGGAGCTTCTCGCAAGCTTTTACTTCGCCAGAAACCAGGCTCGGGAACGTTATAATTCTCCCGTAAGCAAGAGAGCGAAGGCATGAACAAATCCGATTATTTTGAAACACTTCAACTAAGATGGCAGGAATTCCTGGATTCCATCTCCGGTCTCAGCCCGGAACAAATGAAGCTCCCGGGGGTAAGCGGTACCTGGTCGGTAAAGGATATCGTCGGGCACGTCACGAGCTGGGAGCAGGAAACGCTCTCCAGCCTCCCGGGAATCCTGGCAGGCAAACCCTCGCCGGTCTATTCCCAGCTCTATGGCAGCATCGACGCGTTAAATGCCTATATGGTGCTGGTCAAAAGCCGGCAAAGTCTGGACGAAGTGCTGCAAAATCTTCATAAAGTCCACGCGCAGCTGCTGAAATTCCTGGAGGAAGCCGACCCGGCCCAGTTTGAAGAGGAAACGCCTTTCGTCGTCCGCCTGAGCATAGATACGTCCGAGCACTACCCGGAGCATACTGAGGCCGTCCTTTCCTGGCGTGCGAAGCAGAGGCTGTAGTAAATGCAAACTTCCCCTGAAGCGCCCAGGACCATTGACGAATACATTGCCGCTTTTCCGCCGGAAAAACAGGCCGTCCTGAACGCCTTCCTGGAGGCAGTTCGTTCGGCTGCCCCGGACGCGCAGGAAAAATTATCCTACGGTATGCCAGCCTTCTTTCTGGATGGAATTTTGGTTTACGTCGGTATGCAAAAGCGGCACGTCGGCTTCTACCCGACCCCGGAAGCTGTCGCGTTCTTCGCTGAAGAGCTGCGGGACTACAAAAGCTCCAAGGGAGCGGTGCAATTCCCACTCGACCGACCCATCCCTTTCGACCTGGTGCGGAATATTGTCCGTCACCGCATAGAAATGAACCGCGCGGCGAAATCCGCAGGCTGATTGCGCGCATACCAGCCGCGATTCCAAATTCCCAGCTGATGTATAATTTCGGGCGAGGCGCAAATTTTTCGTCTTCCAGGGAGCTATTCATGCAAAAGTTATCCACCAACACCCTCATCATCTTTATCATCATACTAATCGTGTTATTGTGCGCCTGTATCGCCTGCGTTTTCACCATCACCGGCGGCTCACTGCTCAGCCGCTGGAGTGCTGACCCTGAAACCAGTCTGCCCACGCAGCCCGGCTCCGCGGAAGAAGCCCCACTGCCAGAAGCGCTGCAAGAAACGCTGGAGGAAGAGCTCACCCCGGCAGATGTACGCCTGGCGCAGGAAAACCTCGCCGCGCTCAGAGAAGAAGTGGTTCCGGTCAACGATCCGGTGGACCTGGCGGAACGTCTTGGCGGGAAATCAGAGGTGCCTTCCACGCTGCCCGACCTGAACGCGCCGTATGAAGTCGGGGACCGGAAGACTTTTTGGGTCTCGAATACGGACACGAATGAAAATTTTCAGGTGGAAGCCGTCCTGCGCTTCCGCGGCGACAATATCTATTTCTGGATTGAAGACGGCGTGGACTACCGCGAATCAGACCTTATCCGTCTGGCAGAGACCTTTGACCAGGAAATCATCCCCACCAACCGCGAATTCTTCGGGATGGAATGGAATCCAGGCGTGGATAACGACCCGCGCTTTTACGTGCTTTACGCCGGCGGGTTGGGCTCATCGATTGCCGGTTATTTCTCCTCGGCGGACGAAGTCCATCCGGAAGCCCATCCCTACTCCAACGCGCACGAAATGTTTCTGATGAATTCGGACACCGTGGGCTTGTGGGAAGATTACGTCTACGGCACGATGGCGCATGAATTCCAGCATATGATTCACTGGTACCAGGACCGCAACGAGGAGACCTGGGTCAACGAAGGTTTTTCCATGCTGGCGGAACACGTGAATGAATTTGACGCGGGCGGTTTTGACTACGATTACCTCCTCAACCCAGACCTGCAGCTGACAGACTGGGGCGGCGACACTGGCGAGAACGGTCCGCACTACGGCGCGTCCTATCTCTTTATGACCTACTTTCTGGACCACTTCGGCGAAAATGCTACCAAAGCGCTTGTCGCCCACGAAGAAAACGGCCTGGTAAGCCTGGAAGCGGTGATGCGGGAACTCAACCTGATCAATCCTTCCACAGGAAGGGTTTACTCCGCCGACGAAGTCTTTATGGACTGGGCTGCCGCCAATTACCTGCTGGACCCATATCTGGAAAATGGCCGTTACGATTACCGCAGTTATTCGCCTTCGCGCGCGCGAGCCAGCCGCACTTTCAGCGCCTGCCCTGGTTCCGTGCTGACGGAAGTGTTCCAATACGGCGTCGATTACGTTGAAATCAGCTGCGCGGGCACCTATACGCTCAATTTCCAGGGTACGCAGGCAGTCAATATTCTACCTTTCGAGCAGAGCGCCAGCACCTTCTTTTGGTCCAATCTCGGGGATGAATCCAATATGTCTCTCGAGCATTCCTTTGACCTCTCGACAGTAATTGGCAGCGCTGAGCTGAGCTTCCGCGCCTGGTACGACCTGGAAAAAGACTACGACTATGTCTTCGTCTCAGCTTCGACGGACGGAGAAAACTGGCAAATCCTGAACTCCCGCAATTGCACCACCAGCAACCCCTCTGGCAACTCCTACGGCTGCGGCTGGAACGGCAGCTCGAACGGCTGGATCACTGAAAGCGTGGACCTTTCCCGTTTTGCCGGTTCAGTCGTACGCGTCCGTTTCGACTACGTGACCGACGCGGCGGTAAACGGCAAGGGCATGGCGCTGGATGACTTTCGGCTGGACGCGATTGACTACGCCTCTGACCTGGAAGAAGATGAGGGAGGATGGCAGAGCGCGGGTTTTGTGCGCCTGGGCAATACCCTGCCGCAATCCTACGCCCTGCGCCTGATAACCATAGGAGATAACCCGAGCGTGCAAACCATCGCGCTGGACGAAAATAACCGCGCCGAATTGAGCTTCACAATCGGCAGCGGCGTCGAGAAGGTCGTCCTGGTGGTCTCCGGCACCACCCCCCTCACGCGCGAGAAAGCGGTTTACAAGCTGCAAATCCGCTAGAAACTCAAAAGGCTGGCAAGTAAAGTTTGCCAGCCTTCTTTTGCTGATTAAACCTGGTTGTGTTTAGAGATTTCCCAGAGCTTCTACCAGGTTGGGGTAGACCGTGAAATATTGCAGGATGCCAATCAGGTCCATCGAATCCCGCACGTTGTCATTGAGCGCCACTAACACCAGGTCGAAGCGCTTTTTCTTGAGTTCTTTCTGTACCCGAATAATCGACCACCAACCCGCGCTGGAAACAAAATGGATATCGGACATATCCAGGACAATATCTTTGTCGGCGGAGAGAAGCTTGGTTAGCTCCTTTTCGAGCTCTCCGGCGGTAGCGCTGTCATAACGCCCTTCTGCTTTTACTACAACACAGCGTTTGTATTCCGTTTTTGTGAATTCCATGGCAATCCTTATACTTTGCTATAGAGGTAAACAATGGAAAACATTATAACATCTTTAGAGGCCGCTATTCTGTAGAACCTGTATAATAAGCAGCTATGCGATATTACATCTGGACTGAAGGCTGTCAAATGAACACCGCGGACTCCCGCAGGCTGGCGCGCTCGCTCGAAAACCTGGGCTACGAAGCGGGCGTCAGCGTCGACGACGCCGACGT
>JBCFBH010000019.1:9147-10304 GCA_038562595.1 Anaerolineaceae bacterium
CGTGATTGTATTGAATACCTGCGTGGTGCGCCAAAGTGCGGAAGATAAGGCACTCGGACGGCTGAGCTCGCTGAAATCCCTCAAGCGTCAAAACCCTCAGCTGGTAATCGGATTGATGGGCTGCCTGGTTGGTGTGCACGGCAATCCCGCCCTGCAGAAACGCTTCCCCTGGGTGGACGTTTTTTCCGCCCCTTCCGACCCGCAGCCTCTGCTGGACTTCCTCACGAACCGTCAACAAGCCGACCAGGCCCAAAGCTGGCGCCTGAACATCGACAGCATGCTCGATGAAGAATTCGGTGTGGCTGTCCCCGGTGAATTGCGCGCGGTCTCCGAAAACCTGCCGGTGGTTCTTGGCTGCTCGCACGCTTGCGCGTACTGCGTCATCCCCCTCAAACGCGGGCGCGAACGCAGCCGCGACGCCCAAAAAATCCTGCGGGATGCCCGCACCTTTGCTTCTCAGGGCGTGCGCGAAATCGTACTCCTGGGGCAAATCATCGACCGCTACGGTCTGGACCTGCCCGGAAGCCCGCGCCTGCTGCAGCTGCTGGCTTCACTATCAGAAATCCCGGAAATCAAGCGAATACGCTTTCTCACATCCCACCCGAACTGGATGAGCGACGAACTGATCGCGAGCGTGGCAGAACTGCCAAAGGTGATGCCGCACATCGAAGTTCCCATCCAGGCAGGGGATGACGGCGTGCTGCTGGCGATGCGGCGCGGTTACACCAACCAGCAGTACCGCGACCTGGTGGCAAAACTGCGCGAACGCATTCCGGGCGTATCCATCGCGACGGATATCATTGTTGGCTTCCCAGGAGAGAGCGAAACGGCGTTCCAGAAGACATATGAGCTCCTGGCGGATTTACGTCTGGACGTTGCCCACCTGGCACGCTATTCTCCCCGCCCCGGCACCTACTCCGCGCGTGAACTGCCCGACGACGTGCCGCCAGAAGAAAAGATGCGCCGTTTTCGCGTGTTGGAAGACCTGCAGGAGAATATTCTTAGAGAATTGAATCAGGCTTACCAGGGAAAACGCGCGCCCGTCTTGTTTGAATACCGGATAAAGGGGCGCTGGTACGGACGCACGCCCACTAACAGGATTGTCTTCGTAGATTCCGATGAAGACCTGACCGGTCAGGAACGCCAGGTGCAGGTCG
>JBCFBH010000019.1:10314-21210 GCA_038562595.1 Anaerolineaceae bacterium
GGACCGGCCCCTGGTCGCTGGTAGGCAGCCTGGAATCCAGCGCGTAACTCACTCGAAAACCTTATCCGGGTATTGGCAGAGATCCACCAGCGGGCAGCGAGCGCAAGCGGGCTTGCGCGCCTGGCAGATTTCCCGGCCCAGCTTAATCAGATTCAGGTGCATTGCGTAATACTCGGCAGGGTCAGCAGCGGCTTCCAGATAGTGGTGCGTGCCGTCCACGTCCAAAGATTGCGGACGCAAGCCTATTCTGCCTGAGACACGGTAGATATGCGTGTCGACCGGGAACGCTGGCATGCCCAGCGAAAAGAGCAGCACAATCGCTGCGGTTTTCCGACCTACCCCCTTAAAGCTGAGCAGCCATGCGCGCGCCTGCTCCACTGGCAGTTCCCGCAGCCACTCCAGGGCAATCGTCCCCCGCTCTTCCCGGATGCGCCGCAGAGCTGCCTGGATATTTGGCCCTTTCTGGTTCGCCAGACCCGCCGCCCGGATGACCTGCATGAATTCGTCCGGGTCAGCATCACAGACTTCTTCCCAGCTGGCGTAGCGTGCCTGGATTGCATTGAAAGCTTTGTCCCGATTCAGGTCATTCGTGTTCTGGGAAAGGAATGTGCTGACCAGCTCGTCCACAGCCGGCAGCGGATTCCGCCAGACAGGGAAGCCAAAAACCTGCTTCAGGCGTTTGTTCACCAGGCGCAGACGTTCGCGGTGTTCTGCGGAAACTTCCACAACAGGTTTCAAACCTTCTCCTCAACAGCAGTCCGCAAGCGCCGCGGCGGCCAGTGCTGACAAACGTTTTTCGCCAGCGGTCAGCCCGCGCCAATTGCGCACCACCCCATCGGCAAACGGCTTGTATGCTTCGTTTTCCAGCCGGTCCGAAAAACCGAAGGCGCACAAAATCGCCGTTACCAGGCTGTTAATCGCGCGCCTGTCCGGGTCGCCGTCCGAGAATTTCATCGCGATGCCGATGCCGGGTTTGCCCGTTTCAGCATCCGGCAGCAAGCCGATCATCTGATAACCTTCCGCGCCGCCTTTGGCAATAAGCTTGTCCCCAAGTACCTGCATCAGGACGGTATCCAGCTTGCCAGGGCCAGCAACCATGACAGGATGAGCCCGCATGGCATTGGTAATCTTCCGGCAGGCGTTTTGCCGTTGCTCGGTCAGTTCAAGCGGGTCGCACAGGCGGGCTGCCGCATAGGCAAAGGCGCGCAAAGGCAGTGCGTAGACTGGCGCGGAACAGCCGTCAATCCCGGGGATCAGCGCGTCCGCGTTGATCCCGCTCATCTCAGCCATCACCGTCCGGATGCGCTGCTGGACCGGATGGTCGAGCGCCAGGTAGGTTTCGGTCGGTAGCCCGCGCAAACGCGCGGCTGCCAGCATGCCGCTGTGCTTGCCAGAGCAATTGTGACGGTAGGGCGTGGGGAGTTCCCCGCGCAGGCGCATAGCTTCGCTGGTGGCGCGGTCAGAAGGGTAATGCACGCCGCATTGCAAATCAGATTCCTGCAGCCCGGTCTTCTGATGAATACTTCGCAGGACATCCACATGCGCTTCCGTCCCGGCGTGCGAGGCGCACATAATCGCCAGTTCCTCATCGGACAGACCAAAATGTTCCGGCCCGCCGCTCTCCACAAAGGGTAAAACCTGGAAAGGTTTCATGGAACTGCGAGGAAACGTGACCAGGTTGGGGTTGCCCGCCGAGCAAAGCAGCTTGCCATAAGCATCCACCACCGCGAATGCGCCGAAGTGGACGCATTCCACCATAGCGCCGCGGGTCAGTTCAACCAACGGCGCGTACCCACTCTCTTGATTCATGTGCGATTCCTCAGGTTCTAAGCGTGATTAAGTTCATAATATGTGGTAAGCCCCCAGCGCAAGCGGTTGTAGTACATATCGCTGGTGTTGGCATTCGGCTCAAAGCGCTGCATGATTGCGGGAATGAGCGCGAGCAGTTCTTCCAGGCTGGCGTTGCGCGCCATCAGCGGCGAAAGCAGCGTATGGATAGTTTCGATGTGTCCGGCCATCAGCTCAACCTGGCTCTGATCAAGAACTCCGCTTCGCGCGGAAACAATCTGGTAGTTGCGGTATTTTTTACCCGATAAAACGCTCAGGTCCTCCAGCCAATGGTCCAAATCGCAATAAGCCAGGAAAGGAGGTTGTTCCGGGAGAACAGCATCGCCCACAAAGATGACTTTTCTGGCAGGAAGCTCCGCCCAGATGCCGGCAAAATTGGAACCCGGGTGGTGTTCCAATAGGATTTCAGTATCATCCAGGTAGAGCGCAAGCGATTGGCTGAAAACAATTTCAGGTGGGATTACACGGAAGGGGCTGACAAAAGCTTCGTGCCCTTCCCCGGGCTGCATACTCTCATCCGCTGGTTTTGAGCCGGAAGTTTTGACTTTTTCCGGGACCAGGCTGTTGGTATGCGTGACGATGACGCAGTCTGTGCCTTTGATACCCAACAAACGGTCGTAGTTGGTATCGAGATGCACCAGAAATTTCGGATCTCCGGTGATCAGGCGGGCGGTCCCGCTGCGCCAGGAGCGCATTTCATCTTGCCGGCTGGGGGAATCGATGAGGACTGAGCCCGTCTTTCCCCGGATGACACCCGTCACCAACCCAAGAGAGTTGTTTTCGATAAACACATTGGGGGCAATTTCCTGCATACTGACAGACCTCCTGCACTTTTCGCTTTCGGTATTATAGCGAATAATCCCCTTATCTCCAAACCGCGCGCGTTGCCTTGGGCGCTGCCCTGTCAGCCATAGATCTGGTAAGTCAGGTACGCCGTTATTCAGCGCCGGAACACAGCGGGATGATGTCCTTATTATCGCTCCCGTTTAGGGGCAGGTTAAAGTAAGGCGAGGGGTCCAGCGTATTCTCGAACTCCAGCTCATTCAGGTAGTTCCCACTGCCGTCATCCCGCACAATGGAAAAATGCAAATGCACACCGGTCGGACTCCCCGGGTTGCCGGAGTAATTTCCCTGGTAACCCAGCAAATCCCCCCTGCGCACAGGTTTTTCCCGCGTTCCTGGTGGGAAGTCAGCGGCAATCAGGCTGTTTCCCTGTGAATCCGCCAGATGGGTCATATACAACCAGATTTGAGTGCCGGGATGGAGAGGGTCCTCCGGAACCCGGATAATCAGGCTGCTTTTCCAGCTTTCCTCACGCGTCAGATAGCCGTCGTAAGCAGCGTACACCGGCGTCAGCCCTGCCTCCGTGCCGCCAAAAATGTCAATTCCCTGGTGTCTATGGAAAGGTCGAAAGCTGTCCCCCCACAGGTAGCCGACAAAACCGTTGCTTGGGAAGCTAAATGGCGCGTCCCCACAGCGGGAAAGCGCGCTAATCTTCCAGTCCGCGTGCTCCTCCGGCGCGCGGATAAACGCGATGACCGCCGCGTTGCGTTTGCCCAGGTACATGCGAGAGAGCGCGAAACCCGCCAGCACAATCAGCCCAGCCGCCGCCGCACCCAGGATGAATTTTCTGCGTTTGTTCATTATCCATGCATCCTTTGTATTTTGTTTCTAACAAAACATCTACATATTGTATGCACAATTTTGATATCCGACAGCTAAAGTAAGGACAAGTAGACATTGAAATGACAAGGAGATTGAAATGACATTTTACATAAACCCCTATGGACGCAGATTACGGATGCAGGCGCTTGCCAATGCGATGAACGAATTGGAGCGCGATTATGAACCACAGGTTGCTTTCCCGATGGACGTGAAAGCCACCCCGGAAGGCTATGAATTGAGAGCCTATCTGCCGGGTGTAAAGTCTGAAGACGTGGACATCCAGATTGTGAACGAAGTCGTCACAATCAGCGGTGAAGTGAAGTTGGAGCGCGACGCGCGCACAGACTATCTGCTGGCGGAACTCCCTGCCGGTCGTTTCCACCGCGTGATTTCACTACCAACACCCCTGGACAGCGGCAAGGTGGAAGCCAGCCTGGAAAACGGCATTCTAACCCTGAACATCCCCAAGGCGGAAGAAGCCAAACCCAAATCCATCAAGATTACCCAAAAGTAATTCTGACCGCGAAGCCAGAAAGAGCGCTTGCACCTCCGTGCGAGCGCTCTTTCATTTATTTGCACCCCAAAAAGGTACAAATATTTGATTCAGACTACGAAAATGCTATAATCAAGAAACATCAAGTCAGATGTGGAACTTTTTCAGCATCATTTACGTCCTGAGTCCGAGTGATAGATTGATTTCGGGTCTGAAAAGCATTCTCTACCCGAGCATTGTCGAAGGAGAAAAAATGAAAAAGCATCGTCTTGTAATACAGGCAGCGGCACTCGTTCTCGTACTCTCCCTTTTCCTGGGGGTCAGCAGAGTGCAGGCCTCCACGTATCCCACTTTTGCCATCACAGCGGTGGAAAAAGATGTCAGCGTCACCATCCTCACCAAGGATTTTCCCGCCAACAAGAGTTTCAAAGTTCTGATGGGCGAGATTGGCACCCGCGCGGTAGGCGGTATTGAAGTAGCCACCTTCAACTCGGGCGAAGGAGGCGTGTTCACGGCGACATTCAACATCCCGGCTGCCCTGAAGGGACGGGCGCAGATTGCGATTCGCGCCCAAGGCACAGACAATCCCTACTTTGCCTATAACTGGTTTTGGAACGATGCCAGCGGAACCTGGCCGGAACCAGGTGAACCGGATGAGGAAACTCCCGATTGCGGCTGCGGCAATATCCCTACTTTCTCAATCGTGAGCGTAGTGAAAGGCGAGGACGTCACCATCCACACCTACAACTTCCCCAGAAACGTCGAATTCAAAGTTCTGATGGGCAAGATGTGGACCCGCGGGATCGGCGGCATCGAAGTCGCCAGGCTGAACTCCGGCGAAGGCGGCAGTTTTGAGGCGACCTTTGATATCCCCGAGGAACTCGCCGATGACGAACGCGTGTCGATCCGGTTGGAAGGCACCGGCGCTTATTATGCCTATAACTGGTTCTGGAATAACACTGGCAGCGAACCACCTGCGCCCCCGGTGGACGGCTATACTGGCTACCCGTACTTCTTCATCGAGTCTGTGGTGAAGGACAGCAAAGTGACCATCAAAGCCTACAATCTGCCTGCTGACTATGAATTCAAGGTGCTGATGGGCAAAATGTGGACCCGCGGCATCGGCGGCATTCAGGTTGCCACCCTGGAAACCGGTGATGGCGGCACGCTTACCGCGACCTATGACATCCCCTCTGATTTAATCGGCTTGGAGCGCATCTCGATCCGTTTGCAGGGTGATTACTACTACGCCTACAACTGGTTCTGGAACAATACCGCTAACTAAGCAACTTTTGAACCTCGAACGGGCTGATCTCTGAACGGACCAGCCCGTTTCTTCCTATATACAACACTAAAAACATTGAAAAACCGCCCTCAGATTCTGGCGGGTCTTATGGTATTATTGCGGCTGGAGAAAAATGGACAACAAAATTACAATCATTGAAGGACCCACCCCCGATTTCGACCTCATCGGGGACCCCCAGGAAGAAGGCAGCGCCTTCGCCTGGACAGGCGGCGTGTTGGAAGGACCGCTGCTTTATCGGGTCGCGACCACAAGTGTGCGCTCATTCGACAGTCAGGCGCTGTTGGAGCGCTGCACGCGCGCCTGGAAACAGAACCAAACCATGTTCCTGGAATACCGGGACGAAATCGGACTGAGAAAAGAAGCCCAGATCCTTGCTGCCCAGGCGCTGACTATGGATGAAGGCGACGTGCTGCACCTGTGGGTCCGCCGCGACCTGGAAGAAAGTGAGCAGTCGGAGGACGATACTGAGCCGGACGACCCCGACGACGAATTAGGCGACGACCTGCCTTTCTAAACGATTAAGCCTCTCCCGATGGAGGGGCTTTTTATTTTGTCATTCTCGCAAATCCAATAGTAGTTGTCGTCATCCTGATACCCTGGCGGGTACAGGTCGCCAGCGACAGAATGGCGAATCCCTTATCATCCTGATGCCCTGGCGGGTACAGGTCGCCAGCGATATAAGGGTGAATCGTTTGTCGTCCTGAGCGCAGCGAAGGATCTTAACGCTCGAAAAACAAGATTCTTCGCCTGCGGCTCAGAATGACCATACCCCTGTCATCCTGGTACCCTGTCGGATACAGGTCGCCAGCGAGAGAATGGCGAATCCCTTGTCATCCTGAGCAGAGCGAAGGATCTTTCTTTTGCGCGGAATTAACCGGATTCTTCGCCTACGGCTCAGAATGACCATACCCCTGTCATCCTGATACCCCTGCGGGTACAGTCGCCAGCGACAGAATGGCGAATCCCTTGTCATCCAGAGTGCAGCGCGTGAATGATTAAACTCTTGTCACCCTGAGCGCAGCGAAGGATCTTAACGCTCGAAAAACAAGATTCTTCGCCTGCGGCTCAGAATGACCATACTCTTGTCATCCTGATACCCTGGCGGGTACAGGTCGCCAGCGACAGAATGGCGAAATCCTTGTCATCCTGGTACCCCTGCGGGTACAGGTCGCCAGCGAGAGAATGGCGAATCCCTTGTCATCCTGAGCAGAGCGAAGGATCTTTCTCTTGCGCGGAATAAACCGGATTCTTCGCCTGCGGCTCAGAGTGACCATACCCCTGTCATCCTGATACCCTGGCGGGTACAGATCGTCAGCGATAGAAGGGCAAATCGTTTGTCATCCTGAGCAGAGCGAAGGATCTTTCTCTTGCGCGGAATAAACAAGATTCTTCGCCTGCGGCTCAGAATGACCATACCCTTGTCATCCTGGTACCCCAGCGAGTACAGGTCGCCAGCGATAGAAGGGCAAATCGTTTGTCATCCAGAGTGCAGCGCGTGAATGATTAAACTCTTGTCACCCTGAGCGCAGCGAAGGATCTTAACGCTCGAAAAACAAGATTCTTCGCCTGCAGATCAGAGTGACCATACCCTTGTCATCTTCATTCCTCCCTTAGAAAGCAATTCGGGCAGCCCGAAAGCTGCCCGAAACCCTTGTAAGCGATGCCCCAGGAGGGAATTGAACCCCCAACCTAGGCGTTAGGAGTGCCTTGCTCTGTCCATTTGAGCTACTGGAGCGCGCGCGATGATTATATCATCCGAACGGCAGCACCGTCAGCGGATTGATAAAACCGCCCATGTAGCGAATTTCGAAGTGCAAATGCGCGCCGGTGGAATTGCCAGTACTGCCGGCCGAGCCAATCTGCATGCCCTGGGAGGCCGCGTTGCCGCAATTGACATAGATGGCGCTGAGGTGGGCGTACACGGTCACATAGCCGTTGTTGTGGTCAATAATCACCACATTCCCATAGCCGCCGTTCATCCAGCCCGCGTAAACCACTACGCCGCTGTCCGCCGCGTAAATTGGCGACCCCATCCCGGAGCCGATATCTATCGCCAGGTGTCCGGACCAATAGTTGTTGCCCGAGATGGTGTGCACCGCGGAGGGCCAGATGAAGTATCCGCTGCCGCCGTAATACATCCCGCTCGTGTCGCATTGGAAGAAGGGCGAAGTTGCCACGCCGGCCGCGCCGCGCGGAATTTCAGGGATGACCCACTGCATATACTCGCGCGAGCCGCCTGGTACCATCACATACTGTCCGGCTTCAATCACCGGATTGCTGAGGTCCAGGTTGTTGCCCACATAGAGCTTGATGTCGTCCACAGTCACAGAAAACTTGGCCGCTACTTTTTCCAGCGTATCCTTGGATGTCCATTTGTACCAGATACCATCCGTCGGGGGGATTTTCAGAACCTGTCCGATGGACAGTTCGTGCGGGTTGTCACTGAGTACGTCGTAATTGGACCACAGCAGCGTTTCCGGGGCGATGTCAAATCGCTGCGCGATGCTGAATACCGAGTCGCCTTCGGTGACTGTGTATTCCACCGCGCTGGTGCGCAGGCTGGAATCTATTTCCGTGTGCGTGTTCGGTTCCCGAATCAACACTTCTTCGGTGGGCGCGAGCGCAAATTGCGGCGTGCTTTGCAGCGCAGCACCCTCAACGCTTTCCGCGCTTTCTGTTTCAGCATTAACTTGCTGCGGGTTTCTTTCCGCCATGGAGCTGGCAATTTGGGGCTGCCAGGCCAGCACAGAAATCAATCCTGCGCAAATGATTAATGTCAGCAGCCAGGAGAGTACGCTCTTCTGGCGCAAGCCGCCCCCTTTTTGGCTTGGGTTTTGTTCGGTCATGCTACCTCGTTTGTTCTGCCCGACCATTTAGTTGTCGGTCAGGCCTTCCAGAAATTCCGCGTTCGTCTTCGATTTTTCCATGCGCTGCAGAATAGCCTCGGTTGCCACGGCGGTATCCATGCCGGCTCCCTGCGGTGGGTTGGCAACCATCTGCAGGTACATACGGCGCATCAGCCAGGCACGCTGGAGCGTTTCGCGTTCCAGCAGCAGTTCCTCACGCCGGGTTGAGGACCGCTCAATATCAATCGCGGGGAAAATGCGGCGTTCTTGCAAACGGCGCGAAAGGTGCAGCTCCATGTTGCCGGTGCCCTTGAACTCCTCGTAAACCACATCGTCCAGGCGCGAACCGGTGTCCACCATAGCGGTGGCAATGATGGTCAGGCTGCCGCCGTCCTCAAGGTTGCGCGCCGCGCCAAAGAAGCGTTTGGGCGGATAGAGCGCGGAGGGGTCCATACCGCCGGAAAGCGTGCGACCGGAGGGGTTGACCACCATGTTGTAAGCGCGAGCCAGACGCGTCAGCGAATCCATCAGAATGACGACGTCCAGGCCGTTTTCGACCAGACGCTTGGCGCGGTCGAGCGCGATTTCTGCCATGCGCACATGCGCGTTAACCGGCTCGTCGAAGGTGCTTGCCACCACTTCGGCTTCCACGGAGCGATCCATATCCGTCACTTCTTCAGGGCGTTCGCCGATGAGCGACATGATTTGGCAGACTTCCGGGTGATTGACCGCGATTGCGTTGGCAATATCCTTCAGGATAGTTGTCTTGCCAGCTTTAGGCGGGGAGACAATCATGGCGCGCTGCCCGCCGCCTATCGGCGCGATCAGGTTAATCAGGCGCGTGGAGAGGTTTTTGGGATCGTGCTCCAGATTGAGGCGGAAATCCGGGAAGATGGGCGTCAGCGCTTCAAAGCGTACGCGTTTGCGCGCCTCATCCGGCGTCAGACCGTTGATAGACTCGACCTTCAGAAGCCCGTAATGCCGTTCCGACTCACGCGGGGGCCGAACATGCCCAATCACCAGGTCGCCGGAGCGCAGGTCATAGCGGCGCAGTTGTGCCTGCGAGACATAAACGTCTTCGGGTCCGATGCGGTAATTAGACCGGAGGAAGCCGATGCCTTCATTCATAATTTCCAGGACGCCGCCGCGCATTTCCAGGCCTTCCTGTTCCGCCAGTATCTGGGCGATTTTTACAACCAAGCCCTCCCGTTTCAAGCGTATGGGCTTGGGAAAGTTCAGGTCTTCCGCGATTTGCCGCAGTTCCTTAAGGGTTTTTTTGTCGAGTTCAAATATATCCATGTTCACCTTCAATGTGTGTTTTAGAGAATGATGACCTTGCGATTGCCCAGCATTTATTTTGACGGCAAGGATACTGTCAGTTCGATTGTCAAATTTTGGAATGATTTCATTTCAATATAAATCGGGATTTCGCTCTGTTACCTAAGAGCTAAAAAACTTTCTGATAATGTTTTATCGATGAGTATAACAAGATTATAACAGTTTAAATAAAACGCGCAATACCTGTCAAGGACTCTGTGCACAGACTTTCGGTAACTGACAGACTGGCGCGCATTCTGCTTGAGAACATTAATGCTATAATCGCTCTTACCTGATCTGCCGTCGGAGGAATGACATGGCCACGAGCGCCAAAGCGAAACCAAAAACCAAGAAAACGCCCTCAAAGACTCCGGTTAAACGCACCGGCACAACCCGCGCTGCGCGCAAGTCCCCTCCTACGACCGCGAAAAAGACAACCCGCAGGGCAAGCAGCCGGCCAACGCCCGCCCGAACCACTGCCCGTAAACCTGCGCCCACCCCAAAGTCTTTCACCATCTCTCCGGAGCGGAAAGTTGATATCAGCGGCATTGTGATGATTGTCATCGGGGTGCTGACGCTCCTCAGCCTGGTGATTGGCGATTCGGGCGTTGTATCCAAATGGTGGTCAGACCTGCTGTACAGGTTCACCGGCTGGGGGGCGTACGCGGTGCCCGTCATTTTGATTTTATCAGGCGCGTGGTTCCTGCTGCGAAAATTGGACCAATTCCCGGACCTTTCCGGTGAACGCATGATTGGCATCGTTCTGGCATTCTTCAACGCGCTGGCCTGGTTCCAGCTCATCAGCCAGGGGTCCGATGCGCTCAACGCTTCTGGCGGAGGCGCGGCGGGACGCTTTCTCCTGACTATCCTCTCGCGCTGGTTTGGTCAGCCGGGTGCTGTGATTCTGCTCATTGCCTGGCTGCTCATCTGTCTGGTCCTGCTGGTGGATTTTTCTCTGTCCGACCTGACCCTTTGGCTGGCAAAGCGGTTGAAAGATAACCAGGCGCGCTTTGCCCGTTTTATCAAATCAAAAGCCGCGGAATTGCAGGCCAAACGCGCCGGGCGTGCCGAGATGGATTTTGTCGAGGAACCGGAGCAAGCCGAAACAGCTCCAGCGCCAGCCAACCCAATACGAACGGCCGCGCGCTCACCCCAGATAACGCCTGGTTCAGCAGGCGGCGAGCATTCCTGGGTTTTGCCCGACCCCGACGAAGTGCTGATGCCCACTCCGGCTCAGCCGCCAGACCTGGAAAATGACCAGGACCGCGCCCGCGTAATCGAAGAAACGCTGCGTTCTTTCAACACTCCTTCCCGCGTGGTGGAAATCCGGCGCGGACCGGCGGTGACCATGTTCGGGGTCGAACCGGATTTTGTAGAGGGGCGCAACGGTAAAAAACGAGTGCGTGTGAGCAATATTGTCA
>JBCFBH010000019.1:21220-31965 GCA_038562595.1 Anaerolineaceae bacterium
GGCAGATGACCTTGCCCTCGCGCTGAAAGCGTCGCGCATCCGCATTCAGGCGCCCGTGCCTGGCAGGGGCTACATAGGGATTGAGGTCCCGAATAGTCGCACTTCCATCGTATCCATGGATGAGCTTGTGGAGAGCCCCAGCTTCAACACCAACCCCAACCCACTCAAATTCCCTCTGGGGAAAAATGTGGCTGGTCAGCCGTATACCGCGGACCTGGCAGACATGCCCCACCTGCTCATCGCTGGCACCACCGGCTCCGGCAAATCAGTATGCTTAAATGCCATGCTGGCTTCGTATCTGCTCACGCTTACCCCCGACCAAATCCGCTTTATGATGGTGGACCCCAAGCGCGTGGAGCTGACCGGCTACAACGGCATTCCGCACTTGCTCGCGCCGGTAATCGTCGATGCGGAGAAAGTGGTCGGCGCTTTGCAGTGGATGCAGCGCGAAATGGACCTACGCTACCGTATGTTTGCCGAAGCCAACGTGCGCAACATCACAGAGTACAATGCCAGGAAAAGCGCTGAAGGCGGAAAAATCCTGCCTTTCTACCTTATCGTCATCGATGAACTGTCGGATTTGATGCTGCTGGCGCCCACAGAGACAGAAAAACTGTTGACCCGCCTTGCCCAACTCGCGCGCGCTACGGGAATTCATCTGATACTTGCCACGCAACGTCCCTCCGCGGATATTATTACAGGCCTCATCAAAGCCAACTTCCCCGCGCGCATCGCCTTCGCAGTCGCCACCATGGTCGACAGCCGTGTAATTATCGACCAGCCAGGCGCTGAGAGCCTGCTCGGCAAGGGGGATATGCTCTTCCAGGCGCCGGATTCCCCCGCGCCGGTGCGCCTGCAAGGCACTTATGTTTCCGAAACCGAGCTTAACCGCCTGGTGGATTTCTGGAGAAAGCAGGCGCAGCAGAAAACGGGCGAGGAACGCCCGGACATCGCTGTTTTTCCCTCACAGTCCCGACCGCCATTGGTAGACGACGCCCAAAACCAGACGCCCTTGTGGGAAGAAACCAGCAAGAACAGCGACGAGGACCCACTTACCACAGAAGTGATCCGCATTATCCGGCACGAAGGACGGGCTTCGGTCTCCCTGCTGCAGCGCAAGCTGCACATCGGGTATACCCGCTCAGCCCGCATCATTGAAAACCTGGAAGAGCGGGGAATCATCGGACCGCCCAACCCCCAGACAGGCACGCGGGAAGTTCTGGATTACGGGGAATATGGACCTTTGAATGAGGACTGAACGGAATTTTGCCCCCTATTTCGTGAAATAAGACACAAAAAGCGCAATATTCAGCCGCGCATAGGTTGCAAAAGAAGCTATTGTCTACTATAATGAGTTCCAAATTTAACGTTGGAGTTATTAATTCATGACAGACATTGACGATGTAAGCAAGCAGGAGAACAAGGACGAGAACGAACCTCAAACCATGGAACAAATGGGGGATTTGCTCGAATCCAACCTCAGTATTGACTTCCCCAAAGCCGGGGAAATTCGGGACGGCATCATCGCCAGCATCGGTGAAAACCAGATACTGGTTAGCGTTGGCGCCAAGTCCGAAGGTATGATTACTGGGAAAGAATACGATGCCATCCCGGCTGACATTCTTGCGACTCTGACCGTCGGGCAGGCTATCCCGGTCTATGTGGTTACCCCGGAAGATCAAAGCGGTAATTTGGTTCTCTCCTTTATCCGCGCTGTGGAAGAACAAAGCTGGATAGACGCTGAAGAAATGAAGCTCTCCGGTCAAAGCTTCGAATCCGAAATCGTTGGTTACAACAAGGGCGGTCTGCTGGTACCCCTGAGCACCATTCGCGGTTTCGTGCCTGCATCCCAGCTTAGCCTCACCCGCAGATCCGAAATCACCGGCGAGACTCCGGAAGAGAAGTACAAGGCGATGATCGGTGAGAAAGTTCAATGCTGCGTGATTGAAGTGGACCGCGAACGCCACCGCCTTATCCTGAGCGAACGCGCTGCCAGCACAGAAACCCGCGACATGGTCCGCGAGAAAATCCTGGACAGCCTGAAAGAAGGCGACATCCGCACCGGCCGCGTTACCAGCCTGGCAGATTTTGGCGCCTTTGTCAACATCGGCGGCGCTGACGGTCTCGTGCACGTTTCCGAAATTTCCTACGATCGCATCACCCACCCAAGCGAAGCGCTCAAGGTTGGCGATGAGGTCAAAGTGAAAATCATCAGCGTGGATAAAGAACGCCGCCGCATCGGCCTTTCCATCCGCCAACTGCAGAACGACCCCTGGTCCAGCCAGGTTACCGCTCTGAAAGTCGGGCAACTGGTTGAGGGCGAAATCACCCGGCTCACCAGTTTCGGCGCTTTTGCCAAGCTGAATATTCCAGGCGACATGGAAGGTCTCATCCACATCTCCGAACTGAGCGAAAAACGCGTGGAGCATCCCAAGGAAGTCCTGAAAGTGGGCGACCGCGTCGCGCTGCGCATCCTGCGCATCGAGGAAGAAAACCATCGCATCGGCCTCAGCATGCGCCGCGTGGATTCTCCCCAGTATGCCGACCAGGACTGGAAATCCCTGGCCCAGGATCTGGACGTTGCTGGTTCATCCGAAGGTGAAACCCTCGGGGACCTCGTTGGCGACATTCCGCAGATCCCTGTCGAAGAAACTCCAGAAGCTGAACTAACCCCAGTCGCTGAACAAATCCCAGAGGCTGAGCAAACCCCAGTGGCTGACCAGACCCCAGAAGCAGAGCAAACCCCAGTCGCTGAACAAACCCCAGACGCCGAAGAACCCCAGGCGTAAGTTATTGAACCCAGAGCGCCGGAGTAAATCCTATTCCGGCGCTTTTTCTTTCCTATGAACTGGTTCATCGATGCGCACGAAGATTTAGCCTGGAACATGGCGTGTTTTGGCAGGGATTATTCACACTCTGCCTATCAAACGCGCCGGTCGGAACAAGGCACCCCGTTTCCCGCTTATACCGGGGATACGATGCTCGGCTGGCCGGAATATAACCAGGCCAAAGTCGCGCTGGTATTTGGCACGCTCTTCGCCACCCCTTCCCGTCCAGGCCGAACGGACTGGCTGGATACGCAGATGTACGGCTCCCCACGCGAGGCAAATCTGATTATCTGGAATCAGCTTGGCAGCTACCACCGCCTGTGCGACCAAAAACCACACGCATTCCGCATGATAGGGACGCAGAGCGAACTCAGCTCCCACCTGGCGCGCTGGCAGGAAAACCCGCCCGAAAAAGAAAGTTCTGGTTATCAGCCGGTGGGTCTCATCCCGCTGATGGAAGGCGCGGAAGGCATCCTTTCCCTGGATGAACTACCGCGCTGGTGGGAAGCCGGCTTACGCATCATCGGGCTGGCTTGGGCTGGCACCCGCTTCTCCGGCGGTACGCGCGAACCCGGCCCGCTGACCAGCGAAGGCAAAGCCTTGCTCGAAGCTATGGCCGAGCTTGGTTTTATCCTGGACCTCTCGCACATGGATGCGGCTGCCGCCTTTCAGGCGCTTGAGCGTTACGAAGGCACGATTATTACCAGTCACGCCAACGCCAGCCGACTGGTGCGGGCTTACAGCGGCAACCGTCTGCTGGACGACGACCTTATCCGCGCGATGATCGAGCGGGATGTCGTCATTGGCGTGGTGCCTTTCAACAACTTCCTGCGGGCAGACTGGGAGCAAAGCGGCGGGAGGCAGGCGGTCAGTCTGAGCATGGTCGCTGACCAAATCGATTACATCTGCCAGATTGCTGGCGACGCCAGGCATATCGGCATCGGCACGGATTTTGACGGCGGGTTTGGTTTGCAGTCCTCTCCGAAAGAGCTGGATTCCGTCGCAGACCTCCCCTTGCTGCTGCCTTTCCTTGGCGCTAAAGGCTACTCGGAAGCTGCACAGGAAGACATCGCGCACGGGAACTTTTTGCGTGTGTTACAATCTGCTTTGCCGCTATAATGATTGAAAGGCCAAAACAATTGGAACCAAACTGCCCTCCTAACAATCCACCAGTCCCTGTCAAAACCAATGAATTTCAAAACGGGAATAAACGGTTTCGCGGACGCTTTGGACTCACGCTGCTGATCATCGGTTTCATCATTTTTATCATCGGCGCAAAACCAGAAATCTTCGGGCTTAACCGCGGCGTTTCGATCGGATTCGTACAGATCATCGTCATCCTGCTGGGTCTCGGCGTGCTCACCTTGGGCGGCTCACTTGCGCTGCTTTCACTCTGGGGGAAAAACCAAAAATCCCTCCTGGCGGATTTCGGCACGCGGACCATCGCGACCGGTTATGTCATTTGCTTTTTCACTGCCCTGGCAGACGCGTTTGGCTTTGGCACTAATCCTATGCCGAACGTATTTCTAGGAAGACTGCAGTCCCAGGGTCTCATCATCGGCATGGTCATTATTGGCATTGGCTTCCTGATGCTGCTGCCCTACAGACCCCCGCAACAGTGAGTCAATCCCGCCTACATTCCCCGCTAATCCCTGCTTTCACCCTATGAACGACAAACTTTTCACATATACACTCGAAAACGGTCTGACCCTGCTCATCCGGGAGATTCACACCGCGCCTATTATCAGCTGCTGGGTTTGGTATGGCATTGGCTCCCGCAACGAAATCCCCGGAAAAACCGGCCTCAGCCATTGGGTGGAGCACATGCAGTTCAAGGGCACAGCGCAGCGCTCTGCTTCCTGGATGGATCACACCATCGCGCGGCTGGGCGGTCACTGGAACGCCTTCACCAGCCAGGACTGGACCACGTATTTCGAGACGCTGCCCGCCAGCGCCCTGGAAACCGCCCTGGCGCTGGAATCCGACCGCATGCGCGGCAGTTTGTTTGACCCCGCTGAGGTGGAAACTGAACGGACCGTGATCCTTTCAGAACGGGAAGGGCTGGAGAATGACCCGCTCTTTCTGTTGAACGAAGCCGTGCAGCTGCGCGCCTTCAAACAACATCCCTACCGACATGAGGTGATCGGCGCGAAAGAAGACCTGCTTGCCCTCACCCGTGAAGACCTCTACACACACTACCAGAATTATTACCAGCCCGCGAACGCAATCCTGTGCCTGGCGGGAGACCTTGACCCCCAGCAGGCGCTTGCGCTCACCCGGCAGTATTTCGGAAACATCCCATCCCAACCTTTCACCAATAGCGTGCCCGCGCCAGAAGAAGAGCTGCCCGACTTCGAGCGGGTGAACCTGCATGGACCCGGCGACGCGACCTTCGTCGAGATTGCCTGGCGCGCCCCCAAAGGAAACTCGGAAGATTTCTTTGCCTTCACCATTCTGGAAAGCCTGCTGACCGGACCTTCCAGCCTGAATATGTTTGGCGGCGGCAGCATCAGCAACCGGACCAGCCGCCTCTATCTCGCGTTGGTGGAAAAAGAGCTCGCGGTAAGCGTGAACGGCAGCTTGAACGCCAGCATCGACCCCGGCAGTTTTTCCATAAACCTTACCAAACATCCTGCCCGCAGCGTCAGCAGGCTGCTTGCCGCGCTGGATAAGGAAATCGAAAAGATCCTGACCAAACCCGTCCATCAGGCGCAAATTGACCGCGCCGTGAAGCAAGCCAAAGCCCTTTTCGCTTACAGCAGCGATAACATTACCAACCACGGCTTTTGGATGGGTTATGCCAACAGCTTTGGCGATTATTCCTGGTTTACAAACTACGTGGAGCGCCTTGCCGCGGTGACACCAGAACAGGTGACCCTTACTGCCCGCAAATACCTGCGCCCGGATGCGCGCGTGATTGGCGTCTATACCCCCAACGGAGAGGAGACCGGCAATGATTGACCAGTTCGTTTCCACCGCCGCACTGCCTGGTCCGGACGATATTACCCGTGAGGAATTTGCCAACGGTTCGATCTTGCTCACCCGCCCCAACATGAGCAGCCCCGCAGTGTCAATCAGAGGCTACCTGCCGCCTGGCTCCGCGATTGAGCACCCGGAAAAGTACGGCATCGCCAACTTCATGGCCAACATGCTCACCGCCGGAACGCGTGAACACTCCTTCCGCGAACTCCATGACGAAATCGAGTCGATGGGCGCTTCGCTCAGCATTGGCGCCGGCGGCTTAGCCACCTCGTTCTCCGCGCAGTGCCTGCGGGAGGATTTGCCGCACATGCTCGCGCTCATCCGGGAAGTATTTACAGAACCCAGCTTCCCCGCCAGGCAGTTCCAGCGCATCAAGACGCAGCTCCTCACTTTCCTGGCCATCCAGGCTCAGGATACCGCCGCTATGGCGGATCAAGCCTTCGACCGCGCCATTTACCGCGAGCACCCCTACGCCATCCCTAACCTGGGTTTTCCGCACACCTTGCAGAGCTTAACCCGCGAGGACCTGGAGGATTTTCATCAGCGTTATCTGGGTCCGCAGGGCATGGTGGTCGCAATCTGCGGCGGCGTACAGCCTGCAGGCGCGCTTGACGCTTACGCACCAACCCTGGGGGCATGGATGAAAGCTGCCCAAATTCAACAGCCAGAACTGCCTCCTGTGCAAGCGCTGACGGGCACCATCCGCGAACATGTCATCCTGGAGGAAAAAAGCCAGTCCGATCTCGTTCTGGGCACCTTTGCGCCCAAAACCACCGGGCCGGATTACCTGCCGGCGCAGTTAGGGAACGAAATTCTCGGGCAGTTTGGCATGATGGGACGCATCGGCGAAAGCGTGCGGGAAAAAGCAGGGCTGGCTTACTACGCGCAGTCCGACCTCGGCAGCGGGCTCGGCCCAACCACCTGGCAGGTGGCCGCCGGCGTTAACCCAAAAAACCTGGAAAAAGCTATTGCTCTCATCCGTGAAGAACTGGCGCGCTTCACCAGCGAACTGGTGAGCGAAGAAGAACTCTCAGACGTGCGCTCGGCCTTGGTTGGTCGACTACCTCTCTCGCTGGAATCCAATGCCGGCACGGCCAGCGCGCTGCTCAACCTGGAACGCTACCAGCACGGCTTGAACTATATCCGCGAGCTGCCCGCCAGAGTGGCTGCCGTCACGCGCGAAGACATCTTACGGACTGCCCAAACCTATTGGCAGCTTGACAAACTGGTAATCGCCTCCGCGGGGGTGGCGTTTTCATGATTAAATGCGGCGTGGATATCGTAAAAATTGAGCGGCTCGAAGCGGTGAACCCCGCCATCCGCGCGCGCTTTATTCAGCGGGTATTCACCCCTCTCGAACAAGCTCAGCTCGGCGCGGAGAGCGAAGCGCTGGCAGGCGTCTTCGCCGCCAAAGAAGCCGCCACCAAAGCTCTCGGCACCGGCATCGGTCGGGTAAGCTGGCAGGATGTCGAGGTGATCCACGCGAACAGTGGGGAACCGGAGCTGCGTCTGCATGGCGAAGCCCTGCGCGCCGCGTTGGCGCGCGGTTTATCCGAGTGGGCGGTTTCTATCACGCACGACGGCGGTCTGGCTCTTGCTTTTGTCGTCGCGCAAGGGTAACAGCGTCGGTCATGAAAATCCTTGCTCTCAGCGATGTGGAACTGCCGGCGATTTACAGCACCCGCATCCGCGAGCGCTTCCCGGATGTGGACCTCGCCATCAGCTGCGGCGACCTCCCGTATTATTACCTCGAATACGTGCTCACAACGCTGGATATCCCGCTTTACTACGTGCATGGCAACCATGTCACGGAAGTGACGCAAGCCGGCGGCGAAACGCGCATAGAACCCTGGGGCGCGCTCAACCTGCACCGCAAAGTGGTATACGACCGCAAGCTGGATTTAGTGCTGGCCGGGATAGAAGGTTCGCTTCGTTACAGCAATAAGCCGTACCAATACTCTCAGGCGCGCATGTGGTGGATGGTGCTTGGGCTGATTCCCGGTCTGCTGCGTAACAAACTGCTGCATGGGCGTTATCTGGATGTGTTCGTCACACACAGCGCTCCGGCGGGAATTCAGGACGACACAGACCTGTCGCACCGCGGCATCCAGGCATTCCGCTGGCTGATAAAGACGTTTAAGCCCCGCTTGCACCTGCACGGGCACATCCACCTCTACACCCCGGTTATTCCATGGAAAAGCCGCTATAAGCAGACGCTGGTCGTCAATGCCTACGGGTATCGGGAAATATCCTGGCCGCTGCCCGAAAACTGGTAAACGCTTCTCAGCCCAACGGCAGCGCGTAAAGCGGAATCAACATTTCCGAACGATCCAAACCACCGTGCCGGCCTTGCATCAGATTGGGCTTTTCCGGCCACCACAGGTATGCGTCCCCCGTAGGAACAGCCACCAGGTCCCCTACCCGGTCGCGCAGCTCTGGGTGCTCCCGCCCGGTTCCAAACAAACGCAGAGAAAGGACCTCTTCCATGCTGAGCAGGATGAACTGACCCGGCCAGGCATTGGCGAAGTAAGCCCGCACTCCTGCTTCCTGGCCTGGCTTGAGAAACAGGAATGGCAGGCGCGCCTCGCAGGTCGGCAGCATCCGCAGCATGTTCATCAGCTCCGGGTGATTGCGCAAGTCGTAATTTTCCTCAGGTGGGGTCGCGAGCGCGCCGTGGTCCGCGGTGAGCAGCAGCAAGCTTTTTTCCCGGACGCTTTTCTCAAGCCCGCCCAGCAAATTGACGGCCAATGAGCGGCTCAAATCGGAGAACTGGTTGCCGACCCGCTCATCGTTGGGTCCATAACGATGAATGAGCGTATCCAGCGTGCTCCAATACACATATAGAAAACGCGCGCCGCGCGCGGGCGTGTTAAGGATATCGCGCAGGTTAGCCCACATATCGCTCTCAGCTACATACCCGTGCACATTCGTCTTTTCCAGGTGCATGCGCGAAAGCCCGGAGCCCCCGATGGAATAGGGTAAAAAGGCATGGCTCTCAATCCCACGATCGGCGAACTGCGCGCCAAGCTGCCTGAGACCCAGAAAGCTTTCCGGGACGAAACCGCTTTTACCCAGGCTGCCGATATCCCCGAAGTAGGATGCTGGCATGTGCAGAATGGTATTCACCACCATGCCGTAGCGCTTCAGCCACAGCTCGTAGCCGATATAGCCGTGCTCCGCCGGCTCCACGCCGGTCCACAGGGTGGTGAGCGCGGTAGCTGTGGTGCTGGGGCAAATGCTGGTGAGGGGGAAGAGACTGGCGCGTTCCAGATTTTCGCGCCAAAATTCTGCTTTCCCGGTTGCCATTAATCGCTGCAAGTGGTCATAGCCCAGGGCGTCCACCAGCAGCACAATCACGTTGCGGTAGCGCCCATCAAATTTGCCCAGAAGTTCACGGCTAAGGGGTGGGCAGGGCAATTCCGGTCCGCCCAAAAGTTTGCTGACCGTCCCGGGGATGCTGCTGAGAGAACGACCCGCGCTCTCAGGCAGGACAATTCTGTCGGTGCCGGGCAAAAGGGCGCTCTTCCGGGATAACAATTGCGGCAGGATGGCGTCACTGTAATCAGGCATGGTCTTCTCCGGTCTCAATAGATTTCAAGTTTAGACAAGCTTCGGCAGCCAGCCAAAAAAGCTCTTCGCGAATCTCCGTGCGCTTGTGCCAGTCGCGGTGATCCCAACCTTCAACCTGGACCAGGTCGCCGCCGTACAGGAGCATGCCAAAGCGCGCCCCGCGGAAGCGGGCGACAGCCATAAAAGCGGCTGCCTCCATTTCCACCGCCAGGCAGCCCTCCGCCCTGTACTTGCGCACCTTTGCCGGTGTTTCGCGGTAAAAGGCATCGGTTGTCCATGTTTTGGTCAGCTGGTAGGCAACGCCCCTTGCGCGCAGCGTGGACTCAAGCGCCTGCAGCGCGTCCGGGTTTGCCAGCACTTCCCTGGAAGGGGGCAGGTAATGGTACGAGGTGCCCTCCGCCCGCACAGCCGCCGTTGGCACCAATAGATTTCCGACCGCGATGGACTTATCCAGCACGCCGCAGCCGCCGCAGCCGATGAAGTCCTTCCCGCCCAAGGCGATGGCCTCATCCAATAATCCAGCCGCCAGCGGCGCCCCCACGCCCGGGAAGAAAAAGGCCAGGCGCTGACCATTCAATGCGATTTCATAGATGGGGTGCTCGCCGCCCTCCGAAGACAGGCTGGTGAGCTTTTTGGCGCTGCGTTCCCGCGCGACTTTTTCAATCACTTCCCGGAAAAAGCAGAGTACCACGTGCGCAGGGAATCCGCCCGGGATTTGCTTTTTGGGAGGAGAAATTACCGCCTCGCGGTCAGGGTCAAAATCCAGCAGAGGGAACTCGGAAAAGTCCATCACGTCCCGCCTTCGATAATCCATTCAATTTCGGGAACACCGGCAAAACGGGCTTGCATCGCGGCATAAGCCTGAGGATTGTTGTCTACCAGAATAAAACGCCTGCCCAGGTTCAGGCAAGCCTGCCGGCAAAGAAATCCAGCACCAGGTCTCCGGGGTTGGATGAGGCGCGCAGAATGCGTTCCAGTATCGCGACAGGCTTTTGGGTCGGGTAACCGGTTTTTTCGCGGCTGTTTGTGCCCACAATGGTATGCCACCAGGTATCGGTGGGCAATTTCCCGCGAGCGGCCTTTTCTTTCCCGACCAGGCCAGGCGCCATGTACGGCTCTCTGTCAATGGCTTCCCGGTTAAAGACGTAATCCCGGGCATCTTTAACATAGAAAAGTATGTTGTCATGCTTGGCTGGCCACCGGTCTTTCGCTCTTCCGCCGAAATCATAAGCCCAAATGATTTCATTCAGGAAGTTTTCGCGCCCGAAAATCCGGTCAAGCATAATTTTGCAGTAATGGACCTCGCGGTAATCAATATGGAAATACAGGCTGCCGCGCGCGGAGAGCACACGCCGAGCCTCCTGC
>JBCFBH010000101.1:0-3315 GCA_038562595.1 Anaerolineaceae bacterium
CGCGGTGGAGCAAACCCTGGCACGCGGGCGGCAGGTGATAGTTCTCGTCCCGGAGATCGCCATGACGCCCCAGGCTGTGCGCCGCTACATGGCGCGCTTCCCCAACCGCGTCGGGCTGTATCATTCCAAGCTGTCCGAAGGCGAGCTCTACGATACCTGGCGGCGCGCGCGCAAAGGCGAGTTGTCGATCATCGTCGGGGCGCGCAGCGCGCTGTTCGTGCCGCTGCCGGATATCGGTCTCATCATCCTGGACGAGTGCGACCACGAGTCTTACGACGAGACCGAACGCGAGCCTTTCTACCGCACGGTGGAGACCGCGGAAGCCTACGCGCGCATCTGTAAAGCGAATTTAATTCTTGGTTCCGCCACCCCGCGCGTTAATCAGTACTACCGCGCGCAAACCGGCGCCTGGCAGCTTCTGGAACTGCCCCGGCGCGTCCTGGCGCACCGCGAGACGCTGCTTAAACAGTCTGCCAGCCTGCATACCGAGCTTGTCCCGGCAGCGGATGGGGACGAACTGCTGAGCCTGGAGCTGCCGCCGGTAGACCTTATCGATATGCGCGCGGAGCTGAAGGAAGGCAACACCAGCGTGCTTTCCCGGGCGCTGCATGCCGGGCTTGAGCAAGTGCTTGCCCGCAACCAACAGGCTATCCTCTTCCTCAACCGCAAGGGCAGCGCCACCTACGTATTCTGCCGGGATTGCGGCCAGGCGCTGCTCTGCCCGCGCGACCTGAGCCCGCTGGTCTACCATCAGGACCGGGCCGGGCTGCTCTGCCACATTTGCGGCTATACGCGCGCTTTACCCACCACATGCCCGCACTGCGGCAGCAAACAAATCCGTCAAATGGGCATCGGGACCGAGCGCCTGGAAGCGCTGGTGCGGCAGGCCTTCCCCCAGGCCCGCCTGCTGCGCTGGGACGCGGAGACAACCACCACGCGCGACGCCCACGAGCTCATCCTCTCGCACTTCAGCGCCCACCGCGCGGATATTTTGATTGGTACGCAAATGCTGGCCAAGGGCTTGGACCTGCCGCTGGTGACACTGGTCGGTATCATCCTGGCGGAAACGGGGCTGAACCTGCCGGATTACCGCGCCGCGGAACGCAGTTTTCAGGTGCTCACCCAGGTCAGCGGCCGCGCGGGACGCAGCCCCCTGGGCGGGCGCGTGGTCATGCAAACCTACCAGCCCGAAAATTACGTCATCCAGGCAGCCTCCCGGCACGACTTCGCTGGCTTTTACGCCCAGGAACTGGCCAGCCGGCGGGAACTGGGCTACCCGCCTTTCACGCGCCTGGTGCGTCTGGAGTATCGCAACCCTTCCGAGGAGAGATGCCGGCAGGAAGCAGAACTGCTGGCGGAAATCCTGCGTACGGAGATTCGCGGGCTGGGGATGGATCAGACGGACTTCATCGGCCCGGTGCCGTGTTATACCCGCAAATTGTTCGGGCGCTTCCGCTGGCAAATCATCCTGCGCGGCCCGGACCCAACGCCGATGCTGAACGGACTGCCGCTGATGGGGTGGACCGTGGAAGTGGACCCGCCGAACCTGCTATAATATTCTGGCGGTTCAGTGTCGCGAGCCTGCCGCACGTCATCGCGAGCGCAGCGAAGCGATCTCCCTGCCGACCTGCCGGGAGAGAAAGCATGCCTGATGGGATTGCTGCTCGTCATCGTGAGCGCACCGCACGTCATCGCGAGCGCAGCGAAGCGATCTCCCTGCCAACCTGCCGGGAGAGAAAGCTTGCCTGATGGGATTGCTGCTCGTCATCGTGAGCGCACCGCACGTCATCGCGAGCACAGCGAAGCGATCTCCCTGCCGACCTGCCGGGAGACAGCTCGCCCAAGAGGTATGGCGCGGTCATCAGCGCTCCCTCGCCATAGCCGGAGCGTCGTAATGGCGAGCGTGCCGCGCGTCATCGCGAGCGCAGCGAAGCGATCTCCCTGCCGACCCGCCGGGAGAAAGCCCGCCCGAGAGGTATGGCGCGGTCATCAGCGCTCCCTCGCCATAGCCGGAGCATCGTGATGGCAAACGCGCTGTTCGTTATAGCGGGTAGCTCACAACTCCCCGTCAGCATAGGTGGTGAGATGAATCAACGTAATGAAATAATTACCTGGGATGAGGTCTCCCGACTGATTGATCGTTTGCTGCCGCAGTTCAATCGGGTCTACTCTGTCATGGTGATGATCACTCGCGGCGGCATCATCCCGGGCGGCATGCTCGCAGAAGCCATGAAAATCCAAAGCCTCTTCACCGCATCTGTGGACTTCCCCGCTGAGACGCACACGCCCGCGACGCCGCACTCCAAATTCCTCACCTGGCCCAAGTTCCTGCAGTTCCCGGATGCCAGCCACCTGAGCGACCAGAACGTGCTCATCGTGGACGATGTTTGGGGTTCCGGGCGCACCATCACCGCCGTGAAAAACCGCGTGATGTCCTCTGGAGGAAAGCCTTCCACCTGCGTGCTGCACTTCAACCCCTATCGCAACTTGTTTGGAAACATGCGTCCCGACTATTACGCCGCGACGACCGACGCGCACATCATTTATCCATGGGAGATGGACCGCGGTTTTCAACCCAACTTTTTCAGCGGCATGCACTGAGCCCGCTCCTCGCCAGTGCCTGCCCGGAGGTTTCATGCAAAAGTCCCTGCGTTGGTACGATAGTATATTCATTAATATCTACTATCTCGGGCTTACTGTTCGCAGCCAAACCCTCACCCCGCTCATTCTGCCGCTGCTTGTGCAGCAGTTCGTCGGAGAAGAGACCAAAGGGAGCAGCTACGGCAGCATCCGCCTCTATTCCCTGATGATTGCCTTGCTCGTCCAAGCTGTGATGGGCATGCTTTCCGACCGCAGCACGCACCGCTGGGGCAAACGTCGGCCGTTCATGCTTGCCAGCACCATCCTGGAAACAGCTGCCTTCATTGGTATTGGCGTAATCGCCGCGCAGATGGAAGGGCAGGCAGGCTACGCCGCGCTGTTTGCCGCCGTGCTGCTCTCCATGGTCTTTTCCAATATCGGGCACGGCGCGGCACAGGGGCTCATTCCAGACCTGGTTCCGGAGAATCAGCGCGGACGTTACTCCGGGCTGAAAACGCTCTTTGAAGTTCCTGTGCCGTTAATCTTTGTTTCCTTCTTCGTAGCCAATATGGTCAAAGCAGGAAATTACTGGGCGGCAATTATCACTGTGATTGCCATAATGATTGTCTGCACTATTCTGGCAATGTTCATCCGCGAGACCCCGCAGGAAAAAGCCCCCGCGCCGATGGACTGGCCGGCAATCGGGCGTCTGGTAGCCATGACCGCTCTGTTCAC
>JBCFBH010000102.1:0-3232 GCA_038562595.1 Anaerolineaceae bacterium
TGGGGTTTCGATCCTTCGAATCCGCCTGGCCAGGCTCGTGAGCCTTTTTTTTCGAGAAAACCATGAATTATTTTGTCGCTCTGTGGCAGGATGCGATAAATTCACAATCTCTCAGGATGACAAGGCGCGCGTCACTGCGAGCCCCCGTTCGCAGCCTGAATGACGCTGGAAATCGTAATAAGGGGGCGCGGCAGTCTGCCTGTCAACCAATCGAGACTACTATGTGTTGCGTCATTCTGATCCCAAAAAAGGAACCTGCCGCAGGCGAAGAATCCTGGTTGGTCTGCGCAAAAGAAAGATCCTTCACTGCCGGCCTGCACCCTTTAGGGTGTCAGGATGACAAGGCGCGCGTCACTGCGAGCCCCCGTTCGCAGCCTGAAATGACGCTGGAAATCTTAATAGGGGGCGCGGCAGTCTGCCTGTCAACCAATCGAGACTACTATATGTTGCGTCATTCTGATCCCAAAAAAGGAACCTGCCGCAGGCGAAGAATCTTGTTTGTTCCAGGCAAAAGAAAGATCCTTCACTCCGTTCAGGATGACCAGGCAACCCGTTCAGAATGACCAGGCAACCCATTCAGCAGGACAAGGCAACCCATTCAGGAGGACAAGGCAGCCTATTCAGCAGGACAAGGCAGCCTATTCAGGAGGACAAGGCAGCGCAATCAGTATTACAACGTAAGAGCCAGGCCTCTCCCTCATCGCCGTGATTGACATCCACGCCTAAAATCATTAAACTATAACTGTTTTGTACTTCGACCTCTGACCCAAAGGAGCACACCATGGCGGAACAAAAATTCCTTATCGTTATGCGGTCCGGTCCTATCCCCGGCTCCAGCTATTTTATCGAGAAAGACGAAGTCTTCTTAGGCCGCGACCTGACCAACGACCTTCCCGTTCCAGACCCGGAAATCTCCCGCCGGCACGCCCGCTTCTTGCGCCGCGGGGACGCGATCTACATCGAAGACCTCGGTTCCACCAATGGCACCTTTCTGAACGGCGTGCGCATTGCCGGCCCTCAGCAGCTGACCGACGGCGACCTGATCACCCTGGCGGAAAACACGGTGATGAGTTTTGAAGTGAAAGGCGCTGCCACCGAGCCGCTGCGCGTGAGCGACGCTAAAGCCGAACCAGCCCTCTACACCCCCGAAGCAGCCGCCCCCGCCCCAACCTCCTACCAGCCGGTCTCCGCGCCGGTGCCTCAGCAGCCAATCGCCCCCGCGCCAACTCCGGAGCGCCCAAAGAAACGCATGGGCTGGTGCCTGATTGTGCTGCTCGTCCTGCTGGCGCTCGTGCTGATTGTGGGCGTGGTCCTGGTCTTCATGCCCGCCTCCTGGTGGTGCGCGATCTCATTCAACCAACTGCCGGGCTGCCCGATCTATTGACCGACCGGAAAATCACATCTCGAGGCTGATGAACTCATCAGCCTCTTTTTGTCCTTGCGCGGTCTTCCAAAAATTCAGCAAAATTTCACGGCTTGCATGCGCTTCAGGGTTTTCCCTTTAACCGCGTTTGCATTGGAAAAAACTGTGAAATTTTGGCGCTGGAGCAAAAAGCCAGCGTTCAGGGTATAATTACATGGTTGCCCGGCACCCCAAAATCAGCCGGGCAGCATCAGGAATATTAATGAGCGAAGAAAACGAACTCCCCGAAGTTCCGGAGGAAAACAACGCCGGAAATCTGGAGCATGTGGATATCGACAGCCAGATGCGCACCGCCTACCTGGACTACGCCATGAGCGTCATCGTCGCGCGCGCCCTTCCGGATGTGCGCGACGGCCTGAAGCCGGTGCACCGCCGCATCCTCTACGCCATGCTGGACCTGGGCAACCGCTCCAACGCCCCTTACAAAAAATCCGCCAGAATCGTCGGCGAGGTGCTGGGAAAGTATCACCCCCACGGCGATTCAGCCGTCTATGACGCGATGGCGCGCATGGCGCAGGACTTCTCCATGCGCTACCCCCTGGTGGACGGTCAGGGTAACTTTGGCTCCATCGACGGCGACTCGCCGGCTGCCATGCGTTACACCGAGGCCCGCCTCGCCAAGACCGCCGAAGAGCTGCTTCTGGACCTGGATAAACAGACCGTAGACTTTGTCGATAACTTCGACGGCTCGCTGCAGGAACCGGAAGTGCTGCCCGCGCGTTTACCAAACCTGCTGATGAACGGCTCCAACGGCATCGCGGTCGGCATGGCCACCAATATTCCCCCGCACAACCTGCGCGAGCTCACCGCCGCCCTGAATATCCTCATCGACCGTTATGATGAAATCGACGAGGTCAGCGTGGAAGACCTGATGCAAGCGGTTCCCGGTCCGGACTTCCCGACTGGCGGCATTATCGTCGGCGGCGAGGGCATCCGCCAGGCTTACAGCACCGGGCGCGGAAAACTGACGATTCGCGGCGTAGCCGAAATTGAAGAAATCCGAGCCGGACGCTTCGCGATTATCATCACGGAAATCCCTTACCAACTGAACAAAACCAGCCTGATTGAACGCATTGCCGAGCTGGTGCGCGCCGGTAAACTGGACGCGATTTCAGATATGCGCGATGAATCCGACCGGCGCGGCCTGCGCATCGTCATCGAGCTCAAGCGCGGCACCCAGCCAAAAAAGGTGCTCAACCAGCTGTATAAATTCACCCCCTTGCAGTCCACATTCGGCGTCCAGCTGCTGGCGCTGGTGGACGGCGAACCCCGCACGCTTTCGCTCAAGCGCGCCCTCTTCCATTATCTGGAACATCGCCAGGTGGTCATCACCCGGCGCGCGCTCTTCGAGCTGGATAAGGCCAAAAAACGCGCCCACATCCTGGATGGGCTGCTCATCGCGCTGGCGAACCTGGATGCCGTCATCCAGACCATCCGCACATCCCCGGATGCCGACACCGCCAAAATTAACCTGATGGAGCGTTTTGCCCTGACGGAAATCCAGGCTCAGGCCATCCTGGACCTGCAGCTGCGCCGGCTTGCCGCGTTGGAACGCCAGAAGATTGAGGATGAGCACAAAGAGCTGATGGTACAGATCGCCGACCTGGAAGATTTGCTGGCCCATCCCCGCAAAATCCTCGAAGTAATCCGCACCGACCTGAACGAGGTTACGGAAAAATTCGGTGACGAACGACGCACGCGCATCGAACACGACCTGGAAAACGACCTCTCTGATGAAGCTCTGGTGCAGGATGCGCCTGTTTTCCTGTCCATCACCCAGCGCGGCTACATCAAGCGCGTTTCCGACAG
>JBCFBH010000020.1:0-27979 GCA_038562595.1 Anaerolineaceae bacterium
CGGCTGTATGCAGCACTCCCTGAACGTGTGTCTGTCGTGGATTGCCACGCAGCTTGGCGCGGAGAACTTCTATACCTATTTGAAGAATTTTGGCTTTGACCGCAACACCGGCATCGATCTGGGCGGTGAATCACACTGGCCATTGAAACTGCCAGGTGACAACCAATGGTACGAAGTGGACCTGGCGACCAACTCGTTCGGTCAGGGCATTTCCGTTACTCCGATCCAGATGGCAATGGCAATCGGCGCGGTAGCGAACGAAGGCCGCATGATGGCGCCGCATATCGTCAAAGCGATCGTCATCGACGGGCATCAGTACGATATCAATCCGGTCATTGTCGGGAATCCCATCAAGGCGGAAACGGCGGAGACTCTGACAAGCATGTTGGTAAGCTCGCTTGAGGAAGAATCTTCCATCGCGCTGGTGGAAGGCTACACCATAGCCGGAAAAACCGGTACCGCGGAAATCCCTACCCCCTTCGGGTACACCAGCGCCGTCACCAACACATCCTTTGTGGGTTGGGGTCCGGCTGAGGATCCGAAATTCCTGGTTTACGTCTGGCTGGAAAAACCAAGTATCAGCATCTGGGGTTCGGAAGTCGCGGCTCCGGTGTTCTCGAAAGTCGTGCAAAACCTGGTGGTGCTGATGGACATCCCACCCGACCAGATCCGACTGCAGGCTTCAGCGGAGGATAAATAGGATGCTAACTTTCCAGCACGTCCTCAAAGCCCTGCTTGGGCATGGCGTCGGGGAGCTTAATTTCAAGCTCCCGGAGGCATTTATTGACTCGCGTGATGTAAGCGAGTCCAGCCTTTTCTTCGCCCTGCGCGGGGAACGCACGGATGGGCACCTGTACGTGGACGACGCCTTTGCCAAAGGCGCCAGCCTGGCGATTCTTGACCACCCGGTTGAAAGCGCTTATCCTATTGTCGATCTGAGCGCCGCGGAACCAATCTTTCCGCAGCGCCCGCCTTTCAGCCTGTTGACCGGCAATTCCCTGACCGCGCTGCAAAAAATCGCGACCTATTGGCGGAATCAATTCGACATCAAGGTCATTGGCATCACAGGCAGCGTGGGCAAGTCATCCACCAAAGAACTGACCGCCAACGTGCTTTCCAAGCGCCTGGTAACGCTCAAAAATCCAGGCAACATGAACAACGAGATTGGCATGCCGCTTTCTCTGCTGAAGCTCACGCAGGAGCACGAGGTCGCGGTGCTGGAAATGGGTTTTTACGTTCCGGGTGAAATCAAACTACTCTGTGATATTGCCCGCCCTCAAATTGGCATCGTCACGAATATCGGCACAGTGCACGCCGAGCGCGCTGGCTCGATTGAAGCTATCGCGGAAGGCAAATCCGAACTGGTACAGGCGCTCCCACCCGCCCCCGAAGGCGTGGCTATTCTGAATTATGACGACGAGCGGGTGCTGGCGATGGCTGCCAAGACCTCCGCCCGCGTCTTTACCTACGGCTTGTGCCCGCAGGCAGACCTTTGGGCGGACCAGATTGAAAGCATGGGTCTGGAAGGCATCCGCTGCCGCATTCACTACCAGGATGAGGCATTTTACGTGACCGCGCCGCTGATTGGCCGGCATTCGGTCTACACGATGCTGCGTTCCGCCGCCGCCGCGCTCAGCCTCGGATTTTCGTGGGATTGGATTTTCCACGCCCTGAAAACCAGCAAGCTCCAGCTGCGCATCGCGACGACAAAAACCGCTTCTGGCGCGCTGCTGATTGACGACACCTACAATGCCTCTCCGGATTCAACCCTCGCGGCCCTGAACTTGCTGGATGACCTGACCGGAAGGAAGGTCGCCGTGCTTGGCGACATGCTCGAACTCGGACAATACGAGGAAGATGGGCACCAGCGGGTCGGCATTCGTGCTGCCCAGGTGGCCGATGAAATCGTCCTGGTGGGTCAGCGCAGTCTGCAAACGCAAGCAGCCGCGCTTGAGAGCGGTTTCGCTGCTGATAAAATCCACTGGTTCCCGGACCAGAACGGCGCTGCGGCTTACCTGCGGGAAACGTTGAAAGAAAAAGACATCGCCTTAATCAAAGGTTCGCACGCGATGCGCATGGACCTGATTGTGGCAGATTTGGAGGTAATTTCCTGATGAGCGGAACGTCCCTGGCAATAGCCATCAGCGGTTTCAGCTTTTTGCTCACGGTGATTTGGGGAGCTCCGTTTATCAAGCTGTTAAAACGCCTGAAAATTGGAAAAATCATCAGCATGGATGTGCCGGAGTCACATCTGGCGAAAATGAACACCCCCACCATGGGCGGTTTCATGTTCCTCATCCCGGTCACCATCCTGACCGTCATCTTGAATGCGGTCTCGCTGTTCGGTTCGCGCATGTTCGGTTCCTCGATTTTTGTGCCGCTGGCGACTTTGTGGTTGTTCGCGCTGATAGGCGCCGTGGATGATTGGGAAGGGATTCGCGGTCCCCGCCGTGGTCTGGGCATGAGCGCGCGCGTCAAGTTCACGCTGCAGGCGTTGGTGGCCGTGGCAATCGCGTACAGCCTGAAAGAATTGCTGATAGTCCCAAACCTCTACTGGCCCACCTCCGAAATTCCCCTGAACCTGGGTTGGTGGTATCTGCCCATCGCAGCCTTCATTATCGTCGCCATGGCAAACGCGGTGAACTTCACCGACGGCATTGATGGGTTGGCAAGCATGATCTGTATGACCATGTTCGGGGTTTACGGCATCATCGCCATCTTCCAGGATCAGGTCTATCTGGCGCGTTTCTGCTTCTGCATCGTCGGCGCGCTGGCGGGCTTCTTGTGGTTCAACGCCAAGCCGGCAGAACTGATGATGGGCGACACAGGCTCGCAGGCCTTAGGCGCGGTGATGGCGGTGGTGGCGCTGATGACCGGGCGTTGGGTTTTTCTCCCGCTCATCGCCATTATCCCGGTGTCCGAATTGCTCAGCGTCATCATTCAGGTCACTTACTTCAGGCTGACCCATGGCAAAAGAGTTTTTAAGAAGTCTCCCATCCACCACCATTTTGAAATGCTGGGCTGGCAGGAGAACCAGATTGTGATTCGTTTCTGGCTGATTGGCTTTATTGGTGCGATGCTCGGTTTTGCACTGACTTTTTTGGGATGAGTATGAAAAACTGGACTGACAAAAAAATCATCGTTCTCGGAGCAGCCCGCCAGGGCACGGCGCTTTCGCGCTTCTTTGCGGGCAAAGGCGCGCGGGTAGTCCTCACGGATCTGCGCGGTCCCGATGCGCTCTCTCCCGAAGCGCTGATGCTTAAGGATGCCGGTGTGCAGCTTGTGCTGGGCAGCCACCCGCTGGAACTGCTCGAAGGCGCGGATTTGGTCTGCGTGTCCGGCGGCGTTCCGTTGACTATTCCTTTCCTGCAGGAAGCAGCCCGCCGGGGAATTAAGCTTTCAAATGATTCGCAGGTCTTCCTGGAAGCCTGCCCCGCGCCGGTCGTCGGCATCACCGGTTCGGCCGGAAAGACCACCACAACCGCCCTGCTGGGATTGATGGCGCGCAAATACTTCGAAATGAAGCAGAGCCCGCGCCGCGCCTGGATTGGTGGGAATATTGGCAACCCCCTGATAGGGCAAGTCGAAGAGATGCACGCGGATGACCTGGTGATACTGGAACTTTCCAGCTTCCAGCTTGAACTGATGACCATTTCTCCGCAGGTGGCAGTCATCCTGAATATTTCCCCAAATCACCTGGATCGGCACGGGTCTATGCAAGCTTACACTGCCGCCAAAGCCCGCATCCTGAATTACCAACACCAGGGCGATGTAGCCGTGTTGAACCGCGACGATGCCGGTTCCTGGGAGCTTTCCACGCAGCTGAAGAGCGATTTGATCAGTTTCGGCTTCAACCGTCCGGAGGGGAATCAGAGCGGAACGTACATTCACAAAGACGCGATCTACCTGCAGATCGACCGACAGCAGCTGAAAATGTTCCCTCTGGATTGGATCCAACTGCGCGGTCAGCATAATATCAGCAACGTGCTGGCAGCCTGCGCAGCCGCGGCGGCCGCTTCGCTGGCTTTGCCTGCCATCCAGAGCGCCGTGGAAGAATTCAGCGGCGTGCCGCACCGCTTGGAATTCGTGCGCAGCGTGCGCGGAGCGGAATGGTACAACGACTCGATCGCTACCGCGCCGGAACGCACGCTGGCGGCGCTGGAATCCTTCCAAAGCCCGCTCGTGCTGCTGCTGGGCGGGCGGGATAAGGACCTGCCCTGGGAAAAACTGGCCGCGCAAGTGCACAGCCGCGTGCGGCATGCCGTCCTGTTCGGAGAAGCCGCCGGGCTGATCAGCCAGGCGTTGGGAACAGTCAAAGCCGGCGAAACGTTGCAGTCCATCACGCTGTGCGCGAACCTGCAAGAGGCAGTCCAGAAAGCCGCCGAGCTCGCGCGGGAAGGCGATACCGTCCTGCTTTCGCCGGGCGGCACCAGTTTCGACGCCTTCAAGGATTTTGAGGAACGAGGAGAGTGCTTCCGACAATGGGTGAACGCGCTGTGACCAATGACTTTGTGAAACCGGCTGCACGCCGCAGCGGCGCTGCAAAGCTGCCGTTCGACGTTCCGCTGCTGCTGATTATCGCCAGCCTGTTGGTAATTGGCTTGTTGATGGTCTATTCCACCAGCCTGGACGCCTCGCTGCGCATGGGCGAGGAGCCGACTTACCTCTTTACCCGCCAGATTGTGTGGGTGTTGCTTTCAATCGCGCTCGCGATAGGACTGAGTTACATTGACTATCATATCTACAAGCCGTTTGTGATGTGGGGGATGGGGATTATCCTGATTCTGCTCCTGGTTGTGCTCATCCGGAATGATGTCCGCTTCAATTCCAGCCGCGCGCTCTTTGAAGGCTCGTTCCAACCCTCGGAGTTCGCAAAACTTGGCATTATCCTCTATCTGTCCTTCTGGCTATCCTCCCATCGGGATACGATGAACCTGCTCGGCGACGGCTTGCTGCCGCTGCTCTCCATCGTGGGCGTCACCGCCGGCATGATTGTGCTGCAGCCGGATTTAAGCGCTGCTGCCACCATCGTCCTGCTTGGCATCCTGCTCTTCTTTTTGGCGGGCGGCGACCTCAAGAAACTCTTGATTTTTGTGGTGTTCGTTGGCGTCACTGGCGCGATTGTTGTGTCCGTCTCTCGCACCGGTCAGGCTCGCATCAGTGAATATCTGGGCGGACTCAAGGACCTCATGGGCAGCTCTTACCATGTCCAGCGCATCTATGAAGCCATAATCAAAGGCGGCATGTTCGGCGTCGGTATTGGCGAAGCAGACACAAAGTTCACAGGTTTGCCTTTGCCGCATACGGACAGCATCTTCGCCGTTATTGCCGAAGAAACCGGACTGGTCGGGGCTTTTTTGGTGGTGACCTTGTATGTGCTGATGCTTTGGCGCGGTCTGTCCATCGCCAGGCGCGCTCCCGACCAGCTTGGTTCGCTAATCAGCTTTGGGCTGACCAGCTGGATTGCCCTTGAGGCATTGATGAATGTCTCCGTTATCGTGGGCTTGTTCCCGTTCACGGGCAACGCCCTGCCTCTCATCAGCGCGGGCGGCTCCAGCATGCTCGCGACGATGGGCGCCCTTGGTATTGTGATGAACGTTGCCAGACGGGGCGTGGCAAAAGAATCTGCGGAAAGGAGCCAGACCAGTGCGGTTGTTGATTTGCGCGGGCGGGACAGGTGGCGGAGTGTATCCGGCGCTAACCGTTACGGAAACCCTCAAAAATGATGCCCATGAACTGCTCTGGGTCGGCAGTGAAGGCGGCATGGAGAAGGCGCTGGTCGAACGCGCCGGTCTCCCCTTCAAAGCCGTTCCTGCCGCTGGCGTGCACGGCGTTTCACTCAAGAAGCTGCCAGGCAACCTTCTCCAGCTCGCGAAAGGCTACCGCCGCTCCCGTCGGCTGCTCAAGCAGTTCAACCCGGACGTACTGTTCTTCACCGGCGGTTACGTGGCCATTCCCATGGCAGTGGCAGCCCTCCGGAGGCATTCCGTCCTCTTCGTTCCGGATATCGAACCGGGGCTCGCGCTCAAAGTGCTCGCCCGTTTCGCCAGCCGCATCGCGGTCAGCGTGGAAGATTCACGCAGGTATTTTAAACAGCAGGAGAAAATCATAGTGACAGGTTATCCGTTACGAGAAGACCTTAAAAAGTGGACCAAAGCCGAAGCGCAGGCTTATTTTGGCTTTGACCCCCAGGTCAAAACTATCCTCTTTTTAGGGGGCAGCAGCGGCGCGCGCTCCATCAACCAGGCAGTGATAGCCATCGCCGGGGATCTGACCCGCGAGTATCAGGTCATCCACCTGACCGGACACCTGGATTGGGAAGATATCCAGAAGCACACCAATCATCTCGGTTCCCGCTACCAGGCTTTCCCGTACCTGCACGAAGTTGGCGCGGCGATGGCCTGCGCGGACCTGGTGGTATCGCGCTCCGGAGCTTCCACATTGGGCGAGTATCCCTATTACGGCCTGCCAGCTGTTTTGATCCCCTACCCCTACGCCTGGAAGTACCAGAAAGTCAACGCAGACTATCTGGTCGAGCGCGGCGCGGCCGTGCTGCTGGAAGACAAAAACCTGAAAACCAGCCTGCTGCCTACGATTACCAGCCTGATGACAGATGCGGAGCGCCTGACCCAAATGAGCGCCGCGATGCATGCGCTTTCCAACCCGGATGCCGCGCTGGCAATCTCCAAAATTTTATTTGAAATGGCCGGAACCTGAAACGTGAGCGCCGACGATGATTAGCCTGAGTGTCCTCTTCTACGTACTGGTCGCCTTATTTATTCTGATAGGCGCGATGCGCGGTTTCTCTAAAGAAATCGTTGTATGCGCGTCCGCCATTCTGGCGCTCTTCACGATTGAAGTGGTCATCCCCCGGATATTCGGAGATACCAGCGGCTCCAAGGGCTTTTGGATCAACACGGTGGTGCTGGTTGTGTGCGCTTTCGCTGGATATCAAACTCCTAACCTGCGCCGCTTTGCTGAGAATATGCACTTTCAGCGCGGACCCTTCCGGGATATGCTTGCCGGCGCGCTGATGGGCGGACTCAACGGTTATATCCTGACCAGCTCGCTGTGGTACTTTATGGCTGATGCTGGCTACCCCTTCGCGGCGATTACCGCCCCCGACCTGGCAACGGAAATGGGACAGTCTGCCGCGAAAATCCTCGCGTCCGCGTTCCCTACCTATATGCAGGTGCCAGTCGTGTACTACGCGATAGTCATCGCGACTTTTCTGTTGATTGGAGCCTTTGTGTGATGAAACGCGTTCACTTGATTGGGATTGGCGGAACAGGTATGTCAGCCATCGCCGTGGTCCTCCTCGAAAAAGGCTACCAGGTGAGCGGCTCGGACCTGATTGCTTCTCCTTATTTTCAGATGGTCAGCAAACGCGGCGCCCGCGTTGTGCTCGGTCATGACGCGCAGCTTGCGCTGCAGGCAGACCTGATCGTGCGCTCCTCGGCTGTCAAAGATGACGACCCCGAGGTCGCTGCCGCCCTCGCCGCAGGCAAACCCGTGATTAAGCGCGAAGCTTTCCTTTCCGAGCTCACCTGGGGAAAGGAAACGATTGCGGTGGCTGGTTCGCATGGAAAAACCACCACCACCGCCATGCTAATCTGCCTGCTGGACGCGCTGACATACGACCCCAGCTTCATCGTCGGCGCGGAAATCAAAGAGCTCGGCACCAATGCCCGCTGGGACGTCGGCAGATATTTCGTCATCGAAGCGGATGAGTACGACCGCATGTTCCTGGGGCTTACGCCCAAGCTTTCGGTTGTGACCAACATCGAACACGACCACCCGGATTGTTTCCCCACCCCGCAGGATTATCAGGACGCGTTCCGGGACTTCATCAACCGAGCCGCGCCGGGAGGGAAGAGCATCCTCTGCGGAGACGACCCGGGCGTGCGGAGCCTGCTCCAGGCGGACTTGCGCACGGATATCGAGCTGCTGACGTACGGCTTCAAAGAAGATTGTGATTATCGCATTGAGGACTATATCTGGGATGGCGGCGCCTCGCACTTCACCCTGCGGCGTTACCAATCTCACCAACAAGCGCAAGCATTGGGGACGTTCACGCTGCGGCTGCCAGGCAAACATAATGTTTCGAACGCTGCGGCTGCGCTCGCGGTTGTGGACGCGATTGGCGGCAGCGCGGCGGACTGCGCCCCGGCGCTGGCAGCGTTTGCCGGCACAGAACGCCGCTTTGATATCGTTCTCGAAAACGCCGGCGAAGTCTTGATTAACGACTACGGTCACCATCCCACCCAGGTACGCGCCACGCTGAGCGCGGCAAGGGACCTCTTCCCGACCAAAAAGCTGTGGGCGGTATGGGAACCGCACACTTTCACCCGCACAGAAAGCCTGCAAAACGAATTCGCCCAGGCGCTTGAACTGGCGGACGCGGTGATTATCACCAAAATTTACGCGGCGCGTGAGCTGGATGACGGTTTTACCCCGCAGACCATCGTTGATGCCCTGCCCGCGGGAAAAGCACGCTACATCCCGGATTTTGCGGAAATCGTCGATGCGCTCACCCGAGAGTTAACCGGCAACGACGTGATCATTTTCCTTTCAGCCGGCAAGGGACCGCAAATCAGCGCCTGCCTGCGCGACAACATTCTGAAGCGAAGCGGGGAGGCTGCCGTATGAGCATCCCAATGAATCAGCTTCAGGCTTTGTTGGGAGCGCGGCTGCAGGAAAACGTGCGCATGGCAAATTACACCACATCCCGTGTAGGCGGACCTGCCTTGGGCTTGGTCGCGGTAAACACTATCGATGAGATGCGGGAAGCCGCGAACGCCTTATGGAGCCTGGATGTGCCCTTCAAGCTGATTGGCAGCGGTTCCAACATCCTTGTAAGTGACCGGGGTTACAAAGGCATCATCCTTGTAAACCACTGCCACAACATCCGTATCAATACTCAGCAGGAACCGCCCAGCATCTATGCTGAAAGCGGCGCGAACCTCAGCAGCATCGCCCGCCAGAGCGCCTTGCGCGGACTTTCCGGGTTGGAATGGGCAGGCAGCGTACCTGGTTCGGTCGGCGGCGCGGTCTACGGGAACGCTGGCGCGTTTGGCTCGGATATTTCCAAATCGCTGGTCTCCATCCAAGCCCTCCTGCGGGGAGAAGGGGAAAAGACCCTGAGCGCGGAAGACCTGAAATTCACCTACCGCAGCAGCATCCTGAAGCGGGCACGCAAAGAGCTGCTGATCCTCTCGGCGACACTGAAAGCGGAACGCAGCACGCGCGAAGCTGCCTGGAAAACCCTGATGGAAATGTCCGATAAGCGCCAGGCGAGCCAACCCACCGGAGCCTCAACCGGTTCAACCTTCAAGAATCCTCCCGGAGATTATGCCGGCAGACTGATCGAAGCGGCAGGTTTGAAAGGAATGACGGTCGGACATGCCCAAATCAGTGGGCTGCACTCGAATTTTATTGTGAATGACGGCAGTTCCAGCGCGCAGGAATACCTGAAACTTATCCGCACGGCACAAAAAACCGTGAAAGAAAAATTCGGCGTTGAATTGGAACTGGAAATTGAATTGATAGGTGAATTTGATGACGAAGCATAAGTTAAATCTCGGTTTGGTATTTGGCGGCCGTTCGGGGGAACACGCCGTTTCGCTCAGGTCCTCCCGCTCGGTCCGCTCAGCGCTGGACCCGGACAAGTACAATGTGTTCGAGATCGGGATCACCCTGGATGGCGCCTGGCTGAGCGGCGGGAATGCTCTGAGCGCATTTGAGCAAGGCGATACCAGCAGTCTCCAGTCCGTCAGCCTGCTGAACGTGGATGGAAAGGTCGGTCTGTATCTGCGCGAAGCTGAAAAACTGCAACGCATCACGGAACTGGATGTCATTTTCCCGGTTTTGCACGGCACCTTTGGCGAGGACGGCACCATTCAGGGCTTGTTCGAAATTTTGAACATCGCTTATGTCGGCGCAGGCGTGCTGGCTTCCGCGGCCTGTATGGATAAAGTAGTTTGCAAGGACCTGCTGCAAAACGCAGGCATTCCTGTATTGCCCTACCGGGTGTTCAGCCGCGGTCAGATCGCGGATTACCTCGAAGAGGTCATCACGCTGTCGGAAGCCGTTTCTCCGTATCCACTCTTCATCAAACCCGCCAACCTCGGTTCCTCCGTGGGCATAAGCAAAGCAAGTAGCCGCGAGGAACTGCGCGCAGGGCTGCTGAAAGCCGCGCGCTTTGACCGGCGCGTGCTGGTGGAGCGCGGGATTGACGCACGGGAAATTGAAATCAGCGTGCTCGGAAACGACAACCCGCTGGTGTCCGTCCCCGGTGAGATTGTCCCCGAAGATGTTTTTTACACCTACAAGGACAAATACCTGAGCGGCGACCCCGAGACGATTATCCCGGCTCCTTTTGACGTGGAGATGACCCAAAAAATTCAGGAGTATGCCTTGCGAGCCTACCTGGCGGTGGATGGCGCTGGCCTTTCGCGCGTGGACTTCCTGATGGACAAACACACGGGCGAGCTTTTTCTGAGCGAAATTAACACGATGCCAGGCTTTACCAGCATTAGCATGTACCCGAAGCTGTGGAAAGCCTCCGGCCTTGAGTATCCGGAATTAGTGGACCGCCTGATTGCGCTGGCGATGGAACGCAAAGCCGATCAGGATAAAACCGTTCGCAAGTATGAGGATTAGGACAAAAAAATGGCACCCCGTTACGAGAATTTAACCAGAGCGGACCAGGTGAGAGCGCGCCGCAGCATCCAGCCAACGCGCCGCAAACCGATTCCGCAGCCGGAAAAATATTCCAAACGGAACGCGGAAAGTTCGGCGCGTGTCACGGTCCGCCGCGCGGACCTGAACATGGCGCGGCCTACATCTGCGGCCTACACCCAACAGCGCCGCAAATATTACCTGCCCACCGATAATTCGGGGGCTGAGATCCGCCTTCCTGCGCTGCCGGCGCTCAAACTTGGATGGCGCATCGCCTCGGGTTTGCTGGCAATCCTGGCAGGTGTCGGCATCTACCTGGTCAGCTCCTCCCCCACTTTTCAGGTTTCCGCCATCAATCTCAGCGGCGCGGTGCGTGTTTCGGCGCAAGAAATTCTCGAGACCATCGACCTGGAAGGCAGGCAAATCCTTGCGGTAACCCCGGAGCAGATTCGCGAGAAAATCGTCGATTCCTTCCCGGATATTGCCTCAGCGCAGGTAACGGTTGCTTTCCCAGCGGAGGTGAACGTCGCGGTCACGGAACGCATCCCTGCCATCACCTGGGTGGAAAACGACAGCCCGGTGTATTGGGTGGATGAAAAAGGCTTCAGCTTCCCAATCAGAGGTGAAGCAAGCATCCCTCTGGCAGTGCATGCCAATGGCGCTCCCCCCAGGCCCTTAGGGTATCTGAGCGCGGAGGAAGGAGCCCAGGCGGAAGCGGCCGGCGACGCCGAAGCTGCAGCCGCGCCCACGGAGCCGGTGCCTTCCGTTGACCCACAATTTGTGGAGATGGTGTTGAAACTACGCGCGGTAATGCCGGCCGGAACCCCGCTGCTGTACGATGCTGAAAACGGCGTCGGCTGGACGGACCCCCAAGGCTGGCAGGTATTCCTGGGCACGGACCCGGCTGATATCGATATGAAGCTGGCAGAGTACCAGGCCATTGCCGCGTATGTCCTGGATAGAAACTTGCAACCTCGTTTAATCAACCTCGAATATTTACATGCACCTTATTTTCGATTGGAGTAATACCATGGAAGAACCCATTGTCGTCGGACTGGATATTGGAACCTCAAAAATCTGCACCCTGGTTGCCCGCGTGGAAAACGGCACGAACCTGCGCATCCTGGGCGTCGGAATTGAGCCTTCCCAGGGAATCCGCAGAGGAACTGTTGTGGATATTAACTCCGCTTCGCAGGCGATTGCGCGCTCAATTGAAAAAGCAGAGCGCACTTCCGGATACGAAATCAACAGCGCTTTAGTGAGTCTGGCGGGTTCCCATGTAACCTCAATGAACAGCCGCGGCGTCGTGGGCATTTCTGGCAGAGTGATTGACCAGGACGACGTGTACCGCGCCCTGGATTCCGCCCAGGCGGTGGCTGTCCCCCACGACCGCGAAATCATCCACGTCATCCAGCGCGGCTTCACGGTCGACGGTCAGAATGGCATCCGTAAACCGATCGGCATGCACGGCTTCAGGATGGAAGTGGAAGCGCATATCATTACCGCCTCCGCCTCCACCGTCGAAAACCTGCGCCAGTGCGTCTCGATGGCTGGCATTGAGGTTTCGCAATTCGTACTCAATCCATTGGCTGCCGGTGAGATGGTCCTCTCGGATTCCGAGCGCGCGATGGGCGTGGCGGTGGTGGACCTGGGCGGCGGCACGACGAACCTCGCGATCTACATCGACGGAGACGTATGGTACACCAACGTGCTCAACGTCGGCAGCGGGCATGTCACCTCCGATATCGCCCAGGGCCTCAGACTGCCGGTGGAAGTGGCAGAAGAGGTAAAACTGCACCACGGCTACGCTGTGCTCGAGGAGATTCCGGAGGACGAAAGTTTCAACATTGTGTCGTTCGGCTCGGAGCAGAGTCGCAAGGTCTCCCGCCGGGAACTGACCGATATCATCGAAGCGCGCGTGGAGGAACTCTTTATGCTCGTCCACAAGGAAATCAAACGCTCCGGTTACGATGGGATGCTCCCTGCCGGCCTCGTGCTGACGGGCGGCGGAAGCCTTCTGCCGGGCATCCGCAAGCTGGCCACCCGCGTCACCGGCCTGCCTGCCAGGATCGGAAAGCCGGAAAAAATGGTGGGACTGACCGATCAGATCAGTACCCCTGCATTTGCCACCAGCGTCGGGTTGCTGCAGTGGGCAATTTTGATGAGCGAGTCTAACCAGATTGCCAGTGAGCATTCTGGAAAAACAAAAAAACCACTCGATATCAAAGCGGATAAGATAAAGAGCTGGTTTGGCAAATTGATCCCATAATTATTCGTCAAGAGGAGAAATACAATGGATGCTAAACAGACGGAATTAAATGCAAGAATTAAAGTAGTAGGCGTCGGCGGTGGCGGCTGTAATGCCATCAACCGCATGATTGCCGAAGGTCTTTCCGGGATTGAGTTCATCGCGATTAATACCGATGCCCAGGCTTTGCTGAAATCCAGCGCGCCAACTCGCGTGCGCATTGGCGAAAAATCCACCCGCGGTCTCGGCGCTGGCGGAGACCCCAAAATCGGGCAGGCAGCCGCGGAAGAGTCCGCTGAAGAACTGTATGAGGTGCTGAAAGGCAGCGATATGGTCTTCGTCACCGCCGGTCTTGGCGGGGGAACAGGCACTGGCGCGGCTCCGGTCGTAGCGCAAATTGCCAAGGAAATCGGCGCGCTTACAATTGGCGTGGTGACCCGTCCTTTCAGCTTTGAAGGCAACCACCGCGCGCGAGCAGCGGAAGAAGGCGCGATGCGCTTGAAGGAACACGCGGACACCCTGATCGTGATCCCCAACGACCGGCTGCTGCAGATTGTCACCAAGAACGTCGCCCTGCAGGATGCTTTCCGTATCGCGGATGACGTGCTGCGCCAGGGTATTCAGGGCATCTCGGAACTGATTACTGTCCCTGGGCTTATCAATCTGGACTTCGCGGATGTGCGTACGATTATGTCCGAAGGCGGCGCCGCGCTGATGGCCGTGGGCGAAGCCTCGGGCGAGGACCGCGCTAAAATCGCCGCCGGACAGGCAATTTCCAGCCAGCTTCTGGATGTCACGATCAACGGAGCGCGCGGCATCATTTTCAATATGACCGGCGGTTCCAATTTCTCGCTTTATGAGGTCTACCAGGCCGCGGATATCATCAAAGAGACCGCGCACCCCGATGTCAACCTTATCTTCGGCGCTGTGGTCGATGAGTCCATGGGCGATAAGGTCCGCATCACCGTCATCGCCACCGGATTTGATAGTGCCAACACTCCTGCAGAGGTGGAGAACAACGCGTTTTTTCGCAGCTCAACCCCCAGAAAACAGGAGAAGATAGCGTCTGCCGAGTTCCCCAGGCGGCAGGAAGCCGCGCCTCAAGCGCAGGCGCATGTTGAGAATTATACGTATGCCTCCGATGAGGATATCGATGTGCCAACCTTCCTGCGCAAGCGCCGCGACCAGCAGGTCGGTTCGAACGGATAAGCGCGCCTGAACTCCTCTTGGGCTGATAGCGTACAGGCTTCCTTCCTCGCCGTTTTTATGTAGAGGAAGGAAGCTGAACCAGATTAGCCAATGAATTTTCGCCGCGTGCTCGTTAAACCAGCAACTGGAAGAAAGTGAATTGATTGTCTGATTTGGATTCAGACATCCAGGACTTCGTGCCCGCCCGCCTAGAAATCCGGACACTGGGCAGTGAATATGTATGCACGAAAATGAATTCTGCGCAGCGCTTTTCACGGGCAAGCGCGTACAGCAGCAAAAGCGCTGGGCGAATCGGCAGTGAAGTTCAGATTGATATCCCACAGGAGAGCGTCCTTTTTGCTCTGGGCAACAATGCGCACTGACTTCGCTTAAGATCTCCGCCACAGAAATCCCCCCCCCTAAACTCACTATCTGGACACTGAATCTCCCAAAAATGCCTTTCTATTTCCTCGCAGAGAATTAGGAACAAGCCCAACGCTCCTTTTCACCGCAGGTTTTTTTAGCGTCCTCGTCCGTTCCAGGCATCCAACGAGAGAATAACGCGGAATTCACACCGGATTTTCCTCGGTAATTTTTACGGAGAGCGCCTTTAGCCTCAAAAGCAGGGAATCTTAAAGTCTCCTATTTTTTAAGGTGATTCTCTTTGAAAATCTTGCCCCGGGGCAAAAAAAGTGCTAAAATATCAGAACCACACAGGTGGGGGAATAAACTATCCGCACCGCCAGATCTTGGGGTACACGAGCAAAGGAAAACGCGATGAATTGCCCATTTTGTCAATTCCCCGATTCAAAGGTCATCGACACAAACAAGGTTTCGCACGGTGGCATTCGCCGGCGCAGAGAATGCATCTCCTGCCATCAGCGCTTCAGCACCATGGAACGTGCCATTCTTGCCACTCCGATGTTGATTAAACGGGACGGCACGCGCGAAGAATTCAGCCGCGAAAAGCTGCTGCAGGGCTTACGCATCGCCTGCGCCAAACGGCCTGTCTCCGCGGCGGCTTTGGAGCAGCTGGTTAGTTCCATCGAAGCGGAACTGCAGAAAAAGGGCCGCTCCGAGGTTAACTCGCGCGTAGTCGGCGATCTTGCCATCAAAGGTCTGAAAGAGCTGGATCATATTGCTTATGTACGTTACGCCATCGTGTATTTGCGGATGGACGACTTGCACACCATCCGTAACGAAATCGACTATTTGCTTTCCGAAGAAACCAAATAAGGACATCCAATGGAACGCTCATCTTCCCCGCCCGCGGGTCTCTTGCCTACCCCCCCAATGCCCCCCGACTTGCCAGCTATCGTACTAAGCGAAAACTCCCGGCAGATTCTTGCCAAGCGTTATTTGCGCAGAGGCGAGGACGGCGAACCTGTAGAAAGCGTTGAAGAAATGTTCTGGCGGATTGCCTGGCACGTTGCGGACGTGGAAGCCGAATCCCGGCCCCTTGAGACAGCCAAAGCTTTTTACCACCTGCTGGTTTCCAAGTCCTTCTTTCCTAACTCGCCTACATTCACCGGCGCGGGTACGCCGCTTGGGCAGCTGGCTGCCTGCTTTGTGCTGCCGATTTCCGATGATATGGGCAGGGCATCGGACGGAATCTTCACCACCCTGCGCAACGCGGCTCTCATTCAGCAGACCGGCGGAGGCAATGGCTTCAACTTTTCTCGCATCCGCCCCAAGGGCGCGATTGTCAAAACCTCTTCCGGTCAGGCCACTGGCCCTGTGGGCTTTCTGAAAGTCTACGACAATGCCTTTGGCGAAATTGCCCAGGGCGGGACGCGCCGCGGCGCGAACATGGGCATCCTGCGCGTGGATCATCCCGATATCGAAGAATTTATCAGCTGCAAGACGAACGAAAACGCGATTACCAACTTCAACATTTCCCTGGCAATCACCGATGCTTTCATGCGTGCCGTCGAAGAAGATGCCCCCTGGGAACTGCGTTTCCCGGATGTAAGCGCGCCTGCATACAAGACCTTCTCGGGCACGCTGGAAGCCGCGGAGCGCGCCGGATTGCCTATACGCACCTATAAAACCGCCAACGCGCGCGATTTGTTCAGAAAATTCGTCGCCCAGGCGCATCACAACGGCGAGCCGGGCGCGCTCTTTCTGGACGCAGCCAACCGCGCCAACCCGGTGCCTCACCTGTACGACCTGGAAGCCACCAATCCCTGCGGCGAACAGTGGCTTGGACCTTACGAGAACTGCTGCCTCGGTTCGGTCAACCTTGCCTGCCATCTTGCCCCCGATGGAAAAGTGGACTGGGAAAAACTGCGTCAGTCCACAGTCCTGGCAACCCGCTTTCTGGACGATGTAGTGGACAAGAATGCCTATGTGCCAGCAATACCGGAATTGAAAAAATCCGCGCTGAACGCCCGCCGCATCGGTCTGGGCATCATGGGTCTGGCCGACCTGATGTACCACGCCGGCGTGCGCTATGGCTCGGAAGAATCGCTTGAATTTGCCGGTCAGGTAATGGAATTCATCCGTTACCACTGTATGCTCACCAGCATTGACCTTGCGCGCCAACAAGGCCCGTTCCCGGCGATTAAAGGCAGCATTTATGACCCCGGGAACTTGCGCTGGTCCGCCCCCGAACCGCTCTTCGCTTACACGTGCGACTGGGGCAGGCCGGCTGTGGATTGGCAGCAAGTGGTGGACGGCATCCGCCAGTACGGCATTCGCAATGCCGCGCAGACGACGATTGCGCCGACCGGAACAATCGGCACGGTTGCCGGTTGTGAAGGGTACGGCTGTGAACCTGTGTTCGCCTTGGCCTACGTCCGGCACGTCAATGACCACGGCACGGACCTGAGCCTGAACTATGCCAGCCCGCTGTTTCAGGAGGCTCTCGACAAAGCCAAATTCAGCCCGGAACAAAAAGAGGAGATTATCAGCCAGGTCATCGAAGCAGGGAGCTGCCAGCAAATCGCGCTCCTGCCCGAAGAAATGCGCAGCGTGTTTGTCGTCTCAGCGGATATCAGCGCGCACGAACACATTCGCCTGCAAGCAGCCTTACAGCGCTTTGTCGATAACAGCCTGAGCAAGACCATCAACTTCCCAGCCGGCGCAAGCGAACAGGAAGTTGCTGACGCCTTCCTGGAAGCCTGGAAGCTGGGCTGCAAGGGCATCACAGTCTATATCACCGGGTCGCGCGAGAAAGTCGTGTTGGAAACCAAAGCGACCATGCAGGCAAAACAGTCTTCTGCTGAAGAGAAACCATTGATATACACCGACGCTATAATCTCCCAACCCGGCTTCTGGAAAGACACCAAAAAACCCCGCCCGCGCATTCTGAAGGGGTATACCTACAGCATTGAAACCCCACTTGGGAAAGCTTTCATTACCATTAATGAAAACGGGGGTGACCAGCCTTTCGAAGTTTTCATCAACACCGCCAAGGCTGGCTCGGAAACCGCCGCGCATTCCGAAGCCCTCGGACGCTTGATTTCCTACGTGCTGCGGATTGCCTCCACGATTGAACCGCGGGAACGCCTGAAGGTTGTCATGGAGCAGCTGGCGGGCATTGGTGGCGGCAGGTCGCTTGGCTATGGCCCCAACCGCGTGCGCTCGCTGCCGGATGGGATCGCCAAAGCGTTGGATGAATACCTGTTCCAACAGCACTGGGAGATGGAAGACGAACCGGAATCTCTGCCTGGCGAACCGCTGCCATTCCTGGAAGATAAAAAAGGTGTCAAACCAATCGGAGAGCTTTGCCCGGAATGCGGTCAGGCAACCCTGATTAACGAAGAAGGCTGCCGCAAGTGTTATACTTGCGGACACAGTGAGTGTTAAGTAACGGAGGTTTATGCCTGCGGACAGCTGGAAAGAACGCGAATGCGTTACTCGGGGGCACAGATTGGCGTATGTGCGCACGGGCGGAAAGCATCCCCCGCTTGTCCTGCTGCACGGCTTTACAGAGGACAGCTCCACCTGGTTTGAACTCGCTGAAAACCTGGAAAACGAATATGATCTGATCATGCCGGACATGCTCGGGCATGGTAAATCCGACCGGCTGACCCCTGACGCATCCGTAGACCTGAAACAAGACCTGAGCGACCTGCTTTCGGGGCTTGACATACAAAAAACCGGCCTGCTGGGGCATTCCCTGGGCGCGTTGACCGCCGCGGAATTCGCTGCCGAGCGCCCTGAGCTTATCGCTTGCTTGATCCTGGAGGACATCCCCTGGTTTGAACCCGGCGCGCTGCCTGCCATCCCGCAGGACGCTTACAGCGCGGCGAACCCCGCTGTCATTGCGCGGCTTGCCAAAGGCAGCCAAGCCGAAGCCCTGACTTACTGCGCGGAACACTTTCCGCGCTGGAATGAAAACGCCCGCAGAGCCTGGGCGCAATCAAAACTGCGCTTTGACCTGGAATGGTTTAAGCAAGCTCCTCAAAAACCTTCAGACTGGCGGAAACTCACTGCTAATTTTAATTTCCCGACATTGCTCATCAGCGGTGAAAACAGCCTGGGCAGCATGGTTTCGGCCGGTTTTGCCCTGACCGCGCTCAAAGAAAGGCACGGCCTGCAGTGGACCCGCATCCCCGGCGCTGGGCACCACGTGCATTATGACGCGCCAGGTCCGTATCTCTCCTCCGTAAAGACATTTCTGCGCATGCAGTACACGTCGGCAAAAGGATAAAATGACGCCCAGGCTAAGTACCAAAAAATTCGTTTTGATGGCCGGCAATATCGGCAGCGGCAAAACTTCCCTGACCCGTCTGATAGGCGAAAAGCTCGCTTGGCAAACCGCGTATGAATCCGTTTCTGACAATCCATACCTGGCTGATTTTTACGCGGATATGCGCCAATGGTCCTTTCATTTGCAGGTGTATTTCCTCGGAAACCGCGCCGCGCAGCACCTGGAATTGGCGCATTCCCCCCGTTCAGCCATCATCGACCGCAGTATCTACGAGGACGCGCGGATTTTTGCCCGGGCGCTGAATGCCATGGGAAACCTCCCGGATAGGGAATATCATGCCTATTTGCGCCTGTACGACCTGATTGTCGTCAACACCCTACCTAGGCCGGATTTGCTAATCTTCTTGAAGGCTCCTGTAAACGTGCTGCTCAAGCGCATCCAAATCCGCGCCCGTTCCATCGAAGACAGCATCGACCCAGACTACCTCAGCTTGCTGGAACAATTTTACGACGAGTGGATAGAGAGCTTTGACCTTTGTCCGGTGCTCACCATCGAGAGCGACGCGGTGGATTTTGTGAACAAACCAGAGCAGTTGGAACTTGTTACCCAACGCATGTTGGATCGCCTCGCCGGAACGGAGAAGCTGATTCTGGATTAACGGGGGAAAGTTAAACCATGCCGGGCAGCGCGCCTAATGGTTCTTTGCGCGGCCGAAGTGTTCTTCAAAAAAACGATAAAATTGGCTGGTTTTCTCGTTGGGTTTTCCAAGATACTTGTAATTACAGGATAACAAGCCCTTGACAAGAAACAGTGAATGTGATTAAATAAACGCTGTTCACCGATTGGGTGCCCCCCTCACCCAGTCGGTGAACATTTTTAATCCTGCCACTCCAATTCATAATCGCCAATACCGACTGTATCCCCTTCTTCAATGCCAGCCTGGCGCAGAGCTTTATCCACGCCCAGGCCGGTCATCAGGCGTTGGAAGCGCCGCACCGAGCCGGGCTGATCCCAAAAGGTCATCGCTGCTGCGCGTTCAATAATTTTTCCACGCACCACCCACAGGTCGTCCTCTTTGATCACGCTGAAAGCTTTTGGGTCCTCTTCCGCGCGATAGACCGGCAGTTCGGGCTCTGTTTCCTCGATCGGCGCGTTCTTCAACGCTTCATGCGCTTGCCACAGCGCCGCTTTCAGATTGGTGTGCGCCACGGTGGAAATCGGTAGAAGTTCGCGGCCCTCCTGCGTGAATTTTGCCTGCAAAGCTCCAAGCTTCGCGGCGGCGTCCGGCAAATCGATTTTGTTGAAAACCACGATTTGCGGGAGTTTCCCCAGGTGCTCGTCAAATAACTCCAGTTCCTGGTTAATCGTAAGGAAATCTTCGTATGGGTCCTCTGAGAGCCCGTCCAGGATATGGATCAGCACGCGTGTGCGTTGAACGTGCCGCAGGAAGTCATAACCAAGCCCGATGCCTTCATGCGCGCCTTCAATCAAGCCCGGAATATCAGCCATCACAATGCTGTTTTCTTCGTCCAATTCCGCCACGCCCAGGTTGGGCTCCAATGTTGTGAAGGGATAATCCGCGATTTTAGGTCGCGCGTTCGTAGTGGCAGCCAAAAACGAGGATTTTCCCGCATTAGGCATACCCACCAGCCCAACATCCGCAATGAGCTTCAGCTCCAGGCGAAGGACAAACTCCTCGCCCGGTTCACCGCGTTCCGCAGTCAGCGGCATCTGGTTGCGGGAGGAGGCAAAATGTTGGTTGCCGCGCCCACCCCGACCGCCTTTTGCCACAACGAGCGTCTGACCCGGGTTCACCAGGTCTCCCAACAGCCGGGTAGTTTCATCGTCGTAGACAATTGTGCCGGGCGGAACCGGAATTATCAGGTCCGGAGCGGATTTGCCGGATTGGTTGGAAGGTCCTCCGTTCTTGCCGTTTTCCGCGCTGAAAATTTCGTTGTAATGAAATTTATTCAGCGTGTTCAGCGTTGGGACGACCTGCAAAATCACGCTGCCACCTCTGCCGCCGTCGCCTCCGTCGGGTCCGCCCCTTGGGCGGTACTTTTCGCGGTGGCTGTGCACCATACCGTCGCCGCCCTTGCCGGACTGCACTGAAATTATTACTGAATCGATGAACATATCTAATTCCTCTTGAATATTGCCAACGCTATCATTATAAATCAGCGGGCAATAAATCAGGGGTCAGGCAGGCCTGACCCCTGAAACTGCGTCGGATTAAGCTTTTTCCGGCTTACTTGCCAAATCGCGCCGTCAGAATATCGGTCAGGGTCGGTTTGCCGATTTCTTCCAGGTCGTAGCGCACGCGCTGGCTGGGTTTGTTCAGTTTGAGCACGCGGGTCAGGTCTATGGGAGTACCGATGATAATCATGTCCACATCGGCATTCTTAATGGTTTTTTCAAGGTCGCGCACCATTTGCTCGCCGTAACCCATCGCGGGCAAAATCTTACCGGTTCCAGGATATTTCTTGTAGGTATCCAGGATACTGCCCACCGCGAAAGGACGCGGATCCACGATTTCTGCCGCGCCGTAACGCCGCGCGGCAACATAACCCGCGCCGTAAGCCATTCCACCGTGGGTCAGTGTGGGGCCGTCTTCCACCACCAAAACGCGTTTTCCGCGAATAGCTTCGGGGTCGTCCACAAAGATTGGCGACGCGCCTTCGACCACGACCGCATTGGGATTCAAGCGGTACAGGTTGTCGCGCACTGCGATGACGCTGTCGGGATTGGCGGTATCCACTTTGTTGATGACGAACACATCCGCCATGCGAACGTTCGTTTCGCCGGGATAGTATTCAGATTCATGTCCGGGGCGGTGCGGATCTGCGACCACGATCAACAGGTCGGTGGCGTAGAACGGGAAATCGTTGTTTCCGCCGTCCCACAGGATGATATCCACTTCCTTCTCAGCTTCGCGCAGGATGGCTTCATAGTCCACGCCAGCGTATACAATCACGCCCGCGTCGATATGAGGTTCGTACTCTTCGCGCTCTTCAATCGTGCATTCGTGCTTGTCCAGGTCTGCATACGTGGCAAAGCGCTGAACTTTTTGTTTCACCAGGTCACCATAAGGCATGGGGTGGCGGATAGCGGCAACTTTGTAACCCATTTTGCCCAGGATCGCGGCGACTTTGCGGGTGGTTTGGCTTTTGCCGGAACCAGTACGGACAGCGCACACACCGATAACCGGTTTGATGGATTTGACCTGGGTAGCAGCGGTGCCCATCAGGCGGAAATCCGCGCCCAGGGCGTTCACTTCCGCCGCTTTGTGCATCACATAGGTATGCGGCACGTCGCTGTAAGCAAAAACAACCTCATCCGCTTTCAGCTCTTTAATCAGCCGGGGAAGTTCCGCTTCGGGAAAGATATCGATGCCGTTCGGGTAAAGGGCTCCCGCCAGCGCCGCTGGATATTTTCTGCCCTCAATGTTCGGAATCTGGGTGGCTGTGAACGCCACGACTTCATACTTCTCGTTGTCGCGGTAGAAGGTATTGAAGTTGTGAAAATCCCGGCCAGCTGCCCCCATGATAATAGTGCGGATACGACTCATAACGTAATCTCCTTATTTTGATTGGTCTTTTGACTGTATATTTTACATCACTTCCGGAGTGCGAATGCCCAGAAGTCTCAAGGTGTTCCCCAGGCACCAACGCGCTGCCGCTACCAGCGCCAGGCGAGCCGCGCGCAGCTCCGGTTCAGCGCTTAGCACCGGGCATTGGTTGTAAAAGTCGTTAAAGCCTTTCGCCAGCTCGTAGGCGTAATTAGCCAGCAGATTTGGCTTTAGCTCTTTGGCTGCCCGTTGAATCTCTTCAGGCAGGCGCGAGATGCGCTCGATCAGGTCCACTTCGGTCGCATGGGTCAGTTTGCCGAAATCAGGTTGGCTCTCCGGCAGTCCCTCCACTTTCCGCAGGATGCTGTTGGCTCGCACATGCGCGTACTGGATGTACGGCGCGGACTGCCCATTAAAGTCCAGGGCGCTTTCCCAGTCGAAGGTTACCATCTTGGTATTTTCTCTGGAGAGCATCGGGTACTTGATCGCGCCCAGCGCGACGGCTTCGGCAATCTCGTGCATGCGAGCAGGCTCCAGTTCAGGGTTCTTCTCGCGCACAACTTCCATCGCCCTCCGCGTAGCTTCGCGGATCAGGTCATCCAGCAGCACCACGGTTCCCTCGCGCGAGGACATCGTCACATTCCCTGGCAGATTCACAATTTCATACGCCAGGTGGTGGATGCGCTGCGCCCAGGGGTACCCCATCAGTTCGAGGATCTTGCGAAACTGCTTGATATGCAGGCTCTGCCGCACGTCCACAACATAAATGGATTTTTCCAGGTCATATTCGTTGAATTTCATCACCGCCAGGGGAATATCCTTGGTGGCATAAAGCGAAGTCCCGTCCGAGCGCAGGATGATGACCACGCGGTATTCCTCTTTGGTGCCCAAAATCTGGTCCAGGTTGATCACTACCGGCAGGTCGGGGCGGCCGTCCTCCGCCAGACCGGACTTGATCAGCTGGTCGACAGCCGCTTTTCCCGGCTCTTCCACTTCGCTTTCAAAGTAAATGCGGTCAAAGTGCTCCCCCAGCAGGTCGTAAACCTGGCGGAAACCTTCCAGAGACCAATCGCGGGTTTCTTTCCAGAGCGCCAGGATGTGCGGATCGCGCGCGTCCCAGCGGGCAAAATACGCCCGGACTTCCGCCTCAAAACCCTCCTCATACGCGAAGCGTCGGTCGGCTTCCGTAAAGAGGTCGCCCATCCAGCGTGTCTTATCTTCCCCGGGCTGCTCACCCTGGTGATACTTCTCATAATTGCACAACCATTTGATGACGTGCAGCCCAATGTCGCCCAAGTAATTGGCGCGGATGACCGCTTTGCCGCTGGCTTCAAGAATATTGCAGGTGGAACCGCCCAGGATGACATTGCGCAGGTGCCCGACGTGCAGGGGCTTATGGGTATTCGGATTGGAGTACTCCACCATCACAGGCTTGCCCGTCTGTTCCTGGCAGCCGAAGCGCATGCCGGCAGCCAGCACGCCTTCAATCACCTTGCGGGCATACGCGCTGGTCTCGTAATAGAGATTAAGATACCCGCGTACCGCTTCCATGCGGCTGAAGCCCGCCGGCAGCTGAATGCTGTCGCGCAGCGCTTCCGCCAGTGCCTGGGCATGCAGCGGCACGGGCAGCTTCCGGGCAGGGTCCGCCGCTGCCAAGGGAAAAAGCGGCGCCGCGATGCCCCACTCCCCGCTGAAGGGAATACTGCGCCATTCCAGTTTATCACCTGGCAGGGAGCGCTCCTGACAGAACTTGGCAAGCAAATTGTCTAATAGCTCTTTTTCCTGTGCGAACATGCGTGTATCCTGTGCGTTGTTTTCTGGATTATATCATTCCGTCTGCGGGTGCCTGCGGTTTAACAACAAATACGGGAGCCGTAGGGCTCCCGTAGGGAACAGCCAATTGAGCGCCTACTGAAGGGAATTGAGCTTCTTAACCAGGCGGGACTTGCGGCGGGCAGCGTTGTTCTTGTGAATAACGCCCATGGTAACCGCCTTATCCAGAGCCTTAATCGCGTTTTTCACTTCTGCCTGCGCGTTGTCTTCGACGCCGCTTTTGATGGCTGCCTGAGCTTTGCGGACATAGGTGCGCGCTGCGCCGCGGTAAACGCGGTTGCGCTGGCGCTTGACCTGGTTCTGTTTATTCCGTTTGATTTGAGACTTAATATTTGCCAATTTCTTCCTCCGAACGATAATTCCAATTGCACGAACCTTTATTTTACAGCAATTTCTAAAATTGTCCAGCCCTGACAGGCTGGAATTACAGGTTTTCTGAAAAAAGGCCGCCGTCCGCAAAATTTTACCGCAAAATGCCCGGGTAGTTGCAGACAACGAAAGCCGGACCCTGCTCTGTTGGTTTCGCGGCGCTCCGTCAGCCCGAACAGAGCAGCAGTTCTCCAATTCATCTCTATCACGCTCGTTCAGAACGACAAGCCCACAAGGAAAAATAGATCCGCGCTCTCAACCGTGAAAGCCATTTTCCGAAATCAAGCTTCTGTGACGGTTCTTCAACCCGCCTGAACCCGCTCTGATTGACTCTTGTCCTCCTTTCCGTTATGATGAATTTACTCAGGTCAGTTGGGTGTGCGCGCTGCCGTTCGCGGCGGTGAGGAAAGTCCGTACACCACAGAGCAGGAAGCCAGGTAATCCCTGGAGAGGCGCAAGCTTCTGGATCGGGCCACAGAAACATACCGCACGCGCAAGCGTGTCAGGGTGAAAAGGCGGTGTAAGAGACCACCGGCGCGGGCAGCAATGCCTGCGGCCAGGCAACCCCCTTCCGGTGCAAGGTCAAACAGGGGAAAAGTACCTTCGGGTGCCAGCGCTGACTCGGCGCTGTTGATCCCCGGGTAGACCGCATGAGCAGCCTGGTGACAGGCTGTCGAGATAGATGCACATCCCCGACAGAATACGGCTTACAGGCTGACCTGAGTGCTCTGCCTGCTAATCAGAGTGAGTGAGAACCGCAAAACCGCCGTGAACATCAAACTGAGACGAACTGCTTTCATACCTGTCACCTTGGTTTTCCTGCTGCTTTTCAGCGCGTTTGGCTGTGCCCCGCGTCCGGATAACTTAGTCCTCATCGTCATCCCAGCCTCCGGCGCGTTCCTGCCAGTGCATCAGGAGACGCAAATCATCTCCCAGGTAATCGCCAGACGCGGTTGGTCCCGACTGGAGTTGTATGTGAACGGGGAGCTGGTGCGTGTGGACAGCGCCGCCAAGGATACGATGTACTCAGCGATTATCGAACAAGCGTGGCTCCCAACAGCGGAAGGACCTGTCCTCATCAGCGTGATTGCCGTCAACGCGCGCGAGAAGCAGATAGCCAGCGCAGAAGTGGCCGTTTTGGTCGGCTCACCCAGCCCGACAGCATTCCCAAACACGCCGACCCCAAACGCCACGCCCACGCCAACGCCTTTTCTCAGCCCGACGCCGTGCTCCCCTCAGGCTTCGCTCCTGCAGGATGTCAGCATCCCTCCTGGTACGGTTCTGGAGCCTGGGCAGTCCTTCACCAAGACCTGGCGGGTCCAGAACACCGGCTCCTGCGCCTGGAGCGGCTATCAGCTCGTTTTCATCAGCGGCAGTTTGCTAGGCGGCAAATCCCCCACGCGCGTCAGCGACCTGGCCCCCGGCGCGGCAGTCAACATCTCGTTGGAACTCAGCGCGCCGCGATATCAAGGTGACTACGCGGGCACCTGGCGCCTGCAGACGGATGAAGGTGAGATTTTTGGTCCCGAGTTCAGTTACAGTATCCGCATCCCGCAGCCAACTCCCACCCGCACCCTCACTCCAACGCTTACCGCCACCTGGACACCAACCCTGACCCCCACCCCCACTCCGCCTCCAACCAGCACGCCAACGCCCTTCCCCAGCCCCACGCCCAGCGGAACAGTCACACCCACGCCGCTTGGCTCGGAGCCTTAATACCTGCTAATTCAGAATCAAAACGCGGGCGCTGTAATACGCCCGCGTCAATTTTAATTCAATGCTGATCACCAGCCTGGACGTCCAGGCTGACACCGGAAAAGTCTGCGGTTATTCGTAAATCAAGTCCTCGAGCGCGCGTTTCGGCACGTGGTGCACGCCGTCCGCATCGCGGTAATACTTGATATTGCCGTCAGCGCCGACCGGTTCAATTACCACTGTTTCTGCGGGCTTGCCCAGCGCCAGGACCAGCACGATTTCGAGGTAAGCAGGCAGTTCCAGCAGGGCAGCCAATTCTTCCCGCTTCACGGAGCTCATCATACAGCCGCCAAAGCCCTTTTCGACTGCGCCCAGCATCATCGTTTGCGCGGCAATGCCAGTGTCCAGGTCATACTGCCGCTTGATGCGTTCATCCCCCAACACGACAATATAGGCTGCCGGTCTTTCGCCAGGCTCCGGACCGCTCCACTCTTTCAGGTAGCCCGCGAATTTTACCAGCGGAAAAACTTTCTCCGTCTGCGCCTTCTCACAAATCAGGCTGAATTTGAGCCCCTGCAGATTAGCGGAACAGGGGGCGCAGCGCGCCAGGTCCACCAGCTCCACCAGCGTCTCACGCGGGATGCGCACGGACTCGTCAAAACGGCGGTAACTTCGACTTTTTAAAACCAATTCTCTAAACATAGGTCTCGCCTTTCCTGAATAACGGACGCCGGAAGTGCGCCGCGAAATACGCGCAGGCAAGCAGAAGCAAACCACCCGCGTCGAACACAATGTAGCGCAAAATGCTTGAGCGCAGAACCGGATGCCCCGGGTCAATGCTCCCCAACAGCCAGCTTTCTCCGATCAAACCGATGAATTGCATCAGAAGCGCCTCGATCAGAGATATTTTATACGTCATTGGATTAGTCAGGGCAACGACATAAGGAACCTGCCACATCAGGTACAGAATCCCGACGCCCGCCACCGCTGCCGCCCCCGGCACGCCGCTGAGCTCAAAGGAAGCGCTGAAAACCCGCGGATTTAACAAGTACGATATTGCAGCCTGCAGGTTAAGCCCCAACACCACGGCAATCAGCGCACGGGCAATCCAATTCCTGGTCTTTAGCGTTGATTCCGGGTTCGGGTTCATGCTGCGCCTGTCATTTCCTAATTCTGGTAAACCATTCCGTCCCGCACCTGCCAGATTTCATGGGTGTGCGTGAATTCAGGCGGGAACATCTCCGGGTCGGTTGAGGTCAGCAGAGCTTGCTCCACCTGAGCCAGAACAGCCAGCAAATCCGTCCGGCGCCCAGGGTCCAACTCCGCCATGATTTCATCGAGAAGAAGCACCGGCCACTCACCGGTCTTGGTCCGCATCCACTGCACTTCCGCGAACTTCAGCGAAAGCAATGCGGTGCGTCCCTGCCCCCTGGAACCAAAATCGCCCAGGTCAATGCCGCTGCCGATGAAGCGGAATTCATCGCGGTGAGGACCTAATGTGGTCATCCCCCTGCTGATATCCTCCCGGTACGCAGCATGCATCGCCTTGCGCAAGCCTGCTTCAATCTCCGCCATGCTCAGCTGTGAACGGTCTACGGCGGCCTGCACCGGCAGAGCAAGCTGACCTTTAGGCGCGGGTAAGGGTTCGTAAGAAGGTTTATACTGCAGCCGCAAAAGCTCTGTCCCGTGGGTTAACTGCTGGTGGATCGGAGCAGCCTGATCTTCCAGTTCTTTCAGTAAA
>JBCFBH010000103.1:0-3141 GCA_038562595.1 Anaerolineaceae bacterium
GTGCCCTCGGTTTTGACCATGGAGCCCCTTTTTTTTGTTCAGGACCGAGCCCTTGACAGGGTGCTGCGCGAAAGTCGGCGTTAAAGCCGGCGGAAGTGGTGTTTGTGTAGGCTCAAGCGTTCGCCTCACAGGGGAGCATGCTGATAAGAATACTGCAATGATACAAAACAGGAGCTGTGCTTTTCTCATTTTTAGTACGGTCACAAACCGCATACTGTCTCCTTTTTCAGGCATCACTGGTCCTTAATTATAAGGGCAATAATCTGAAAACAAATTGTGAACCCGAAAGTAACATTTTCATTTAAGGCATCACGTGGGAAACGATAATTGCCGGAAAGCGATGTTCCGGTAATTCCCAAACATGACGCGCTTGGGGTAAACTAATGGGGGAGTTCCGCCTTGATTTTCATCCTGTCAATCCTTATTCTGGTCTTTAGCACCCTTTTCTTTTCCGCATTGCTGCGCCTGAGGAGGGGGCTGGAATTCCCGCTGGCCTGGGGCTTGATCAGCTTCGCTTCCATCGTTTTGGTTTTTCAGGCAGCAAACTTGCTGCACGCTTTGGATTCTGCTGCTCTGATAATCCTGCTGCAGAGCATTTTGCTCGGAATCAGCGCATTGGGCTGGCTCCTGGCAGGGAAGCCTGCTCTCTTCCCGCCAATATTTAACATCAGGCAGACCTTATCCCGTTTCAAAATACGGGAACATGGTGCGCTGACAGCGCTTTGCCTTGTGGTTGCGGTTGTTCTGCTCCTTTCGCTGGTGTTGATTTACGTTGTCCCCCCGAACAACAATGACGCGCTTTCTTATCACGTCGCGCGAATTGTGCGTTGGATGCAGCAGGGTACTTACTTCCCATGGGAAACGCCTTTCATCTGGCAGCTTTCTTTCCCGGTGAATGCCCAACTGACTTACCTGTGGACCCTGCTGCTGAGCGGGACGGACCATTTCATCGCTTATATTCCCTTCCTTGCCGGCACGCTAACCAGCTTGTTGGTTTACTTATTTGCGCGCGAGTTTGGATATTCCCGGCGGGGCTCGGTTTTTGCCGGCTTGATCTGGCTGACCTTTCCGGTGGTGCAGCTGCATCTTACTTCAGTGCGGCATGATCTGATCAGCACCTGGTTGTTTATCTCTCTGGTTTACTTCTTCTACCGCTGGGGTAAAGAAAAACAGCTCGGCGCTCTGCTCCTTTCCAGCCTGGCGCTGGGGTTGGTGCTTGGGACCAATTTTTCGATTGCCGCGTACCTGCCCGGTTTCGCTCTGCTCGCGCTGACTGGTTTTTGGACTTACAAGTACAAGCTCAAGCATGCGCTGGTCTGGCTCTGCGCCGCGCTGCTGGCTTTTGGCTTGTTCAGTTCGCCCATCTACATCAGCAACCAACTCAATTTTGGCTCGCCTGTGGGTCCGGATGCCGCAGAAATGACGAGCACAGCTGTGGAAGCTGAAATGCCCCGGGCGAAGTACATCGCGCTCACCAGCGCGCGCTGGGCTTATCAACTGGCGGATTTCTCCTGGCTGCCGCGCTCGGTTCAAGCTCCCCTGACCACCGCCAAAGCCGCCGCTACGCGCGTGCTGACCGGGCCAGTGGGATTAAACCTGGAAGGCGACATCGCCACGCTGGATGCGCATGTTTTCAGCTGGGATAGGCTGTACCAACTGCAGGAAGATGAAGCCTGGTTTGGGTTGATTGGTTTCCTGCTGATTTTCCCTACCAGTATCATTGGCTTTGTTCAGGCTCTGAAGAAAAAAGAAGCGCTGCGGGCATTTCCATTCATCCTTTACCTCACAGCGCTGGTCACATGCAGCCTGATCCGGCCGGGTTGGACGCCCTTTGACGGCAGGTACTTCATGCCGGCCGTGGCGCTGGCAAGCGCGTTCCTGCCGATGTGGTTTGAGGGCAAGCGGCCGCGCGATTGGGTGCAGTGGATTTTGGTGCTCACAGCCTTGTTCAGCTCGGCGATGGTCACGCTTTACAACCCTGCCAAGCAAATTGTGGGCGGCGCGGCAGTGTGGAACATGAACCGTATCGACAAGTTGACGCGCCAATCCTATTCCTCCAAGGAGATGCTTTACCTGGCGGAGCAGATACCCACCGGCGCGGTGGTTGGTGTTGCCGCGGAGGCGAACGATTACCAGGAGTACGGGCTCTTTGGCGCGGATTTTTCGCGCCGGGTGGTGAACGTGTACCCTGTGAGCCTGGCAGCAGATCAGGATTGGCTGCGTGCACGCGGGGTGCAGTATCTCTTGGTGCGTTCAAGCGGGGGGAGCAGCCCTGAAGTGGCAGATAACTATCAGGCGGGGGAGAGCCTGGGGGATTGGCTGCTTTACAAGCAGAAGCCCTGATTGCGGCCTTATTCCTTCGATTTTGTTACAATACTGCCAGGAAAAATCACACTAAGGAGCAATCATGCCTTCTGATACCCAGGTAATCTATTCAATGGTCCGCGTAGGCCGGATATACCCGCCCAACAAGCAGGTTTTGCGGGATATCTCGCTTGGCTTCTACTACGGCGCGAAGATCGGAGTGCTGGGCTTGAACGGCTCCGGTAAATCCACGCTCTTGCGCATTATGGCAGGCCAGGACCCGGATTACATCGGCGAGATTGCCATTTCCAAGGGTTACAGTGTGGGAATGCTGGAGCAGGAGCCGCAGCTTGACGAGAGCAAAACCGTTTTGGAGGTAATTCGCGAAGGCGTGCAGCCTATCGTGGACTTGTTGGCGGAATACGACCGCGTGAATGAGGGCTTTTCCGACCCCGACGCGAATTTTGACAGGCTTATCGCTGAGCAGGCGCGTCTGACCGACGCATTGGAGCACGTGGACGCCTGGAATCTGGAGAGCAATCTGAAACTGGCCATGGGCGCGTTGAACTGCCCGCCGGGGGATACGCCCGTTCGCGTGCTTTCCGGTGGGGAAAAAAGGCGGGTGGCACTGACCAGGCTGCTTCTGACCGAGCCGGATATCCTGCTGCTGGACGAGCCGACCAACCACCTGGATGCTGAGTCTGTTGCCTGGCTGGAGCGCCACCTGCAGAATTACAAAGGCACTGTCATCGCCGTGACGCACGATCGCTATTTCCTGGATAACGTGGCGGGCTGGATCTTGGAGCTGGATCGGGGGTATGGGATACCTTGGAAGGG
>JBCFBH010000104.1:0-3135 GCA_038562595.1 Anaerolineaceae bacterium
AACAACATTCGCCCACACCGCGCTCTGGACAATCTGACCCCGAAACAGTATATTCAACGTTACCACCCTGGCTTAATCCCATAATCGTCTCATATGTATTGAACCCATTCATTCACTTGACAAGCCCCTCTGAAAACTTATAATTAGCACATCAACTGTGAACGAGGAAAGTAGCCCATCCGGACCCAACAGGGACGTTCCGCCGCAGACTGGAAGCGGAACCTGGCAAAAGGTGGAAGAAGTTCCCTCGGGAGTTGTGCGGGTGAACCACCAGTAGTCCGCACCGGGCTTTCCCGTTACAGAAAACCTTGAGCGGGCTGCGAACAGCAGCCAACAAGGGTGGTACCGCGGCACGCCTGCCCGTCCCTTGACCGGGCGGGTTTTTTTGTTGCCTGCCGGAATAATTTTATGAGGTGGAATATGTCACTGCTGGAACAACTGGAACACGAAAAAAATACAGCCCTTGCCGGGCTGGAAGAAGCAAAAACGGAAGCCGAGCTGGAAGCCTGGCGCCTGGCCCACCTGGGCAAATCCTCCCCGGTGATGCAAGCCTTTTCTGCTTTAGGGAGCTCTTCCAAAGAGGAACGACCACTCATCGGGAAAAGCGCCAACGCGGTCAAGCTCGCCCTTGAAGGCGCGTACAGCGCCAAAAAAGAAGCAATGCGCCAGCGCGCACTCGCCCAGGCAGTGGAAAACGAACGCCTGGACGTCACGCTGCCCGGCCGCGCTGTGCGCCGCGGCAGGCTGCACCCACTCAACCAGACCCTGCGGGAAATTTGCCGCGTGTTTGGGGATATGGGCTTCCAGGTCTACCGTTCTCCAGAAGTAGAAAGCGATGATTTCAACTTCACTTTTCTGAACATGCCGCCCTACCATCCCGCCCGGGATATGTGGGATACCTTCTACACGGAAAAGGAAGGCGTTCTTCTGCGCACGCACACCTCCCCAGGTCAGATTCATATCATGCGCGAACGCGCCCCGGAAGCCATCCGCGCCATTTTGCCGGGAACAACCATGCGCTACGAACAGCTCACCGCGCGCTCCGAGATTGAATTCCTACAGGTGGAAGTGCTGGTGGTCGGCAAGGGCATCACCTTCGCGGATATGAAAGGCACACTGAACGATTTTGCAGCGCGCACCTTTGGCAAAGACGCCCGCACTCGCCTGCGCCCCTCTCATTTCCCCTTCACCGAGCCGAGCGCTGAAATGGACGTGGAATGCTTTGTCTGCGGCGGCAAGGGCTGCGGCGTGTGCAAGGGCAGCGGCTGGCTGGAAATTCTGGGCTGCGGCATGGTGCACCCTACCGTGCTGGAATACGGCGGTTACGACCCGGCTGTTTTCTCCGGCTTCGCTGCCGGCATGGGCATCGATCGCTCCACGCTGATGCGCTACCGCGTGGATGACATCCGCCACTTTCGCAACAACGATGTGCGTTTTCTGGAACAATTTTAAGCCCGGGAGGAGGACATATGAAAGCACCCCTGAGTTGGATTAAGGATTACGTCAATCTGGACGGGTTCAGCATCGAAGAGATTGCCCGCAAGCTCACCATGACCGGCCTGGAAGTGGACGGCATTCTGCTGGTGGGTCTGCCCAAACCAGAAGGCCAAAAACACGAATTCAAGTACGAAGGCCTCCCCTGGGACGCGGAGAAGTTTGTGGTCGCGCGCGTGGATGAAGTCCTGCCGCACCCGAACGCCGATAAACTGGTCCTTTGCCGCCTGAACGACGGCGCAAAGGAAATGATTATCCTGACCGGCGCTCCCAATTTGTATCCGTACAAAGGCATTGGTCCGCTGGAAGAGCCGCTTAAGGTTGCCTACGCGCGCGAAGGCGCGCAGCTCTATGATGGGCACCAGCCTGGGCAGGTGCTGACCAAATTAAAGCGCGCCGTCATACGCGGCATTGAGTCCTTCTCCATGATTTGCTCGGAAAAAGAACTGGGCATCTCCGAGGAACACGACGGCGTAATCATCCTGGACCGCGACGCGCCGGTGGGCATGCCCCTGGCGGATTATATGGGCGACGCGGTCTTTGATATTTCCATCCTGCCCAATATGGTGCGGGACGCGTCCATCATCGGCATCGCGCGCGAGCTGGCCGCGGTGACCAAACGCGAGCTGCGCGAACCGGAAGGCATTGCGCTTACGCGCGGCGCGCGCCTGGGTGAGTTGGTCAGCCTGGAAGTGCGCGACCCGGAGCTTAACCCGCGCTTCATGCTTGGGATGATTGAAGATGCCAAACCCAAGCCCAGCCCGTACTGGGTGCAGCGCCGCTTAAGCCTGGCTGGCATGCGTCCGATTGACGCGCTGGTGGATGCCACCAACTACACCATGCTGGACACCGGCGAACCCCTGCACGCCTTTGATTACGACCTGCTTGTTCAGCGCGCAGGCGGCAGCAAACCCGCGATTATCACGCGCGTCGCCTCCAAGGGGGAGAAATTGACCACCCTGGACGGCAACACCCACACCCTGGATGAGACAATGGAACTGGTAAGCGACAGCGCCGGTCCGCTCTCACTGGCCGGCGTGATGGGCGGCAGCGAGACGGGCATTCATGCCGGCAGCTCGCGCGTCCTGTTGGAAGCTGCCTCCTGGAATTTCATCAATATCCGCAAGACCATCAGCCAGATCAGGATCGTCAGCGAAGCCGGTTGGCGCTTCAGCCGCGGCGTGCACCCCGCTCTGGCGGAATACGCCCTGAGCCTGTGCCTGAAGCGCATGGCTGAGTGGACCGGTGGAACCTTAGTAGACGGAGTTTTGGACGCCTATGCCCGCGCCCAAGTGGATCCGTTGGTGAGCCTGAGCGAAGAGGAAATCATCTCCGCGATCGGCGCCTCCATCCCGTTGGAAGAAGCCGCGGACATCCTTACCCGCCTCGGCTTCCGCTGCCAGATTGAGGGCGGGCAGCTGAACGCGCAAACACCCCCTACGCGCCTGGACATTGGCGAAGGCATCATCGGAAAAGCCAACCTCATCGAGGAAATCAGCCGCGTGTACGGCTACGACCGCCTGCCCGCTACCAGGCTTTCCGCTGAGCTGCCAGCCCAGACAGGCAGCCCCCGCCTGGACATGGAAGAGCGCATTCGGGACATCCTGGTGAGCTGCGGCCTGCAGGACACAATCGCTTACC
>JBCFBH010000021.1:0-27188 GCA_038562595.1 Anaerolineaceae bacterium
GACGATTTTTCTGACCAGACGACCGGGTGGGAACACGTAAATGACATTTATGAGCTAAAAGGCTCCTCGGACAGCGCGTACATTATTTCGCTGAAAACCGCAAATGGACGTTCCTGGTCCGTCCCGGGGCTGCGCTTTAAGGATGTTGAGGTCGCGGTGACTGCCAAGCACATCAGCGGAGCGCTGGATACGAATTTCGGTCTGATCTGCCGTTATCAGGATGCCGGGAATTTCTACAGCTTTTTAATCAGCAGCGATGGGTATTATGCTGTTTTCCGGGTGATTGATGGTGAAAATACCTTGCTCGGAATGGAACAGTTTGTCTACTCAGATACGATCGCCCAGGCCGACGGGTGGAACCAAATCAGCGCGCTTTGCGCAGGTAACCAACTCAGCCTGCGCGTGAATGGAAACACGCTGCATACTGTCAGAGATGACACTTTCAAGGCTGGGGAGGCCGGCATGCTGGTTGAAACGAGCGAAGACGGCGGGGCTTCTGTCCTGTTTACGAATTTTTCAATCACGAAAAAATAAATGAAAATTTTTCTGGACATGGTCGGCTGCCGTCTCAACCAAAGTGAGATTGAGAAACTGGCGCTGGAATTTATCGCGCGCGGAGAGGAAGTTGTGAGCGATCCGTCCGCTGCGGACACAATTATCGTCAACACCTGCTGCGTAACGGCGAAAGCTTGCGCGGATTCCCGCAAAACCATCCGGCATTATCAACGCGAAACCGGCGCGACCGTTGTCGCGACAGGCTGCTACGTCTCCGCTTTTGAAGAACAAGCCATTTTGTTGCTTGGCGAACAGAGTGCAATCCCGAATAACCAGAAAGATGCGCTGCCGCTGCTTGTCAGCGGTCGCAGCCACTCTGACAAGGGCGCTTTCCAAGCCGCAAAACCTGAATTGGGACCTCGCTCGCGGACGCGCAGTTTCATCAAGGTACAAGACGGCTGTGACAACTTTTGTACCTATTGCCTTACCCGCATCGCCAGAGGAAAGTCCAGGAGCGTGCAGGTTCAGGAAGTTATCCAGCAGGCTCAGCAAGCTGAAGCGGCCGGCACCAAAGAAATTGTACTTACCGGGGTGCAGATTGGTTCCTGGGGAAAGGACCTTCCGAACGGAGAATTGCGCATCGCGCAGCTGGTGGAAAGCCTGCTGCAAAATACCAGCATACCGCGTATCCGCATTTCTTCCATTGAACCCTGGGATGTGGACGAAACCCTGCTGAAGTGTTTTGAAAACCCGCGCCTGAGCCCACATCTGCACCTTCCGCTTCAGAGCGGCAGCGAGAGCATCCTGAAGAGAATGGCGCGGCCGTTCAGTGCGGCTGATTTTCGGGACTTGATGCACAAAATCCAGGAAACAGTTCCAGGCATGGCCGTTACAACAGATATCCTGTGCGGCTTCCCGGGTGAGGATGAGGAATTATTTGACGAAAGCCGTGTTTTTGTGGAGCAAATGGACTTCGCCGGTGGGCATGTCTTCAAGTTTTCGCCGATGCCAGGTACTGCCGCAGCGCGCATGAAAGACAAAGTTCAGGAGATACGCGCGCGAGAACGCAGTGAAATCCTACGGGAAATATTGCTGGCAAAGGCAGCCAAAAAGCAGGCGGAAAAAGTCGGCGGATGGGAAGAAATCCTGTGGGAGAACAAGCGGAATGATATTTACAGCGGTTTCACCCGGGATTATTTCCGCGTTCAGACCAAGAGCGCGAAAGACCTTACAAATACCATAAGTTGCGCCCTGATCAGTGGGGTTTCGAGCGCCGGGATATTGATGGCTGGCGACCTGAATGAGGTTTCCCCGGACAAAAGCCTGTTAGTTTCCCCAGAAGCCGACGCTGAAATTATGGACCAGCCGGCTCTGAAATTGGGGGCCATTTTGCTTGACGCTTCTGATATTAATCGTGTAAAATCTAAAGGTTAATTGCATATTCTCTCCGGCCGAGAAACCTGACGGCGGGAGTTTTGAGAGGAAAAAATGACCAAACGCACTTATCAACCAAAAGTTAAACATCGCCTTCGTGTGCACGGCTTCCGTAAACGCATGTCCACAAAAGACGGCCAGCAAGTATTGAAGCGCCGCCGTTTACGCGGCCGCCATCAATTAGCCCCTAAGGCGAACAACCACACCAAACGTATTCATTGGTAAGCCACTGAGTACGAAAGTTTGAACATCCGGGTATCTTTGAGTCAGCCATACATTCCGCTGAGAAGTTCACAGGATATCCAGTCTGTAAGACGAAACGGGAATTCTTATTCAAATGGTAGGCTGGTTCTGGTTGCCGCGCGAAATGATTCGGACGAAACACGCGCGGCAATTATCGCGAGCAGGTCAGTGGGGGGCGCGGTTCAGCGCAACCGCTGCAAACGAGTCCTGCGCGCTCGCTTGAACCGCTTCTCAGGCGAACTGCGGCAGGGTTTTGACATCTTATTGATCGCGCGAAAACGCCTTCTTGATGCAGAACCGATTGAGATTGATCAGGCAGTTCACAGCTTACTCGTGAAGGCCGGGTTAATCAACAGAGATGATAATGCTTGATCAACCTGTAAAGACAAATAAACATGAACATTCAGATCCCCGAATTAGGGACCTGCCTTTTAGGCTTACGAACATTCCCCGGATATTCGTACTTTTATTAATTCGAGCCTATCAGATAATTGTTTCCCCGGCACTTCCACCGGGAACCTGCCGGTATTACCCTACCTGTTCGCACTACGGCTACCAGGCAGTTTACCGGTACGGCGCCTTGAAAGGCTCCTGGATGGCGATAAAACGGATCGTCCGCTGCAATCCCTTTAACGAGGGCGGTTACGACCCTGTTCCTTAAACTGGAGAAGTATGAAAAAACCATTGGTTAAAATTATCCTGCTCTTTCTGATTTCAGCAGCGTTATTGGCAGGCTGCGCTATGGGTCCGCGCGCGGAGAGCGCGCCCGGGCTGAGCGCGGATGAAGACGCTGTCTACGTTTCTTATTTGCAGCATGTTTACAAAGTCGATAACAAAGCTGGAACAGAGCTCTGGCGTTATCCTGCTGCCGGTTCGGCGCAGGTGGTCATTTACGCGCCGCCGCTCCTGCACGAGGGCAGCGTCTTTATCGGCGACCTTGCCAACAAATTCCACAAGCTGGACGCGGCGAACGGCTCAGAAACATGGAGCTTCGCAGAAGGAAAAGGTTGGTTTCAGGCAAAAGCTGCCACGAATGGCGATGTCATTGTTGCGCCGAGCAGCGATCGGAATGTGTACGCGCTCAACCCGGATGGTTCCCTCAAATGGAAATACAGTGGTGAGTTCGGATTTATCGCTGAGCCTCTCATTCTTGAAGATTCCGTGATTGTCGCCGGACTTGACCACAATCTACTGTCGCTGGATCTCGAAACCGGAGAACAGCAATGGGTCAGCGTCCTGAAGGGTGCCTTGATTGCCGCGCCAGCATACGACCCTGCCAGCGGTTCTCTTTTCGTTGGCTCGCTGGGCAACGAGATGCTGAGCATTGACAGCAAAACCGGCAAGGTGAATTGGACCTTTGGAGAAAATGGCGAAATTACCCCGATTTATGCCGCTCCGGTGTTGGTGGGTGAAAGCCTGCTCTTCGCGGACGAAAGCGGCAAGGTTTTCGCGCTGAATCCTGCAAGTGGAACTGTCGAGTGGACCCTGGATGCAGGCGGAGAAACCGTAGCCGGTATTCTGCCGCTGGAGGACTCATTCGTGATTGCGCTTGAAAAGGGCGACCTGCGGGCGTATAAACTTGCCGACCGCACCCCGTTATGGACACGAACCCTGGATGGAAATCTGTACACTACGCCTGTTGTCAGCGCGGACAAAATCGTCGTGGCTGTCACTAAGGGTCAGGCGCTGCTTCAGGCTTATGATCTGGCCGGCAATCCGGTCTGGTCTTTCACCCCCGCGAATTAAGGAGAACGATTCCCATGTGGGATACGCTGATCATTCAACCTTTTACCAATGTTTTGCTGGCAATCACCATGGTGGTGAACAACTTTGGTGTTGCCATCATCCTGTTTACCTTGCTGATTAAGCTGGTTACCTACCCCCTTACTGCGAGACAGATCAAGCAAACGAGCGCGATGCAGGACCTGCAAAGCGACCCGCGCTACAAAAAAATGATGGAGAAGTACCGCGATAACCGGGAAAAACTGGCAGAAGAGCAGATGAAGCTTTACAGGGAGATGGGGGTCAGTCCTTTCGGCTCCTGCCTTCCCACACTTATCCAATTCCCGATCATTATCGGTCTCTATCAGAGTATCATCAAGGCAATGGCAGCCACGCCGCTTGAGGTATTGAAGCTGGAACGGCTGGTTTATCCTTTCCTTGACGCGACCAAGATTCTGCCGATTCAGAACCGTTTCCTCTGGATGGATCTCGGACAACCGGAACGTCTTCCACTTATGGGGATTCAAATTCCGATATTAGCGATTATCGTTGTGGCAACTACCTGGCTGCAGAGCAAAGTAATGGAAGCCCCGAGCACCGGCGCGGGAGACCAGGCAGCCGCGATGACCAAAAGTCTGAATATCTATATGCCAGTCCTGATGGGCTGGATGGCTTACTCCCTGGCTTCCGGTTTGGCGTTGTACTTCCTGGTCAGCAACGTTGCGACCGTGGTGCAGTATTCCGCGCAAGGGCGCGCGGACTGGTCCAAGATTTTACCATTTGTTAAAAGCAAAAAACCGAGGTCCCCTGCCATCCCGGCGGTCGTAATTCCGGAAGTGGATGACGAAGAAGAAGAAGAGCCTGAGGCTCCAAAACCGACATCCAAACCTTCAGCCCGCGCCGCAGTCAAACAGCAGAGGCCGCAGTATAAGCGCAAAAAATAAGCCCCGGAGGGAAATCCGGGAGAACTGTAGAGTGACAAAATGGCCGAAGAAAAAACCATATTGGAGGTAATTGCACCGTCTATTGAAGAGGCGGTGGAAAAAGGGCTGTCCGATTTGGGTTTGACCAGGGACGCAGTGGATGTGGAAGTGTTGGATAAAGGCAAGCGCAATTTGTTTCGGTTTGCCACGCGCCAGGCGCGCGTGCGTCTGATTGTGAAATTACAAGAAGCGCTTTCCCCCAAAGCGTCCGAATCCAACCCGCCTTCGAGACCCAGTGAAAAAACCGACATAGCGGCCGAAACGCTTGAAACTGGCGCAGAACCCAACGCGGACCAGACAGTTGTCCGGGATACATTGGTTGAGCTGCTGAAGAAAATGGGCATCCGGGCGAATGTGACAGTCTCTTACGCGGAAACTGACCCGGAAGAAAAACCTGTTGTCCTCGCCAATATCGAAGGTGACGACCTGAGCTATCTGATCGGTCGAAAAGCGGAAACTTTGAACGCTTTACAGTATCTGCTCAGCCTGATGGTGAGCCACAAAACGAGCTACTGGATTCCTGTTCAGGTCGATGTTCAGCATTATCGCTTGCGCCGGCAGACCGAACTCCAAAAACTTGCCCGCCGCACTGCTGATCAGGTGCTTGCCACCGGCAGAAAGCAGTACCTTGAACCCATGCCCGCGAACGAACGCAGGATTATTCATATGGAACTGCGCAAGAACGAGAACGTGAGCACGGAATCTACCGGGGAGGAACCAAACCGCAAGGTTTGCGTGTTCCCAAACCGATAGAATACACAGAGAAAAACCTGGCTAAATGCGCGCCGTAGACCTTATCATCAAAAAACGCGATCACGAAATCCTCAGCAAGTCTGAAATTGATTTCCTCATCGAACACTATACCAAGGGCTTGATCCCCGACTATCAGATGTCCGCCTGGGCTATGGCGGTGCTTTTAAACGGAATGACGGACCAGGAAATCACGGATCTGACCCTGGCAATGGCGCATTCCGGAGACATGCTTGACCTCAGCCAGGCGGTAGAGATTGCAGTTGACAAACACTCCACTGGCGGCGTTGGTGATAAGACCACGCTGACGGTGGCGCCTTTGGTAGCCGTTTGTGGGCTGCCTGTCGGCAAAATGTCCGGCAGAGGGCTTGGTTTCAGCGGCGGAACCATTGATAAGCTGGAGTCTATCCCCGGCTATCAGTCGGACCTCTCCACGCAGCAGTTTCTTCAGCAATTAAAAGAGCACGGCATTGTTCTGACCGGGCAAAGCGCGGACCTGGCGCCTGCGGATGGCAAACTTTATGCCCTGCGGGACGTGACCGGAACGGTGCAGTCCATTCCGCTCATTGCTTCGTCTGTGATGAGTAAGAAAATTGCCGCCGGCGCGCACGCGATCGTGCTCGACGTGAAGGTCGGGCAGGGCGCTTTCATGCGCACTCTGCAGGAAGCCACCCAGCTTGCGGAGGTTATGGTATCTATTGGTAAATTGAGCGGCAGGCGCGTTATCGCGGTGCTCTCACCGATGGATCAACCTCTGGGAAGCGCGGTAGGGAATGCGCTGGAACTTAAAGAAGCGGTGGATATGCTGCACGGTGAGGGTCCGGAAGATTACCGCTACCACTGCCTGCATTTGGCAGCGTATATGCTCATTCTTGGGAATATCGCCAAAGACATTCCCGAAGGCGTGGCGCTGGTGGAAAAAGCTATCAGCGATGGGAGCGGTTTCGCGAAACTGCGCGAGCTCGTATTGGCCCAGGGTGGGGATGTAAGTTACATCGATGACCTTGCCAAACTTCCCAGCGCGGCTTTCGTTGAACCGGTTTATGCCGGGGAAGAAGGCTGGGCGGAGGTCGTGGACGCGAAAGAGGTCGGTGAAACTTCGGTGATGCTTGGCGCTGGCAGAGAACAAAAAGGCGACCAGATTGACCCGGCTGTTGGCATCATGGTCAGGGTTAAGGTCGGGGATTCTGTGTCCAAGGGGCAGGTTTTGTTTGAAATTCATGCCAACGACCCACGCAAACTGCAGCTGGCAAAAGAGCGCCTGAAAAAAGCTGTGAAAATTGTAGATAAACCGGTAGAGAAACCGCCGTATTTTTACGGCGTGATAGGAATTTAGGCTCGAAGAACCCGGTTCGCCGGGTTCTTTTTTGGCTTACTGAAAAGGAAATTATGCTGACTGAACGAAAAAACATCCGAAATGTCGCGATTATCGCGCACGTAGACCACGGGAAGACCACCCTGATAGATTCAATGCTGAAACAGGCAAAGATTTTCCGTGCCAACCAAAAGGTGCAGGAACGCATCATGGATTCCAACGACCTGGAGCGCGAGCGGGGCATCACCATTCTGGCAAAAAACACTGCGATTACAATCCCAAACCCCAAAACTGGCGAGCTCGTGAAAATTAACATCGTTGACACTCCCGGGCATGCGGATTTTGGCGGGGAAGTGGAACGCATCATGAACATGGTGGACGGCGTGCTGTTGTTGGTAGACGCCGCAGAAGGACCCAAGCCGCAAACCCGTTTTGTACTGAAGCAAGCCATCGCGAAAAATCTGCGGACGATTGTTGTGATTAATAAGCTCGATCGTAGAGACGCGGATGCAGACAGGTCATTAAACGGTACCTTTGATTTATTCATCGAGCTGGGCGCGAGCGAGGAACTGGCCGATTTTCCCATCATTTACGCCAACGGCCTGGAAGGCAAAGCTGGTCTGACCCCTGAATTGGATGAAGACCTCCATGTTCTGTTTGAGTGTATTCTGGAGAGCGTGCCCGGTCCTATGGTGGACGTTGAAGCGCCCTTCCAGATGTTGGTCACAAACCTGGGGTATGACGAATACAGCGGCGTTACCGCTTCCGGCAGAATTCATGCGGGAACACTCACAAGCGGGCAAAACTTAATGCGGATCAAACATGACGGCAGCATGGAAAAAATCCAGGCGCGTTACGTGTTTGAATTCCAGGGCCTGGACAAAGTTCCCGTTCAGACGGTTGAGGCCGGTGAGATCATCACAATCGGAGGCTTGAAGGACATTCAGATCGGGGAAACCCTGGCGGACGCAGAATTTCCGGCGGCCTTGCCGGTAATCACGGTTCAGCAGCCAACTGTCCAGATGACCTTCGGTGTGAACACCTCTCCTTTTTCCGGTCAGGAGGGGAAATGGAGCACCTCACGCAAACTTTGGGAGCGTCTGCAGGATGAGCTGAGAACCAATATCGCCTTGCGCGTTGAACAGACCGAGAGCAAAGATGTCTTCCTCGTTTCCGGGCGCGGCGAGCTGCACCTGGGAATTCTGATTGAAACTATGCGCCGGGAGGGCTATGAATTCCAGGTTTCCCGACCGGAAGCAATTGTTGTTGTCGGTTCGGACGGGAGCAAGTATGAACCGTTTGAAGAAGTGCATGTAGACGTTGACGCGGAATATGTCGGCGCGGTCGTGGAAATGCTGGGTGAACGCCGCGGAAGAATGACCAACATGACCAATAATCCGGACAACACCGTGCACCTGATTTACACAATGCCCACCAGAGGACTGTTGGGTTTTCGGTACAAATTCCTGACAGTTACGCGTGGGAAGGGAGTATTGAACAGCTTTTACTCCGGTCTGCAACCGCTGGAAGGCGTTATAGAGACCAAGCAGTCCAGCTCAATCGTCGCGCGGGAAACAGGCGTGACCACCACCTTCGGGCTGCGGAACGCGGAGGAACGCGGGCAATTGTTCGTGGGCCCCGGCGCAGCAATCTACGAAGGCATGTTGGTAGGGGAAACCCCGCGTCCGCAGGATTTATCCATTAACGTTGCCAAGAAAAAGCACCTGACGAATATGCGCCAGTCGATCCGCGACCTGGAAGACCGCTTGAATCCGCCGCGTGTGCTCAGCCTGGATGAAATGATCGAATACATTGGACCGGACGAGCTCCTGGAAGTCACGCCGCAGAGCCTGCGCATGCGCAAACGCATTCTGCAAACGCACGACAGGCTGCGCTTTGAGAAAACCGGGGAAGAAGAGGAAGATTAACCGAGCACGGGCGGCCTCAGCCGGCAAAGAAATGCGGCGGTCTGCCCGGAATTGCCACTCGGCAGCAGAAAAGGTCCCCTGCCTGCGCCTGGTTGCCAAGCTGCTCCGGGCTTAGTTCTACCGAGGCGGACGTGATATACAAATCCCGCAGGTCCGACCCGCCAAATGTGAGCGAGGTCGGCCTGCTAACCGGCAGGTAAATTTGCTGCAGGATTTCGGCTTCTCGTGACAGCTGGATAAGCTTAGAGCCATCCCAAATCGCTGACCAGATATTCCCGGCGGCATCCAGGCACAGACCGTCCGGGGTGCCGGGTTGGCGCGAGGATAGAGTGGAGAAAAACACTTTCTTTTCGCGTAGCTGACCGTGGAGAAATTCAAAACGATAAATCGCTTGTTCGCCTGAGTCAGTAAAGTAACAATACCTGCCGTCCGGGCTCCAATCGATGCCGTTGGAGATTGTAAGTTTATCCAGCATCCGGGTATACGACTCATCCGCGTTGAGACAAAAGAGGGAAGAAGAACCAGCGGGACCTTTGCTGCCTGCCCAAAAGCGGCCCTGATTGTCCACGCGTCCGTCATTCATCATATTCCGGCTGGTAGGAAGGTAGACAGGCGCAAAATCCTCGGAGAGGCCGTCCTGTTCATTCCAATACGCAAATCCGGTTTCCGTCGCGAGGACGAGCCCACCATCCTTTCGAAATCCAAAGCTCCCGGCACGTTTTCCCAGGTCGAAGACTTCAAGCTGCTGGGAGGCAGGTTTATAACGCTGCAGCAAACCCGCGTCAATATCCAACCAATACAGCGCGTTTTCACGCGGATGCCAGAGCGGGCATTCACCGAGAATATTTCCAACCTGAAGCAGAGATTGTGATATAAAACGAATTCGCGCCATAAGCCCTCCAACGCTATTGTAACAAAGGCGCGAACATCCGGTTGAACTTCGTTTTGACAAGTCAGGTTTTACGGCAAATCGGAAGTCCGCGCCTCCCCGAAATGGTCTTGTTAGGCGAAGTAGGCGTCCTGCCGTATAATTACGGCACCCACGCGCGCTAATTTGGTGAGGATGCCGGGAATGCACTTTGCGATCAAAAAACCACATTTTTTCACTGCATGTTTGCTTTTTCTGACAGGAATAGAAGGTTTGCTTTTTTTAGGTGTTTCCCTGCCGAATATTTCCGAGCTGCTTGCCCCGCACTCCGGAGTTATCCCCTTTCTTGCGATTTGGGCTGCAGCCGCGCTGAGCGCAGCAATCATTGGCATCGCAGCGCTCTTCGGGCTTCCCGGCGCGATCAACCTGATTGGAAAAACCAAGGGCTTATTCTCCCCCGAAAGAAAACTTTCCGCCTGGATTTTTCCGGTCGGGCTTTCCATTTACCTGCTTGCTACCACAGCTATTATTTTGGTCTGGGGTGCAGATAACCCATTCTTAATCCGCATTGCTGAACCGTTGGGGCGCTGGTTTTTCCTGGCGGCACTGCAGGCTCTTTTGGTATTCTTCTTTATCAGCGAGCAAAAGTACTCTCAGGGCTATAAGAAGCCGGCGGCAATTATCCTTGCAGTCTTCGCGTTGGTATGGCTGCTGGCGCTGAGCACGCGCATCGGGCTGGAGCCCGACAACCGCTATTGGAACGTGGCCGGAGTGCCTGTGCTCATGAACCAGCTTGGTCTAATCCTTTTGCTGGCGCTTTTTGGCATCTTCCTTTACGGTTTGCTCACGAGGATGCCCGCCAAGAATCCCCACAGACGCGAAATACTCCTCGATTTCCTGGCTTGTCTCATTCTTTTTGCTGGAGCTGCCTGGTTCTGGCAGCAGGCGCCGTTTTCCAATAGTTTCTTCGCAGAGGGAAAATTCCCGCCCAACCAGGATTTTTACCCTTACAGCGACGCAGCCCTGACCGACCTGGGCGGGCAGTACATGCTGATTGGGAAAGGTTTGGAATACCCTTACTTTACGGAAAAACCGCTTTATGCGCTCTTTTTGGGTCTGCTGCATAAATTTGTCGGTCAAAACTACCTGGCAGTCACCAGCTGGCAAATGATTTTCTTCGCTGTCTTCCCGGTGTTGCTATATTTACTTGGGAAACAGCTCCACAATCGCCTGTTTGGACTTTCCGTCGCGTTATTTTCTATCGCCAAAGAATACAACGCAATTTTTTCCACATTCAAGATTTCAGTCTCAAACTCGCGCTTGTACCTTTCGGAATTTCCGACCATGATTTTGATGGCGCTGCTGGCCATCGCGTTGGTGGCATGGTTCAAACGCCCGGACAAAATGAGTGCATCCGCTCTGCTTGCCGGTGGGGTGCTGGGGTTGGCCGTGATGGTTCGCACCAATCCACTGCTGCTCATACCGACCATCCTGCTCTTCGCGCTGTGGGTCTATCGGCGGGACCTGAAGCGGTATTGGAGCTCGGCTCTCCTGTTCTTGTGTGGAATTCTGCTGGTATTGGGGCCGTGGCTGGCATACACCCGCATAAAATACGGCACGGACCCTTTCGCTTACAAAATCAGCGCGGTTATTCAAACCAGATTTCAGCAGCAAGAGCAGGAGCTGGCGCCAACAGGCCTTGACCAGCATGCTCTCAGTTTGCTGGGTGAAAAGCCGGGAATCCCGGAAGAAACTCAGCCTGGTGAAGGGGCTCCGTTGAGCGCGCGGCTTGGCGCCGCCGGGTTTACCCTGGGGCACTTCCTCAATAATGAGATAAAAGCGCTATTTACGCTGCCCTTTGCCATCTACCCACTGGAAATTACCCCTGTGCTGGATTTACCCTATTGGGAGGAACCCGTCAGTTGGCGCGGGGAGTTGCCGCTCTCCAGCATGTTCGCTTTTGCGTTAAATTTGACCTTGATTGGACTTGGAATTGCCGCAAGCTGGAAAAACAACAGCGCGGCTGGGTTGGTTCCACTTGTGTTAAATCTTGGCTATTACGCCTCAAATGCCCTGGGGAGAACTTCGGGCAGCCGCTACCTTCTACCGGTGGATTGGACGCTGTATTTCTATTTCCTGCTGCCTCTTATCCTGATTTATGAGAATGGCGCACATCTGCGCAGCGAAGTTCCTGAGGAGCAGAAACTGGCTTTGAACCAAGAAAAGGAACATAAACGCCGTCCGCTGCCCTTGACCGGTTTAGCAATGCTGCTTTTGTTGATGGGGAGCGCAATTCCATTGATTAATCTAAGCTTTCCGGACCTTTACACGCATCAGACGCAAGACGAGAGCAAAGTGGCGCTCCTTGAGAGCCCTCTTTTGAGAGCGGATAGCGAGCTTGTCGGGCAATCGGAGCAGCTATTGGAGAAGCATTCCGCGCTGCTTTTCTCAGGCAGAATGCTGTACCCGCGTTACAGGGACTTTGTGCTGAATGGAAAAGAGGGACTCATCCTGACCGTTCTGCGCCCGGAATTGACCGAAGTATTCTTCTCCTTTGATACCGACGACCTCACGTATCTTGACGCCGGCAAAGAAATTATCGTGCTGGGCTGCCAAAGGGAAGCTTATGTGGAAGCGTTTGCGGCGTATCTACCCGAACAGGGACTTACCCTTCGCTCGAATATTCCGGATTTCATCAGCTCCTGCCCGTAAGCATGCGCTCAAGCAGTCAGCGGACGCCAACGCGAGAGCTGCCAGGCTGTTGTGTTAAAATATTCTGCAGGCTTTCTCATCTCTGCACAACCAATGGATTAGTGATGAACAAAGAAAAAAGGAATGACATTCACCCGGAAGATTATTCCCTGCGTCTTTTCAGCAGGAAGAGTTTATTTCCCTGGCTGCTTGTGTTCGTGTGCATGCTTACCGGGGCTCTGCTCGGCGCCTTGCTGAGCCTGGCGCTGCCGCCCGTCTACGAAGCCAGAGCGCTGGTCAGCACAAACCTGGAATTGGTCCAGGACGCGAATATTACCGAAATCATGCTGGATGCTGAAATCAACCACATCGGTGAATTGGTATTTCATCCGGAAGTCGTCGACGCGTTGATTGAAAAGGAAGCCAGCCAGGGGAACGCGCTGACGCTGGAACAACTGAAGAAAAGCGCATCCGTGGAACGGCAGTTGATGAATACAGTCATCAAGGTGCGCGACCGCGACCCCGAGTTGGCAGCGCGCGTTGCCTCCGAGTGGGCGGAAATCCTCTACGCCCGCTTGAGTGAAGCCTATGAACATGCGGTTCAGCTTTCCAGCGCGAAAATGCAGTACAACAGCATTCGCGATTGTCTGACCGCCCAGCCAAAAGCGCCAACACTTTTTTGTAACGCGTTAACTCCGGAAAGCACCCGCGCCGAACTGGACCGCCTGGCACAAGACATCATCGCGGAAAGTCCAAAAACGCTCGGGCTGACAGTCGCGCTGAATGTCAGCCAATATCAGCCTGCCGCGCTGCCAGACGAACCACTGTACTATTCCAGAGGCGCGCTCATCCTGGGAGGAACACTGGCGGGTCTGGTGGTCGGCCTTATCCTTGCAGAGCTCACTCCGGAACGAAAAAGAGACGATGAAGCCTAAATTTGCCGTGCGGCTGAAAGACGTTTTTTGGGCGCTCTTGTTAGCTGCGCTGCCATTTACCAGCTTTCCGCTACTCGCGCAGCTCATGGGCGGGACTTCGGTTGCGCCGCTTTCCGCTGTGTTCTTATTGGTTTTGGTTCTAATCTTCTTTCTGCCGGACTTTTTAAGAAAACCGACAGTCCCGAGACAGGCTTTGCCGCTGCTTCTTTTCTTCCTCAGCGCGCTTCTTTCCTCCGCGCTGGCGGTTTTTATCCCGTTTGAGTCATTCCGCGGCGCGGCCGTCTGGAAAAACGCATTGGAAGGAATTCTCACCATCCTGCTTGGGATAGCCTTCTACCTGGTCACTGTCAACATTGTGACCGAAGAGCGCATCCTGAAAAATACGCTGAAGTGGATTTACCTTGGGGGCGCGCTTACTATCATTGCCTCGCTCGCGCAATCCGGATTTTGGTACGCCCTGGGAGAGTATCCACCTTTCTTGAAAGACCTACAGGCGATGATTTCCAGCAGCGGCTTGCTGTATAAAGCGCGCGTTACCGGCGTGGCGTTCGAGCCTTCATGGCTGGCCAACCAGCTTAATACGCTTTATCTGCCCCTGTGGATAGGCTTGTCCGTAAAGGGTTACTCAATTTTTCGCCGCAAGCTTTTCGGTCTGCTAAGCGTAGAAAACGTCCTGATGGGCTTGGGGCTGCTTGTTCTGTTTCTCAGTTTCAGCAGAATTGGGTGGCTGACGACGCTGGCAATGGCAGCTTTTCTGGTCTTTCGCGCCGCCAACAGGATGATGAATCGCTATCTGGATAAACGAGATTTGAAAACAGGCGCGCATACCAAGGGTTTCCGGCGCTTTCTTGCCAAGCTTGGCCTTTGGCTTAGCCTGCTGGTCATTTTCGCGCTCATCGTGCTCATGCTTGGGGTATTTTTATCGCGCGTTGATCCGCGCATGGAAGACCTGTTTGACATTGACCGCTACCGCGAATTCGGCATTTTGGGGTGGGCAAGTCAGCTTAGTTTTGCGGAGAGGCTGATTTACTGGCTTACAGCCTTCAAGGTTTTTCTTTCGCGCCCGTTTTTTGGGGTGGGTTTAGGCGGCAGCGGCTTCTTTTTCACACAGCTGACACCGGAATTTGGTTACGGCTTGCCTGAGGTCATCGAATACCTTTTCCGCGACAATGTTATTCCCAACGCTAAGAACCTGTGGGTGCGCCTGCTCGCTGAAACGGGTATTCCCGGCTTTTCGCTGTTCTGCGCCTGGCTCAGCACACATCTACATGCCGCTCAACAACTGGAGAGGGCAAAGAAAGACCCGGAAGCGAGCGCGTTCGGTTTGGTTGGAATGCTGTTTCTCATCGCGGTGGTCATGGAAGGCTTCAGCATGGACAGCTTTGGCTTACCATACCTGTGGATTGCCCTGGCGCTGCTTATCAGCGTTTTCCGCATCCGCGCTGCAGATGCTGATTTCGAAAAGAACGAGCAAACAGCACCATAATCAACATGAATCGCTTTGATGTTACCGAACATCCCCAAACAGAGCGGGGGATGTTTTGCTTTAAACCTGATTTTTTGCTGGCGGAAGTAATACAGAGCGGTCAAAGCTGTTCAAATCGCTTTTTCCGCAGGCAAACAGACAAATGCGAATTTCTTCAATAATTACCTTGATGAGGTCCCGCAGGCGTGTATATCCCACATCCGCTGCGCGGATAAACGGACCTGCCATTCCACCCAACGTTGCCCCAAGCGCAAGCGTTTTGGCAATATCCAATCCATTCTGCAGACCGCCAGAAGCAAAAATTAATGCTTGTGGCAGTTCTGCCTTGATATCTTGCAGGCAGCGGGCAGTTGGTATGCCCCATACCCGGAAATCAGCAGCAATATTGGCGCGAAAGGGGTCAGTCTGTCGGTACATTTCCACCTGAGACCAGGAAGTTCCCCCGGCGCCGGCCACATCAATGGCGGAAACGCCAGCGTCCAAAAGCCGCCTGGCGAGCGCGGCATTAATGCCCCATCCGACTTCTTTTACGATGACCGGTACAGGGAGTTCTTCACATATGGTTTCGATGCGAGCGAGCAATCCACGGAAATCGCTGTCTCCTTCCGGCTGTAAGGCTTCCTGCAAGGGGTTCAAATGCAGGATGAGAGCGTCTGCCCGGATCATATTGACTGCCCGCCGGCATTCTTCAATTCCGTAGCCCTTATTCAACTGCACGGCGCCAAGATTGGCGAAGATGAGAGCGTCCGGCGCGTAAGCGCGCACATCGTAACTTCCAGCCAATTCCGGGTTTTCTAAAGCAGCCCGCTGGGAACCAACCCCCATAGCCAGACCGAACTCATGCGCCGCAGCGGCGAGGAGCTGATTGTAGCGTGCCGCTTTCGGACTGCCGCCGGTCATAGAGGAAATTAGCAGCGGCGCGCGCAGACGCTTTCCAAACAGGCTCAAGGAGAGATCAACTTCCGAGAGCTTGATTTCAGGCAGCGCCTGGTGAAGGAAGCTGAAGGTCTCAAGCCCATTCGTTACGCCCGAAGACACGTCCTTATTAAGGTTTATATCGAGATGGTCGTCTTTTCTGTGGGAGGTATTTGCATCCATAGGTTGACAAAGGTGTTATATTATTGACATTATAATATGGGAAACCAATAAACAAAATCCTTTGAGGTAGAGGTGCACATGGAAGACACATTCAATGCTGTAAAAGAAGTTATTGTTGAAGTACTGAAAATTGACGGCGATAATATCACTCCGGAGACCCGGTTTATCGAGGACTTAAAAGCCGACTCGATGGATCAGTTCTTCCTGATTGACGGCTTTTGCGAGAAATTTGACATCAATATTTCGGACGAAGCCGCCCGGGAAATCCGCTCTGTCAAAGATGCGGTTGCCGCGATTGAGTCCCTCAAGAAGTAATCATCCTTGAATTTCGAAGAGGAGCTTCGAGCTCCTCTTTTTTTGTTAAATGCGGATTATCTCCGCGATTTCTTCCGGATAAGAAAACAATTGAACCCCTGCGCGCAGCAGCGTTTCGATCTTGCTTCGCGCGGAACCAGTTTTGCCTTCAATGATCGCCCCGGCGTGCCCCATGCGCCGGTTTTCGGGAGCGGTTCTGCCGGCTATATAGGCGTACACCGGCTTCGTCACCTGGTTCAGAATGAATTCAGCGGCCAGTTCTTCTTCATTCCCGCCAATTTCGCCAATCAGGATAATCTGGTCGGTATGTGGATCGGATTCAAACAAATCAAGGCATTCCACAAAACTTGTCCCCACAATCGGGTCTCCGCCGATGCCCACGCAGGTTGAAACGCCGACACCGGAATCTTTGAGCGCCTGCACCACTTCATATGTCAGCGTTCCCGAGCGGGAAACCACGCCAACGCGGCCTGGAATGGCGATGGAGCCCGGGATGATGCCGGCTTTTGCTTTCCCGGGGGAGAGGATTCCCGGCGAGTTTGGACCAATCAGCCGGCTTTCGGAATGTTCCAAAAGGGCGCGGACTCTCAGCATGTCTTTGATCGGAATTCCTTCCGAAATACAGACGATCAATCTGATTTCTGCTTCAATCGACTCCATGATCGCGTCCGCGGCAGAGAATGCCGGTACAAAAATTACGCTGGTATCTGCCTGGGTAGATTCCCTGGCATCTTGTACGGTGTCGAAAACTGGCACCTTATCCCCCAGCACCCACTCGCCGCCGTGCCCGGGAGAGGTGCCCGCCACAACGTTTTTCGCGTAGGCTTGCATGCGTTCACTGTGATAGAGCCCTTCGCGTCCGGTAATCCCCTGGACTAAGATTCGAGCGTTTTCGTTCAATAGGATTGTCATGCTGGCACCTGTCTGGACTCCCGAACCGCGATTTCCGCGGCGGACATTAATGTATCTGCCTGGAGCAGTTGGGGATATCCTTCCAGAATTTTTCTTCCCTCCTCAGCGTTTGTGCCTGCGAGACGTACGACGATTGGCATGCTTCTGGGCATTTCCGGGATGATAGCTGCCAGTCCCTTGGCAACCTCATCGCAGCGTGTAATTCCCCCGAAAATGTTAATCAGGACAGCGCTTACTTTTGGGTCCTTCATGATGATTGAAAGCGCGGCAGACACCTTATCAGCGGTAGCGCCACCGCCAATATCAAGGAAATTGGCAGGCTCACTTCCTGCCTGCTGGATGCAGTCCATGGTCGCCATCGCCAGGCCAGCTCCGTTGACCATGCACCCGATATTCCCATTCAGCTGAATATAGTTCAGACAGAACTTGCGGGCTTCCTGCTCGGTCGGCGTCTCCACAATCTGGTCGGACAACTCGAGAAAATCTTTCTGACGGTAGAGCGCGTTGTCATCGATCGTCATTTTCCCGTCCAATGCCATCAATGTCCCTTCAGTAGTTACTGCGAGAGGATTGATTTCAACAAGAGTGGCATCCAGACGATCGAATAGCTTCCAAAGCGAGGCGGAAATCTGCTGCAGCGGCTTCCAGAGCGCGGAATCAATTCCTAACTTTGATGCAAGGGCGCGCACAGTATAATTCTGCAAACCAACCAACGGATTAATCGCCGCTTTTTCGATATGTTCTGGAAATGTCTGAGCGACTTCTTCAATTTCTATGCCGCCAGAGGAAGAGAGAATCAGGATTGGTCTGGCCAGAGAACGGTCATTCACAATGCCAAGATAGAATTCCTGGGAAAAATCAACAGCTTTTTCAACTAACAGGCGCTGCACGGGAATTCCGCGGATCTGGCTGTTCAAAATCAGGTTGGCATTCGAATCGATTTCGCTGTCATTCCTGACCAGCCGGATTCCGCCGGCTTTTCCGCGCCCTCCGGAAAGCACCTGCGCCTTCAGAACAACAGGATATCCAAGCTCAGAAGCAACCTGTCGGGCTTCGATAGGGGTATTAGCCAGTCCGGATTTTGGTACGGGGATTCCTTCACGAGCGAAAAACAATTTTGCCTGGTATTCGTGAAGTTTCATTGCACTCCAGTAGAGCTTTTCTCTAATTTTACCCGAAGTAGCAAGAAAACAGCCCGGTTTCCCCGGGCTGTTGAGTGTTTCTGGGTGAACTACCCTTTCAGGAATTCCTGCAGGGCATCTTTGCTGATTCGGAAAGCGCTGCCAATCTTGCGAGCCTTCAGATCACCGGCGTTGATGGCTGCCAGGACATCTTCCTCCGAAACTTTCAGGAATGTCGCGGCTTCCGCAGGGGTCATAACATCAGGTATGGCAGGTGTGGCGGCCGCGCCTGTGCCAGCGGCTGCAGGAGTCTGCCCCGCCTGGGACATGCCCGCCAATGAGCTGCTGAGCACATTGCCGATGCCCATTCCTGCTCCAATTCCGGCGGTGAGGCCGGCACCGCCCGCAGGATTCTGGGCAGCATCGCGCATCGCATCCGCAGCTTGCAGCTGGGTGTAAGTTTGCATATCCAGCATACCCATCTGACGCAATTCTTCAGCGGATTTATCGGAGGGTTTCAGGTTGCCGATGTAGAAGGACTTGAGCAGCAAGCCGATGGCGAGAAAATCATCCTGGGCTTTCGCCCGAACCGCGGCGCCCAACTCTTCAGTCAAGCCAATCAGTTCGAGTACACTGCTCTTGGAAGTGGTCTCTCCGAGCACGTCCTGCAGCTTGGAAAGCAGCATCGTGCGTAAGCGGGTCTCGATGTCCGAGGTGCGGTAAGCGCCCTGTGCTCCGACCAATTGGGTAACAAATTGCTGGGGATCTTTCACCTGGAAGCTGTAGGTACCGAAGCCTTGCAGCAGCGCGATACCCAAACCAACCCCGGGATTACGAACAATAATCGGTTGGGGGGTGCCCCATTTTCGGTCGGCGAATTCCCGCATGGAGACATAGTAGACTTCAGCCGTAAAAGGTGTTCGGCCGCCAAAAGCCTGGCCCAAAAAATCGGTCAGCAGGGGAACGTTGGCGGTGGTGATGGTGTGCCGGCCGGGGCCTAACACATCCAACGCGCGCCCATCGCGGAAGAACACTACGTTTTGCGATTCGCGGACGATAACCTGCGAGCCAAAGCGCAAGTCAGCAACTCCGGTTTCCGGAAAGCGGTGGACGATTTCATCCGCCATCTCACTTGGGTATTCAACAACATCAAAAATTCTTGTCATTTTAATTCCTCCAAATCGAATGCTATATCAAATATCAGGCCGCCGCGATGCCTTTCAGCACATCTGACCGCTTATTAAAGGTTTCCACGCAAGACTGCGCGACAGTTATGAGGTTCTTAATCGCCGCCGGGAGACCGTCAGTGCCAAAGGAGGCTTCGACGTTATCAAGCGCGTGGGCAACTGTCTCACCCATGCTGAGCAGCTGGTTGTCGAATTGATAAACCTGCGCCAGGTCATCCTCTTTGATTTTGACGGCATCAAAAATCCCGGCATAGCCATAGGAAGCGGTGCGAACGCGGTCAATAAATTGGCGCAGCTTAATTGCTGCCGCCTCAAGGTCGTCAATATATGCCAGACCGCCTTGGGAAATCAAATCCCGCTGAAGACCGGAAACACGTTGGTACTGGGTTTCAAACTCCAGTGCCACCTGCTCCCGCAGCAATTTATCGGACATTCTGCGGTCGCCGCGTTCCACATAGCCATTAAATCCTGGGATCTTCGCGATGAGCTTTTTGAAGGCATCCTGTTCACCGACTACTTTATCGAAAATATCACTCATTTTTGCTCCTTTTGTACTGAAAAGTGACCATTCTTCTGTATCATACAGTAATCCAAGGGAAATAACAACAGATTATTTAGCGTTTTCAAGTTACTCTAAAATATAATTATAATTGATGATACATTCGTATGCCCTTCGGAGAAATTGATGCGTTCACAATCCCCTAAAGGTTGGGGTCCAGTAGAGTATGTTCTGCTGGTCATCCTCATCTTTCTTGTTATCTTTACAATCTTTTCTTTGTTTTGGCCTGCTATCCAGCTGTTTTACAACGCCAATTTGCAGTAGAGCGATGGCGGATAAGTACACACTGCTTTTAAGCGGGTATAAGGCGCTGTGGAATTGCGTCGACTGGATTTTCCCGCCGAACTGCGCGGGGTGCGGCGTTGAAGGCTACCAAATTTGCCCCGAATGCCTCCAGAAAATTCAATTTAGCAGCCGGGAGAGCTGTGTTAAGTGCGGACGAAGCCTGCCAGGCGGAGGGATTTGCCCCCGCTGCCGTTCCCATCCTCCAGCGTATCAGGAAGTACGCAGCCTCGCCGGTTATGAAGGTGTAATCCGTGAAATCGTCGTGAACCTCAAATACAAGGCTGACCTGGGCTTATCGCTCGCGGCAGCAGAGATGATGGCCAGGGTGGTGCAGGATGAAAATTGGCAGCTTGATATGGTTGTACCCGTCCCGCTGAATGAAAAACGCCGCAAGGCGCGCGGGTACAACCAGGCAGCCGTACTGGCATTTCCACTTTCGCTCAGCCTGAGGCTTCCATTGCGCGTCAAGGCGTTGGCTCGGATCCGGGACACGAAATCCCAGGTACCCCTGAACGTCGCGGAGAGGAAAGCCAATGTTCAGGGCGCCTTCCTTGCCGATCCACTCCTTGTCCGTGGGAGGCGGGTGCTGCTGGTAGATGATGTTTACACCACGGGAGCCACCTTAAACGCCGCCGCGGAAGCCTTGCGCAGCGCCGGTTGCGGCGTTGTGTGGGTACTTACCCTTGCCAAAGCCCTGGACCATCAGGTTGCGGTTGATATTGTGCCTCCAAACAAGGTATAATCTGGTCATAACCAAGAGGAGGTGCCAATGACACTTAAAATCGATGTTTTTACGAAAGATTTAGACCTCACGGACAAAATTCACGAATACACCATAAAGAAAGTTTCCAGATTGCAGAGATTTCTGAACGAAATTGGGGACTGCAGGGTAGACCTGGCATACGCTAAGACCGCCAGGAATGCTTCAGATCGCTTTATCGCTCAGATTACAATCCGGGGAAAGGGGTTTATCCTGCGCTCGGAAGAACGCGCGGACGGGATTTTTCCCGCCATTGATGCGACGGTCGACAAGATGACCCGCCAGATCGAGCGCTTTAAAGGCAAACACTGGGATCACCGCCCTGAAGGCGCGGTTGAACAAACTCCGGAGCCTTTCGAAGAAGCAGCAGAGGAAGCCGCGCCCTTGATTGTGCGCCGGAAGAGCTTTACGCTCACCCCTATGGACGAAGCGGAGGCGCTGGAACAGTTGCAGCTGCTTGGGCATGAAGATTTCTTTGTGTTCTACAATGCCAACAGCAACAAGATTAACGTGCTCTACAAGCGGCGCGATGGGACCTACGGATTAATTGATCCAATCGTAGGGTAATCTGGTTTAAAATTTAGGCAGCCCTATCATCGGGCTGCCTTTTTGGTTAAAATTCAGGAGGAGAAACTATGGACTGTGACAAACCTTTATTCAAAGCAGCGGATCTTTTTTGCGAAACTGATATGGACCTTGACAAGATCCAGAGGGCGACAACCAAAATACTGGAAGGGATCGGTGAAAATCCTGAGCGCGAGGGGCTTCTTAGGACCCCTTCGCGCGTGGCGAAAGCCTACGGTGAAATCCTGGCCGGGTACCGCATGAACCCTGAGGAACTGGTCAACAACGCCTTGTTTACCGTGGATTACGACGAGATGGTCATTGTGCGGGGGATCGAGTTCTACAGCATGTGCGAACACCACATGCTTCCCTTCTATGGCATCGTACACGTGGCGTATATCCCTTCCGGGAAAGTGATCGGCCTTTCAAAGATCCCCAGGATTGTGGAGATGTTTTCCCGGCGTTTGCAGGTACAGGAACGCATGACAATCCAAATCGCGGATTTTATCCAGGAGACGCTGCACCCCAAGGGCGTAGCCGTGGTGACTGAAGGAAAGCACCTTTGCATGATGATGCGCGGCGTAAAGAAGCAGGACGCCAGCATGACAACCTCGCAAATGCTCGGCGCGTTTAGAGAGCAGATTTCCACGCGGATGGAATTCCTGGATAGAATTTCGGCGGAGCTGAAAATTTAGTCCGCGCTTTTCCGCCGGAATATTTCAACTCCTACGCGGGCTGTGTCAGAAACCTTTTTAGGTTTCTCAATGCGAATGCGAACGGCTTGCAGTGGAAAATTGTGGAGCAGGTACTGGCTCAGGTGCTCAGCAAGCGCTTCAACCGTGTGAAACTGGGTGTTGGAAACCTGTTCGCTCACTGCCCGGGCAATGGTCGAATAACTGACTGTATCGACAATTCTGTCGGTCAAACCCGCAAGATGCAAGTCCCGGTAGAGGATTAAGTTGATGAACAGAATCTGCGGTTTATCGCGTTCAGGATGTTTGACACCGATAATACCGGTGGTCTGCAAATCAGTGATGATGATTTTATCCATGTCAACCTCCGCAATATTGTACATCCATCAGGAAATTCTGTGAAAATAGTCTGTTTTTCCATTAACCCGGTCTTTCCAGACCGCATCACAGGCGGCGCGTCCAAGCACCTTATGCGCCTGATCTCTTACCTTGCGGACCAGGGGCACCAGATTGTTCTGCTTGCCGCGGAAGCCGTTGGCGGACAGGAAATTTTCCAGTTGGGCGAAAGGATCCTTGTCAAACCAATTTTACCTTTCCATCTGCCCTTCCCGCAGCCCTACCTCATCCCCCCGGCAGATTTGGCTTTAATTTGCGAACGGATCGCCGAGGAACTGCCCAACGCGGATAGGTTTTATATCCACGATGGCGAACTCTTGCTGCCATTCCTGTACAGTTCCGTCCCCACCATCAGCTCCTTCCGGGATAATTTCTACCCGGAATCCATTTTAGGCTCCTTCATCAGCCAGGCAGATGCTATCATTGCCGTTTCCACTTTTTCCGCGGAAACGCTCAAGGCTTCGGCTGGACGCGTATTACCCGACCTCGCCTCACGCATTCATGTGGTCCTGAACGGCATGGATCCAGAGGTTTTTCACCCGGCTGAGCCCGGGCAGATCTTTGAGAAGTTTGGGCTAGACCCAACCAGACAGCGAATCCTGCTGCATCCGCACCGACCGGAACCCGGCAAAGGGCTGTTCGAAACAATTGAGGTAGTGGATTTGCTCAGAAACAAATACGCCTACGCCAATCTCAGGGTGCTGGTTCCGCAGTGGCTGGAACTGATGAACGGGGAAGCCGAAAGCAGTTTCCACGCGCAAGTAAACGCGGAACTGGAAAGACGGGGACTGACGGAAAACTTCATCTTCCACGGCTGGGTCAGCCAGGCTGAAATGGCGCGGTATTACTCAGCCGGGGAGTTGACTCTTTGCCTGGGGAACATGGTGGAAGCATTCGGGAACGTAGCCTATGAATCACTGGTGTGCGGAACGCCGTCTATTGCTGCCAGAGTGGGGGTACACCGCAGCCAGCTGCCGGATGACCTGCTCAGCAAGGTGGACTACGGCGATGCGCGAGCCGCTGCCGCGGAGGCTGACAGGATTCTGCGGGCGAGGACTCGGGTGACTGGCGAGCGCCTGGCCAAAATACGCGCGACTTTTTCGCTGGACAGCCAGCTTGAGACTTACGCCAAAATCATTTGTGAAACTGAAAAAGGCGCTTTGCCAGAAAGCAATCCCATTCGAGTAGACGATAAAACGACATTCGAGCTGGCGCCCTGGTGCTGCGCGAGCAAAAAAGGCATCTACCACGACTATCACGCCAGGTATTATGACTTGCCCAGGCTTCAGGATTTGTTAATCTACGCAGAAAAGATCACGCCGCAACTCCGTCAGCGCTTTGGGATATCCGGGCAGCAGACCATGCAATGGTATAAACTCGGGTTGCTGGTGCCCGTCCGGGATTAAATTCCTTCTCCGCCGTCGACGCGAAGAATCGTTCCAGTCATAAAGTCTTGCCAGAGAATGTGCAGGACGTTTTCAGCGATTATTTCGGGGCTGCCCACGCGCTTGAGGGGGATGCGTCGGTCCGCCAAAGCTTGCATGTCGGTATCTTCCCGGCCTGCCAACGACAGCATCACGCCCGGGGCAATCGCGTTCACAGTAATTTGGGGCGCAAGCTCCAGCGCGAACATCAGGGTCATCTCGTTCACAGCCGCTTTGGTGAGCCGATAGGCGAAATGGTCCGGCTGATGTCGGAATACCTTGGAATCGGAGATGTTCACGACTTTCCCGGGCTGTCCTTCCGGGAGCTGCGCTGCGAACTCGCGAATGAGCAGTACGGGAGCAAAGAGATTCAATCGGAACTGCTTCTCCAGCAGTTCCGGCGTGGTGTCCATCCCTTTGCCGGGCAGGTAAATCGCGGAATTATTAATCAGAATATCCAGATGGTCAAATTCAGTCGTCCCAAAACGAACAAGCCCGCGCAGTTCTTCCGGGTCGGCCAGGTCAGCCTGATATGTCAGCGCTCTGACGCCCAGCGAAGCGGCGTAAGCTCTGACTTCCTCGGAGCCCTCGGCAGAGCTGTTGTAATGCAGAACAAGCTGGCAGCCATTTTCAGCCAGCGCGCGGGAAATTGCCTTTCCCAGGCGGACACCACTGCCTGTTACCAATGCGGTTTTTCCTGCTAATTCCATAGAGTGCTCCTTTGCAGCTATGAGCAGATGCTGCGGTCCGCCCGCCCAGCGCCTTTGCCCTGCTTAGTTTCTGGGAAGTCCGCGGATATCCATATCCGAAGGTGCTTCCACCACGAAATGGAACTGAACGATCTTTTTCGATTTTGGCGCTATTGTCAGGTTCCAGGTCATCCGATTCAGTTCATCTTTGCTGTCGGGGTTTGGCTCCGCTTTATCCAATCGAACCTTGATTTCTTCGTGGAGGGAGACGGGCAATTGATCCTGCAGGACAAGAGAAAACGCTTCGTCCGTTGGATTAGTAATCGTGATTTGATACCCATAATTCCTGAGGCGTTTATCCTGCAGGAATTTGCCTGCAGCCGATTGTCTGATGATTTCCCGTTTGACCTCAAGACGTTCATCCACGCCAAAATTCAAGCTATACTCGCCTCCCTGAGGAATAAACGGAATTGCTACTGACCCCACAAATGTGTCGTCCGCGTATAACGCCGCGTTCCCTGGCAGGAACACCAGCTTGCTGGTATTGACCAGCTTGACACGGCGGTAAACCTCTTCTGAGAGCCGCGGAATTGAGAAGCGGTCTTCTTCCACATCCAGCGTGAAGTTCGAGATGACAAAACGGGAAGGGGAGGGCTGACTGGGAAGCGTTACTTTTTGCGTGAGGGTGAAGCGGGCTGCTACCCCAAAAGTGTCAATTTCCGCTTCTTGATAAGAAGCTTCAGACATATTCAATGAGAGTGGCGCGGAAGCCATCTCTACTGCGTCAACGTTTTTCCGCATCCGGCCTGCGCGGGCAGGCAGGGCTTCGACCCGAAAATATTTCTGCAAGTACCAGGCTTCCATTTCAGGTAATTCAGCGTACGTTCGGGGTTCCGCCGTACTCAGTTCGACATTAATATCCTGCCAATTTTCACCGCTCTCCTGGGACACGCTGGCAGCATACAGGATTTCCAACTTACCTTTCTGCAGAGAGAAATCATAATTTGGTTCCCAGTAACAACCAGGCTGCAGGTAGCTCAACTCAAGGTTCAGGACACCGTCGTTTTCCATCACCACCGGAAGGTCAATCTGGTAGAACGCGGTATTCTGTTGAGAATTTACCTGCTCCAGTTCTTTCTTTTTCGCGGCAAACTGATTCTGCCAATCAATCAGACCAAGCTGAAGTTTTGACCGCTCCGCGAGGGCTTTCTCCCTCTCATTAGCCACTGCCGCAATGGTTTCAAAATGTTGGGCGATCGTCAGCTTTTGGTTCGTGAGACCGAAGGCAAAACTGCGGGTTTCCTTCAGCAAGCCATCCAGGTGTTCAATTCTGGCATGCACCGCCGCTATCCGGGATTGCTGCGCCAGAACGCTTTGGTTCAGGCCTTCAACCGCTTCCACAAGTGCCTGGATTTCAGCTTTTGTGGTTTTTTCATGGTATACCAACTTTGAGGAAAAGCCTTCCAGCTTCGTCCCAGGGACGCCGGCAGCGCGCACGCGCACCGATTCCAGCACAAGCTCAGCTGGCAAATCAGAAAATTCCAGAAGTGTTCTTCCCTTTTGCAGCTCGACGCTTGCTATTCTGGTCACACGGGCTGAATTTCGATAGATGGCAGCTCTTTGGACTTGTGATGCTATAAACATTTTCTCTCTCCCTTTTTGGCTCGGTTTAAACTATTGTATAATTTTCCGATGGACTTGACAAGAAGCGCCTGGAGGCTGTATGAGCAAAGTGCTTGCCGTTGATCCTGGAGAAGTTCGCATCGGGATCGCAATCAGTGATGAAACCGGTACTCTTGCCCGGCCGCTCAGCATCCTTCGCCATGTTTCCAGGTCCGAAGATGCCCGCAGGATCGTTGATTTGGCACAGGAACAAGGTGTTGGCGCGCTTGTGGTGGGCATGCCGTTGAACGCTCAGGGAGAGGTTGGCCCCAAAGCGCGCTCAGCCATGAGGTTAGTCGAAGCCCTGCGCGGTATCTGCCAATTGCCCGTAATCCCATGGGACGAAAGCCATTCTTCCCAAAAAGCAGCTGAAATCCGCATTCAAGCCGGCGTAAGCCGTAAAACACGCGCAAAACCGATTGATGATTTGGCTGCCGCGGTAATGTTGCAGGACTACCTTGATACTCAAGAGACTGGCGGAGAGTTGGCATGACAGGAAAAAAGCCGCGTTCCCGGTTCCCAAGTTTTCTGGTTGCGCTGATCCTGATCTTGTGCGCGGCGCTCGTCTACGGAGTGGTATTAGCGCCTGCCAGAGCGAAAACCTTATTTGGCCCAGCGGACCCCCGCCTGAATATCCTACAGCGCAGCAGGTCGGCGCTGGCGTTACTGGACGC